>NZ_JACSMU010000010.1:0-53424 GCF_018618855.1 Exiguobacterium sp. s166 | reverse complement strand
CGTTCCCATGCCGAACACGGAAGTTAAGCACTTGAACGCCGAAAGTAGTTGGGGGCTTCCCCCTGTGAGGATAGGACGTTGCCAGGCAAACGGTGGTTCTGGAGCATACGCTCAAGGGCCGCCGCTTTTTTATGGACTTTTTTTGGTTTTTTCACACATATAATAAGGAAGGAATGTGATACTCATGGCAAAAAAACAAAAAATGCGCGTTGCCGTAGAAGAAAATGAAACGATCAGTGATTGTCTGGATCGGATCGATGCCATGGGTTATCGTCCGACCGTCCGACGGGAAGAACCGATTTTTGGACTGGATGCGAATGATGAACCGTATCCCATCCGTCAGCAAATCATTTTTGACTGCAAACCGAAGCTCGAAGCTGAGAATGTCTGAATCGAGGTCTCTTCTCAAACACACGACTCTTTCGTAAAAGAAAGGGTCGTATTTTTTTGTGGTTTTCTTGTCGTTCGTGTTGAATACTTTTCAAATTTCCGAATGCTGAACGAAATGAATTCAACAATTTATCCATAAAACCGAACGATGAATTTTCAGATAATTAAATTGTTCGCCTTTGGTTGACGAACGGACCGAAGTCTTGTTAAGATGAAGGCGTGATAGGAAGATTGAATATAACACCTCGTATAATAGCAGGGATATGGCTTGCAAGTTTCTACCCGACGACCCTAAATCGTTGGACTATGGGGTATATGGATGTTCGTCGATAATTCTTTGGCGTACCTTTTTATACCCTAAGCCACCCTTTTAGACGTGGTTTGGGCTTTTTTTATGCAAAAAGAGGAGGAGACGCAGATGAGTAAGGTAGAAATCGGAGTCATCATGGGCAGCCAATCGGATTGGGTGACCATGCAGAAAACGTGTGATGTACTGGATCAATTGGACATTGGTTATGAAAAGAAAGTTGTATCGGCACACCGGACACCTGACTTAATGTTTCGATATGCCGAGTCAGCCCGGGAACGAGGGCTCAAGGTCATCATTGCCGGGGCAGGCGGAGCCGCTCATCTTCCGGGAATGGTTGCTGCGAAGACGACATTACCGGTAATCGGTGTCCCAATTCAAAGCAAAGCACTTCAAGGCATCGATTCCTTACTCTCCATTGTCCAAATGCCCGGTGGTGTTCCAGTCGCGACAGTTGCAATCGGTGACGCCGGAGCCAAAAATGCGGGTTTACTTGCTGCTCAGATTCTTGGAACGGTTGACGAACGGATTGCCCGAGCTCTTGATCATATGCGTGTCGAACTGGAAGGAGACGTCATCGCTTCCGAGGTGCATCTGACATGAAACGGGTTGGTATCTTAGGTGGAGGTCAATTAGGTCGGATGATGGCTTTATCTGCACGCCAAATGGGCTATTCGCTCATCACACTTGATCCAACTGAAAACGCACCGTGTGCGCAAGTAGCGGATCAACAGATTCAAGCACCGTTCACGGATGTCGAGGCCGCAAAGCGACTTGCTGCTGAATCAGACGTCGTGACCTATGAGTTTGAGAATATCTCACACGAAGTAGCGGAAGCAATCGGTTATAAACTGATTCACGGGACAGAGCTTTTGTTTCGGACCCAACACCGGATTCGGGAGAAAGAACTGATTGAACAGCTTGGTTACAAGGTGGCACCGTATCAGGGAGTTCAGACAAGTGAAGATCTCCTTGGAGCCAAACGGCAGTTAGGTCTCCCATTCGTCTTGAAAACAGCCCGCTTTGGTTACGACGGGAAAGGCCAGACGGTCATTCGGACAGAGCTGGATTTACAAACAGCGATGAAGACCTTTGAAGCAACCGAATATGTTGCTGAAAAATGGTTACCGTTTGATCAGGAGATTTCCGTCATCGTCACGCGAAGCGAGCGGGAAACGAAGGTCTTCCCGGTCAGTGAAAATATCCATCAAGACAACATTCTGCATCTGTCAATCGTTCCCGCCCGCATCCCAATCGACTTGGAACAAAAAGCGATTGAACTGGCGACACGTCTCGCAAACGATGTCGATTTGATTGGCACACTGGCAATCGAACTGTTCGTCGTCGGCTCCGAACTGATCGTCAACGAACTGGCGCCGCGCCCCCACAACTCGGGTCATTATTCGATTGATGCGTGCGAGACGTCACAGTTCGAGCAGCACATCCGCGCTATCTGCGGACTGCCGCTTGGCGACACCCGCTTGACGACACCGGTCGTCATGGCGAACATCCTAGGTCAGCATATCACGGCATTAGACGAGGCATTACCGATGTTATCCTCGCGGACGAAAGTCCATTTATACGGAAAACAGGACGCAAAACAGGGGCGGAAGATGGGGCATCTGAACATCTTGGCTGATTCGGTCGAAGAAGCGTTAGCCGAAGTTGAGCGCCTGCAGATATGGAAGGAGACGGTTAGATGATCGAACGCTATACACGTCCTGAAATGAAAGCGATCTGGACAGAACAGAACAAATTCGAAGCCTGGTTGAAAGTTGAGATTTTAGCATGTGAAGCCTGGAGTGAGCTTGGCGTGATTCCAAAAGAAGATGTCCAGTTGCTCTGGGAAAAAGCTTCCTTTGATGTCAACCGCATCAATGAGATTGAACAGGAGACACGACACGACGTCATCGCCTTCACACGTGCCGTATCGGAGACACTTGGCGAAGAACGCAAATGGGTTCATTACGGACTGACGTCAACGGACGTCGTTGATACGGCGTTATCGTATCTGTTGAAACAAGCCAATGATATCTTGGCGGCCGATCTCGATCGTTTCATCGAGATTTTAAAAGTCAAAGCCAACGAACATAAATATACGGTCATGATGGGACGTACACACGGCGTACACGCCGAGCCGACGACGTTTGGTCTGAAGCTGGCCCTTTGGTACGAAGAAATGAAACGCAATAAAGTCCGGTTCGAGGCAGCACGGGAAACAGTCGAATACGGCAAGATGTCGGGAGCGGTCGGAACGTTTGCGAACATCGACCCGTTCATCGAAAAATATGTCTGTGAGAAGCTTGGTACGAAACCGGCACCGGTCTCGACGCAAACCCTGCAACGTGATCGTCATGCCCATTACATGTCGACGATTGCCTTAATCGCGACATCGATTGAAAAGATGGCGACGGAAATTCGCGGTCTGCAAAAAACGGAGACCCGTGAAGTCGAAGAATTCTTCGCTAAAGGTCAAAAAGGATCATCGGCGATGCCGCATAAACGGAATCCGATCGGTTCGGAGAACATGACCGGTCTTGCCCGGGTCATCCGCGGGCATATGGTGACAGCGTACGAAAACGTATCGCTGTGGCATGAACGCGATATCTCCCACTCGTCTGCGGAACGGATCATTTTGCCGGATGCGACGGGATTACTCAACTACATGCTGAACCGGTTCGGTAACATCATTAAAAATCTGACGGTCTTCCCGGAAAATATGAAACGCAACATGGACCGGACGTTTGGTGTCATCTTCTCCGGTCACGTCTTACTCGCCTTGATTGAAAAAGGTTGGTCACGTGAAGCGGCGTACGACTTCGTCCAACCGCGGGCGATGCAGGCATGGGAAGAACAAATCATGTTCCGCGATGTCTTATGGCAGGAAGCGGATATTCAAGAACTCTTTACAGAAGAAGAACTCGATGCTTGTTTTGATCCGACGTATCATACGAGCCGGGTCGATGAAATCTTTGAACGGTGTGGCTTGAACTAATCAACCTGAGACGGGAGTCTGACTCCCGTCTACATCTTAGGATCATGGGGGACGAAATCGATGCAACCACTTTATGAAGGAAAAGCAAAACGATTATACACGACGCAGGATCAGGATGTGCTCCGCATCGTCTACAAAGACGAAGCTACGGCATTTAATGGAGAGAAGAAGGCAGAGTTTGCCGGTAAGGGAGAACTGAACAACCGCTTAACGAGCCACTTTTTTGAGGTCCTCGCAGCGGCAGGAATTCCGACACACTTCATTGAACGGACATCGGAGCGCGAACAGCTCGTACGTCGTGTCACGATCATTCCACTGGAAGTCGTCGTTCGAAACGTCGTCGCCGGCAGCCTGAGTAAACGGCTGGGCATCGAAGAAGGAACGGTTCTCGAAACACCGATCGTCGAGTTTTATTATAAAGATGACAGCTTAGGCGATCCGCTTGTCACACCGGCACACATCAATTTACTGAAGATTGCGACTACGGAGGAGCTTTCCTTGCTTGAACAGGAAGCCAACCGTGTCAACGATGTCTTACGTCCTTACTTTGATGAAAAAGGAATCACATTGATTGATTTTAAACTCGAATACGGTAAAACACCGGCTGGCGAGATTTTACTCGCAGACGAGATCTCACCGGATACATGCCGGTTATGGGATAAGGAAACAGGCGAACATCTCGATAAAGATGTCTTTCGCCGTAATATCGGATCACTCATCGACACGTACCAAACACTATTCAATCGCCTAGGGGGAAACGGACAATGAAAAAGGTTACAGTAGCGGTCGCATTACGGGAAAGTATTTTAGATCCACAAGGTGTTGCGGTTAAAGGCGGTCTTGTTCAGCTTGGTTTTGGGGGTGTCGAAGAAGTGCGGATCGGTAAACGGATCGAGTTGCTCGTTGCGGATGAAACGACAGACGCGATGATTCATGAGATGTGTCAGAAGCTGCTCGTTAATACTGTGATGGAGGATTATCGTTTTGATGTAGAAGAGGTGACGACCGCATGAAGTTTGCCGTTATCGTTTTTCCCGGATCTAACTGTGATCTAGATATGTATCATGCTGTGAAAGATGCGCTTGGTGAAGAAGCGGAATACGTCTTCCATACGGAAACGTCTCTCGAAGGATATGACGGCGTCTTGTTGCCGGGCGGCTTTTCTTACGGGGACTATCTCCGGTGTGGAGCGATTGCTCAATTCTCACCGATCATGGAAGAGGTAAAACGCTTTGCGGCAGAAGGCAAAACGGTTCTCGGCGTCTGCAACGGGTTCCAGATTCTTGTTGAAGCCGGACTTCTCCCGGGTGTCTTACACCGCAACACGGGACTGAAGTTCATGTGCCGCACGGTTGAACTGAAGGTCGAAAACAACGAGACACGCTTTACATCAGACTATGCTGCGCAGGAAACGATAACGATTCCCATCGCACACGGAGAAGGCAACTACTACTGCGATGACGCCACATACGCGATGCTACAGACGAACCGTCAAATTGCCTTTACGTATACGGATAACCCGAACGGATCACGCGGCGACATCGCCGGCATCACGAACAAAGCCGGGAACGTCCTCGGCATGATGCCGCACCCAGAACGGGCAGTCGAGCTGCTGACCGGCGGAACGGATGGACTTAAGTTATTCACTTCACTCGTCAAACAGGGGGCACACCATGTTAAAACAACAGTCTGAACCAACGATGGAGCAAATTCAGGAACAACGGATCTACGCAACAATGGGACTTAGTGACGCAGAATACGAGATGGTCGTCAACTTACTCGGACGCCAACCGAACTATACGGAAATCGGCTTGTTTTCCGTCATGTGGTCGGAACACTGTTCATATAAAACGTCGAAGCCAGTCTTACGCCAGTTTCCGACGACAGGTCCACGCGTCCTGCAAGGTCCCGGTGAAGGAGCAGGTGTCGTCGACATTGGTGACAATCAAGCCGTTGTCTTTAAAATCGAGAGCCACAATCATCCGTCAGCCGTTGAACCGTATCAAGGTGCAGCAACCGGTGTCGGTGGCATCATCCGTGATATCTTCTCGATGGGAGCCCGTCCAGTCGCGTTGATGAATTCACTTCGGTTCGGTCATCTCGGGACGCCGCGTGTCAATCAACTGTTTGAACAGGTGGTCGCTGGAATCGCCGGGTACGGGAACTGTGTCGGGATTCCGACCATCGGAGGAGAAGTCGGATTTGATCATTCGTATGAAGGCAACCCGCTCGTTAATGCGATGTGTATCGGCTTGATCAACCACGAAGACATTCAAAAGGGTCTCGCAAAAGGCGCCGGTAACTCGGTCATGTACGTCGGTGCCGCAACCGGTCGTGACGGCATTCACGGAGCGACTTTTGCTTCAGAAGATCTTGGGGAAGATACCGAAGCGAAACGTCCGGCCGTTCAGGTCGGAGATCCGTTCATGGAGAAGTTGTTGATTGAAGCCTGTCTTGAAATCGTCGGTCATCCGGCACTTGTCGGGATGCAGGATATGGGCGCCGCCGGACTGACGTCCTCGTCAGCCGAGATGGCTTCGAAAGCCGGTATGGGCATCGAGATGCATCTTGATGACGTCCCGCAACGGGAAACCGGGATGACAGCTTATGAAATGATGTTATCGGAATCACAGGAACGGATGTTGCTCGTCGTCGAACGCGGACGCGAAGCAGAGATCGAAGCCATCGTCAGCAAATGGGGACTCCATGCGGTGCATGTCGGAGAAGTTATCGACGAGAAAGTGCTTCGTCTCGTTCACCACGGTAAGATTGTCGCTGAAGTACCGGTCGATGCACTCGCGGAAGAAGCACCGGTTTATAACAAACCATCCCGTGTCCCGGCTTATTATGAAGAGTTCCAAGCAATGGATGAAACGTTACCGGTCGTCGAAGATGCTGTTGAAACATGGCGGGCCTTGCTCAAACAGCCGACGATTGCTTCAAAACGTTGGGTCTACGATCAATACGATCATATGGTTCAGACGTCAACGGTCGTCGCACCGGGGTCTGATGCAGCCGTCATCCGGGTTCGCGGAACGAACAAAGCACTCGCGATGACAACCGACTGCAACAGCCGGTTCGTTTACCTCGATCCGTTCGTCGGCGGACAGATTGCCGTCGCCGAAGCAGCCCGCAACATCGTTGCGAGTGGTGCGACACCACTGGCGATTACCGACTGCCTGAACTTCGGGAATCCGGATAAACCGGAAGGCTTCTGGCAACTACAGCAAGCGACGGCCGGAATGGCCGAAGCATGTCGTGTGCTCGAGACGCCGGTCATCGGCGGGAATGTTTCCTTATACAACGAATCTGCCGGAAAAGCAGTTCATCCGACGCCGGTCGTCGGGATGGTCGGTCTCCACGAACAAACGGAGTGGATTACGACACAACACGTCAAGCAAGCAGGCGACGCTGTCTACCTACTCGGAGAGACGACAGCGGAATTCGGCGGCAGTGAACTGCAATACCTGCAATTCGAAAAATCATTCGGCAAAGCACCGCACATTGACTTAGCCGTCGAACAAGAACGGTTACTCGCCTTGCAAGCGGCGGTTCAAGCGGGACTTGTCACGGCGATCCATGACGTGGCAGAAGGTGGTCTCGCCGTTGCCTTAGCCGAGATGACATTCGGGACGACGCTTGGTCTTGACGTGATATTTGACGGACCAGCCCTGCACCTGTTCAGTGAATCGCAATCACGTTTCGTCGTGACGGTGAAGCCGGAACAGGAAGCAGCCTTCGTCAAGCAGACAGGAGCGTATAAATTAGGATACGTTACCGATCAAGATGCTTTGCAAATTAAGACTAACGATACACTCATCGAAGCAACACGTTCAACACTGCAAGCCGACTGGGAAGGGGCGATCGCGTGTTATATGACATCAAAGGATTAAATGAAGAGTGTGGGGTGTTCGGGATTTTTGGACAACCGGAAGCCGCGCAACTTGCGTATTATGGTCTTCACAGCTTACAACACCGGGGACAGGAAGGGGCAGGAATCGTCGCAAGCGACGGGAAACTGCTTCTGCCGCACCGCGGACAAGGACTCGTCACGGAAGTTTTTTCACAGGAAACACTGGATTCTTTATCCGGGCACCACGCCATCGGACATGTCCGCTATTCGACAGCCGGGGGAAATACGCTCGAAAATACACAACCGCTCCATTTTAAATCACGGACGGGCGACTTGGCGCTTGCGCACAACGGAAACCTCGTCAATGCTGATTCGTTAAAACATTTACTTGAAGCGGAAGGCGCCATTTTCCAAACGACGAGTGATACGGAAGTCGTCGCGCATCTCGTCAAACGGAGTAAGTTACCGACGCTTGAAGACCGGATTGCCGATAGTCTGGCGCGACTCGTCGGAGCGTTCGCTTTCCTGTTCTTAACGGAAGATACGTTGTACGTTGCCGTTGACCCACACGGTCTGCGTCCATTGTCGCTCGGTAAAACACCGGACGGCGGCATCGTCTTTTCATCTGAAACGTGTGCCTTTGATATTGTCGGTGCCGAGTTCATTCGCGATATCGAGCCTGGGGAGCTCGTAACGATCACAACGTCCGGCATGTCATCACGTCAGTATATGGAACCACATGAGCGGGCGATGTGTTCGATGGAATACATTTACTTTTCCCGTCCCGATTCGATGATTGATGGGGTCAACGTCCACACGGCACGAAAAGCACTTGGCAAAAAGATGTTCGAAGAAGCACCGGTCGAAGCAGACGTCGTCACCGGTGTGCCGGATTCGAGTATTTCGGCAGCAATCGGTTACGCGGAAGCGAGCGGCATTCCGTATGAAATGGGTTTGATCAAAAACCGTTATGTCGGTCGGACATTTATTCAACCGTCGCAAGAATTGCGCGAACGCGGTGTCAAAATGAAACTATCGGCGCTGCGGGGAGTCGTTAACGGTAAACGGGTCATCATGGTTGATGATTCCATCGTTCGCGGAACGACGAGCCGTCGCATCGTCGGACTGTTACGGGAAGCCGGGGCAACGGAAGTTCATGTCCGGATCACGGCACCGCCGATCACCAATCCGTGTTATTACGGCATCGATACATCTTCCAAAGATGAATTGATTTCCGCCCGGTTGACACCCGACGAGATTTGCCGGGAAATCGGAGCCGATTCGCTCGAGTTCCTGACAGTCAACGGAATGGTCAATGCGATTGACCGACCATTTGAAGGACCGTTAAAAGGCCAATGTACGGCTTGTTTCACAGGCGAATATCCAACGCCGATCGGTACGTTGGAATTAGAAGCTAAACTTTGAACAGATGGGGGAACAAAGCATGAGTAAACAATACGAAGCAGCAGGTGTCAGCCTGACGGCAGGATACGAATCCGTTTCTCGAATGAAAAAACACGTGGCCCGCTCGATGCGCAAAGAAGTCATGACGGGACTCGGCAGTTTCGGTGCAATGTTCGACCTCAGCCAATTGAATCTGAAAGAACCGGTTCTCGTCAGCGGGACGGATGGCGTCGGCACCAAGCTGAAGCTTGCTTTCGCCCTCGACCAGCACGATACGATCGGGATTGATTGTGTCGCGATGTGTGTCAATGACATCATTGTCCAAGGCGCAGAACCTCTTTATTTCCTCGATTACATCGCCCTCGGGAAAGCTATTCCGGCAAAAATCGAGCGGATTGTCGCCGGTGTTGCGGAAGGCTGTGTCCAATCCGGTTGTACCCTGATCGGCGGGGAAACGGCCGAGATGCCGGGGATGTATGCAGACGGTGAGTATGATATTGCCGGCTTTGCCGTCGGTGCCGTCGAAAAACAAAAATTGATCACAGGAGAACACGTTCAACCGGGAGATGTCATTCTCGGTCTCGCTTCATCCGGTGTCCATTCGAACGGCTTCTCACTCGTTCGAAAAATCGTCGCTGAAAGCGGTCTGCGGTATGAAGATGAGCTGATGATGTTCGGCAGTACGATCGGCAATACATTACTGATGCCGACCCGGATTTACGTCGAAGCGGTCAAAGCGGCCCTTGAGACAGAAAAAATTCAGGCGATGGTCCATATTACGGGCGGCGGTTTTTACGAAAACGTGCCGCGTGTTCTTCCTGAAGGATGCGGTGCGACGTTTGACCCGAAAAAATGGCCGACGTTACCGGTCTTCGATTGGCTCGAACAAGCCGGAAACGTGCCGCGTCACGATATGTACAACGTCTTCAACATGGGAATCGGCTACATGATGATTGTCAAACCGGAAGATGTCGATGCCGTTACGGCACGTCTTGCCCGTGAAAATGAGACGGTCTACACAATCGGGACAGTCACGGGTGAGCCGGGCGTCCGCATCCATGGAGTCGATCAATGAAAATCGCCTGTTTTGCCTCGGGAAGTGGCAGTAATGTCGAAGCATTGTTCGAAGCGATTGAAGAAGGACGTCTGCACGCTACGATTGAACTCGTCGTCTGTGATCAAAAACAAGCGAAAGTGATTGAACGGGCACGCGCACGTAATTGTGATGTGTTTGTGTTTACAGCCAAGGAGTATCCGGATAAACCAACGTTCGAGCGGGAAATCGTTTCTGAGTTACAACGGAGAAATGTGGAGCGGATCATCTTAGCCGGATACATGCGGTTGATTGGAGATGTCCTGCTGTCGCATTATGCCGGACGAATCGTCAACATCCATCCGTCACTGCTCCCGGCGTTTCCGGGAAAAGATGCGATCGGTCAAGCATTTCGTGGCGGAGTCAAAATCACAGGTGTTACAATTCATATAGTCGATGAAGGTATGGATACAGGACCGATCATCGCACAAGAAGCGGTTCGGATCACAGAGGATATGACACGGGAAACGCTCCAACAGGCGATTCAGCAGGTGGAGCACGGATTGTACCCGCAAGTCATCGAAGAGTGGATGAAAGAGGAGGCAAACGTATGAGAGCGTTAATCAGCGTATCAGACAAAACAGGTATCGTCGAACTGGGACAAGCGATGCATGAAGCAGGGATTGAATTAATTTCGACAGGCGGGACACATCAAGCCCTTGAAGCAGCAGGACTTCCGGTCATTGGCATCAGTGAAGTCACACAATTCCCGGAAATGCTCGACGGTCGGGTCAAGACCCTCCATCCGATGGTTCACGGTGGACTGCTCGGACGCCGAGACCTTGAAAGTCATCGCGAACAGATGGCGGAACAACAGATCAAACCGATTGATTTTGTGGTCGTCAACCTCTATCCGTTTAAAGAAACGGTCATGAATGAAGATGTCTCGTATGCCGATGCGATCGAGAACATCGATATCGGTGGACCGAGCATGATCCGTTCGGCTGCCAAAAATCATGCCGCCGTGACGGTTGTCGTCGATCCGGCAGATTATCAGGCGGTCATTCAGGAAATTCATCTTGGTGGAACGACATTCGAAACCCGTCAAAAGCTGGCAGCCAAAGCATTCCGTCACACAGCGGCGTATGATGCGTTGATTGCCGATTACTTCCTGACGCAGACGGGTGAAAAGTTCCCCGATCAATTGACGATTACGCTCGAAAAAGTGCAGGACTTACGGTACGGAGAGAACCCGCACCAGGAAGCGGCCTTTTACAAAACACCGATCTACCGCGGGGCTTCACTCGCGTCCGCGAAGCAGCTCCACGGCAAAGAATTGTCTTACAACAACATCCAGGATGCCAATGCGGCACTTGAGATTCTCGATGAGTTCCGTGAAGCGGCAGCGGTCGTCGTCAAACACATGAATCCGTGCGGCGTCGCGGTCGGACCGACGATTGATGAAGCGTTCCGTCGTGCCCATGCCGCGGATCCGGTCTCGATTTTCGGCGGAATCGTCGCCTTGAACCGGGAAGTCGATCTTGCGACAGCAGAACAACTCAGTGGGATCTTCCTCGAAATCATCATCGCTCCATCCTTTACGGAAGAAGCGTTTACGTTGCTTGCAGCGAAGAAAAATCTCCGGTTACTGGAACTGGACGTCAAACGGGTTCAAGCGATCCGGTATACGGCAGTTGCCGGCGGGATGCTCGTTCAAGACAGTGACGACGAGACGCTCGATGACGCGTCAGCACGTGTCGTGACAGACCGGAAACCGACGGCAGGTGAATGGGAAGACTTAAAACTCGCTTGGCGTGCCGTTAAACACGTTAAATCGAATGCAATCGTCATCGCGAAAGATGAAGTGACGGTCGGCGTCGGTGCCGGGCAGATGAACCGTGTCGGGTCAGCCAATATCGCGATTACCCAAGCCGGTGCTAAAGCAGTCGGTGCCGCAATGGGCTCGGATGCGTTCTTCCCGATGGGCGATACGGTTGAGGCAGCTGCTGCGGCAGGCATTACAGCAATCATTCAACCGGGCGGTTCGATCCGTGACCAGGAATCGATTGATGCCTGCAACAAACATGGCATTACGATGATCTTTACGAACGTGCGTCATTTTAAACACTAAGCGGAGGCGAGCCGAATGAAAGTATTAGTAGTCGGTAAAGGTGGACGCGAGCATGCGCTCGTATGGAAATTGGCACAGGATGTCCGGATCGAGACAGTGTATGCAGCACCCGGCAACGTCGGGATGACGGAAGCGGTCTGTGTGTCGATCCGGGAAGACGCGATTGAAGAATTGGTTCAGTTCGCACGGGAAGAGCAGATCGACTGGACAATTGTCGGACCAGAAGGACCGCTTGTGCTCGGAATCGTCAATGCGTTTCAAGCAGCCGGCCTAAAGATTTTCGGACCGTCCCGCGAAGCAGCAGCGATTGAAGGCAGTAAACAATTTGCGAAAGCTTTGATGGACCGGGCCGGTATCCCGACGGCGGACCATGCCGTCTTTACATCAGCGGCTGAAGCGACTGCTTACATCCGTCGGCAGGGTGCACCGATCGTCGTCAAAGCGGACGGACTGGCAGCAGGGAAAGGTGTCACGGTTGCGACGACGATTGAACAGGCTGTTCAAGCGATTGACGAAATTTTTGGCGGCGATTTCGGTCAGCAGAGCAGTGTCGTGATTGAAGAATGTCTCGTCGGTGAAGAATGTTCGCTGATGGCTTTCGTACATGAAGAAACCGTCATTCCGATGGTCCTGTCGCAAGATCATAAACGGGCTTTTGACGGGGACTTCGGCCCGAATACAGGCGGAATGGGGGCGTACAGTCCCTTGCCGCAATTTGACGAACAGGCCGTGACGGAAGAAGCGATGCAACGTGTCCTCCGTCCGCTTGTCGAGCAGATGGCAAGCGAAGGGATTCCGTTTACCGGCTTCTTATACGCGGGTCTGATGTTAACAAGTCGCGGACCATCCGTCATTGAGTTCAACGCCCGTTTCGGTGATCCGGAAACGGAAGTAATTTTGCCGCGGCTTGAAACGGAGCTGCTTGACGTCATCATGCCATTGATGCAGGGTGACATTCCGGAAGTCGCCTGGTCGGATGAAGCGGTCGTTGGTGTCGTCATCGCGGCGAACGGTTATCCGGAACAACCGGTTACGGGTCAGCCTGTCCCAGCAGATACAATCGGGTCAAATCTCCTTGTCTTCCACGCGGGCACGGCCGCAGGGGATGATGATGTGATTCTTTCGGCCGGAGGACGTGTCCTCGTCTGTGTGGCGAAGGCAAAAGACATGAAGCAGGCCGTAGCGAGCGTTTACAGCGGACTTGATTCATTTGACCGGACCGGCTTCTTTTACCGGACGGATATCGCCAAAAAAGCATTTCGCACGACATAATTTCTTACTTTCCATAAGCCGGTTCTGCTCACATCAGTGTGAGAGGGCCGGCTTTTTTGACGGGTACGGCAGAACATGACTTGTCTTCCATGGCAGTTTTGTGTTATTTTGGCGAAATGACTCGAATTGACGACGAATAAGCTTGAAACTTTTCCGGTAACATTTTAGTATAAGAACTATAAGAAAGCGTTTTCAAATATAAAGGAGGTCGAGCTTTCATGAAAAAAAATTGTGGACGGTCCCCATGGACGAAAACAGAAGTCCGCACGCATCAAGCGGTCATCAACGGAAAGCTTGCACCTACACTCGTGATTGAAAATGCGACGTACTTAAATCAAGGACTCAAAACATGGCGGACAGCCAACATTTGGATCAGCGGCGACCGGATTATCTACGTCGGACCGGACATGCCGGAAACGGCGGATGAAGTCTACGATGCGACGGGAAAATTCATCGTCCCGGGTTACATCGAACCGCATGCCCATCCGTTCCAATTGTATAATCCGGCGACACTTGCAAAATTTGCGGCAGAGCGCGGAACGACGACACTCGTCAACGATAATATGCTGCTTTTATTAGAGCCGACGGAGCAAGCGTTTGCGCAGGTCGACGCACTGGCAGACCTTCCAACATCGATGTACTGGTGGGCGCGACTGGATGCTCAAACAGAACTGGATGCCGACAGCATCACGATTGATAACCGACGAATTCAAGCGTGGCTGAAACATCCACAAGTCATCCAAGCCGGTGAATTAACGGGCTGGCCGCGACTGTCGCAAGGCGACGACGAGCTGTTGCAATGGATGCAGGATGCGATGAAACTCGGCAAGCCGATTGAAGGACATTTTCCCGGTGCTTCCGCCAAGACCTTGACGAAAATGGCATTGTTCGGCGTGACGAGTGATCATGAAGCGATGACGGTCGAAGAAGCCTTGATCCGCCTCGAACTCGGTTATACGACGACCATCCGCTACTCCTCGATTCGCCCGGATCTACCGGATATATTTGCCGGTCTCGTCGAAGCCGGACTGCAAAATTATGAAAAAGTGCTGGTGACGACGGACGGATCGACACCTTCCTTTTATAAAGCCGGATTGATGGATGAGACGATCCGATTGATGCTTGCTGCAGGGATTGCTCCGGAAGAAGCTTACCGGATTGCGTCGTATAATGCAGCGCGTCACTTTAATCTCGATCATCTGCTCGGCAGTATCGCACCCGGACGAATTGCGCATTTAAACATCCTTGAAGCGAAAGATAAGCCGACACCGGTCGATGTCGTAGCCCGCGGCACCTGGGTCCGGAGAAATGATATTCCGTGTTATCCGGTCGAAGCGCTGGACCGGGCGATGGATTTGATGCCGGCTTCGCAAGTCGGGATTGAGTTAACCGAACAGGACTTTTCCTTCAGCATGCCGGTTGGTCTTGAGATGGTCAATTCGGTCATCATGAAGCTGTATCAGGTCGAACACGATACAAGCATGCAAGTCTTGCCTGCCGGATGCGATGAGTCCTTCTTGATGCTGATTGACCGGGAGGGCAAATGGCGTCTGAATACGGTCTTGAAAAACTTTGCGACACACGTCGGCGGGCTCGTCAGTTCGTATTCGATCAGCGGCGATATCCTGTTGATCGGAAAATCGAAACGGGACATGCAGATTGCCTTTGACCGGATGAAATCATTCGGCGGTGGTGTCGTCCTTGTCGATGACGGGGAAGTAATCGCAGAAGTTCCGTTGACCTTAATGGGGCAGACATCCGATTTACCGCTGGAAGATTTGATTGTGCAGGAGACGGCACTGCGGGAAGCGTTATTCGCACGCGGCTATCAGTATGAAGACCCGATTTATACGCTCTTGTTCCTCGCGTCGACCCATTTGCCGTATGTCCGGATTACGCCGCAAGGCATCTATGAAGTGTTACGGAAAAAAGTACTTTTCCCGGCAATTTTACGCTGACGCTTGAAATTTAAAACGTCGCACTTTAAACTGTTAAAGAGCAACACATGGGAAAGGGAGTTAGACGATGCAACTCGATAAATTGCGTGGAAAAGAACTCGATCAATTATTTACAGCCATCATGAAGATGGATTCATTAGAAGATTGTTATACGCTGTTTGAAGACTTAGCGACGGTCAATGAGATCCAGGCATTGGCACAACGTCTTGAAGTCGCCCGTCAGTTACGCGAAGGTAACACGTATCATAAAATCGAAAAGGCGACAGGTGCTTCGACAGCAACGATTTCGCGTGTGAAACGTTGTCTGAATTACGGTTCCGGTGGCTATGACTTAGCACTCGCACGATTAGGTCTCGTAGAAGAGGAAGTAGCGGATAACTAACCGGTTATCCGCTATTTCTGTGAAGGAGGACGAAGCCTGATGGACTTAGCGTATCAACAAAAACTGCAACATTTCATTCGAAAACTGACGCCGATCCAGTCACTCGTCATTATTTATTTTGTAGCCGTCATCATCGGCGTCATTTTACTGGGGTTACCCTGGTCGACACAGGGCAATTACGACTGGGATTTCACGGATCTTGTCTTCATGGCCGTCAGTTGTGTCAGCGTGACCGGATTGACGACCGTCTCCGTCTCGGACACGTTCACGACGTTCGGTTACTTCATGATCATGATTCTCGTACAGGTCAGCGGGATCGGATTGATGTCCCTGCATATCGCGATGTGGGTCATCCTCGGCAAACGGATTGGCTTTCGGGAGCGGCAACTGGTTGTCCGTGACCAGAACCAGACGACGATGCAAGGGGTCGTCAAATACATTCGGGAAGTCATCATCATCATCCTGTCAATTGAAATCATCGGTGCTCTTATTTTAGGTTTGTATTATACGAAATATTTTCCGACGCTCGGCGAAGCGATGCTGCAAGGATTGTTTGGTTCGGTCAGCGCGACGACCAATGCCGGGTTCGACATTACCGGAGAATCCCTCCTTCCGTTTCGGGGAGATTTATTTGTCGTCTTTATGCAGATTTTACTGCTGACGCTTGGTGCGATCGGTTTCCCGGTCCTCGTTGAAGTCCGTCGGTACATCTCGTACCGGGCGACCCGTCAAGCGACCCGTCAACCGTATCACTTTTCATTATTCACGAAATTAACCGCATCGACGTTCTTCATCCTGGTTTTATTCGGAACGGTCAGTCTGCTGCTGTTTGAGTGGAATCAATCGTTTAAAGGATTGCCGGTCAATGAAAAAATGGTCGATGCCTTGTTCCAATCGGTGACGACCCGAAACGGCGGACTGACGACGGTCGATATTACGTCGTTCTCGCAAGCCTCGATTTTTGTCTTGTCAATTCTGATGTTCATCGGAGCGTCGCCGTCCTCCGTTGGGGGAGGGATTCGGACGACGACATTTGCCGTCGCCGTCCTCAGTGTCATCGCCTTTATTCGCGGCGAATACGGCATCAAGATTTTTGGACGCGAGATCGGACAGTCGGACATTTGGAAAGCCTTTGTCGTCATCGTCGTTTCGACCGGTGTAACGATGATTGGACTGATTGTCCTGCTGATCTTTGAAGATGCCCCGTTCCTCGTGCTGTTTTTTGAAGCCTGTTCCGCGTTCGGAACTACCGGATTGTCGCTTGGAATTACAAATGAGTTATCCGATGTCGGCAAATGGACCTTATCCGTCCTGATGTTCATCGGACGGATTGGTGTTATTTCGTTTGTCCTGTTGCTGAAGGCGAATCAACCAAAACGGAATTACAATTATCCGAAAGAATCAGTCATCATCGGTTAAGGAGGTTGTGACGTGAATCGGACATTTTGGATCAACTTTGGTTATATCTTTATGGTGCCGGCTTTACCGTTTTTAGCACTCGTCAACGGACGGGCGCTCTGTTCGCCGGATTCCCCGTTACTGGATATCCCGGTCCTGGGTTTTTTCCTGGCAGAACCGTGGGCGTTTGCCGTCCTTTATGCCTTTTTTGCACTGGGGCTTGCCGCGTTGTTAACGAAACGCCAGGTCCGGACTTGAATGGCTTCTCCCATCCCGCTCTGCGCGAGATGGGATTTTGTTTTATACTGGGTACAGAGAATGAGAAGAGAGGATGGAACGAACATGTTGTTACCCTATAACGAATGGCGTCATGTCTTTAAACTCGATCCGGCAAAAGAGATTGAAGAGGCTGCTCTTCAAGCGATTGCGACTTCGGGAACGGATGCCATCATCGTCGGAGGGACCGATGATATCACCCTCGATGCGACACTGGATTTACTGATGCGCTTGCGGCGGTATCCGGTCGCTGTGGCACTGGAAGTATCGGAGCTTGAGGCCGCGACGATGGGATTTGATGCATATTTGACGCCGAGTGTCCTCAACAGCGGAACGCTTGAGCACGTGATTGACAAGCAAGTCGAAGCGCTGGAAGAAGTCGGACATATGCTCGCGCATCAAGATCTGGTCGGGGAAGGGTATATCGTCCTGAACGCTGACGCCAAGGTCGCCCGTGTCACACAAGCAAAATCTCTTAATGATGATCAAGTGGTCGCTTACGCGCAACTGGCGGACAGTGTCTTTCGGATGCCGATCATTTATCTCGAGTACAGCGGTATGTATGGTGATCCGTCACTCGTCGCCTCCGTCAAACGGGTCTTGAAGCAAGGCCGTCTGTTCTACGGCGGTGGTATTGATTCCATCGAACGGGCACAGGAGATGTTGACACATGCCGATACGATCGTCGTCGGCAACATCATCTATGACAATTTAGAAGCGGCACTTGCGACTGTCGCAGCAACACGATAAAATATAAGAACAAAAGTTCGGAATATAGAAATGAGGCTATTTAGATGTTTAATTTAAGTGAACAGCTTGTCAGCGGATTGAACCCGGAACAAGCAAAGGCAGTCAAACACACCGATGGACCGCTCTTGATCATGGCGGGAGCAGGCTCCGGGAAAACCCGTGTCCTGACACACCGCGTTGCCTATTTGATGGCAGCAAAACAGGTCGCTCCGTGGAATATCCTGGCGATTACGTTTACGAATAAAGCGGCACGTGAGATGCGTGACCGGATTTCACGGTTGGTCGGCGGTGTCGCGAATGACATCTGGGTCTCGACCTTCCACTCGATGTGTGTCCGGATGTTACGGCGTGACATCGAAAAAATCGGCTATAACCGAAACTTCACGATTCTTGATTCGAGCGATCAACAGTCAGCACTGAAGCTCGTCTTAAAAGAACAAAACCTCGATCCGAAGAAGTGGGATCCCCGGTCGATGCTGTCGATCATCTCGAGTCAAAAAAATGAACTGCGCAGTGCCGAGTTCTACGCGTCCATCGTCACGAATCCGTATGAAAAAACGGTTGCTGAGATTTATAAAGGATACGAAGCGGTCCTGCGTCGCAACAACGCCCTTGATTTTGATGACTTGATCGGGAAGACGACAGAACTGTTTAAACAAAATCCGGACGTCCTGTCGTTTTATCAACGAAAGTTCCAATACATCCATGTCGATGAGTATCAAGATACGAACAAAGCCCAGTATGATCTCGTCAATCTCCTGGCAGCAGCCCACCAGAACTTATGTGTCGTCGGGGACTCGGATCAGTCGATTTACCGCTGGCGCGGAGCCGATATCGCAAACATCCTGTCGTTTGAGGAAGATTATCCGACAGCGAAAGTCATCCTGCTCGAACAAAACTACCGTTCGTCGAAACGAATTTTGGATGCAGCGAACCATGTCATTCAAAACAACAGTACCCGGAAAGATAAGAAACTGTGGACGGAAAACGCAGAAGGCGAAAAACTGATTGTCCATACAGCGGAAAATGAGCGGGAAGAAGCGTTTTATATCGTCCAGGAAATCCGGAATGCATTGCGTTACGGCATGAAACTAAACGATGTCGCAATTCTGTACCGGACGAATGCCCAATCGCGGGCGATTGAGGAAACGTTGCTGAAATCCAATGTCCCGTACAAGATGATCGGCGGCACGAAGTTCTATGACCGTAAAGAAATCAAGGATGTCCTGGCGTACCTGCGCCTGATTTCAAATCCGAACGAAGACTTATCATTTGCCCGGATTGTCAATGAACCGAAACGCGGTATCGGAGCGACGACGATTGATAAACTGCGTGATTTTGCCGACCTGCAAGGCGTGTCCTTGATGGAAGCGATCCGCGACATCGAATTGTCGAGCATTGCCCCGAAAACGGCAGCGAAACTGACGGATTTCCGGACAATGATTCTTGGCTTACAGCAAATGCAGGAATTCATCAGCCTGTCCGAACTGGTGGAAGAAGTCCTTGAGAAAACCGGATACCGCCAAGTCTTAAAAGAAGACAAAACACTCGAAGCACAAAGTCGTCTCGAGAACATCAACGAGTTCATCACAGTCGCACAAAACTTTGAAAAAGAGACCGAAAAAGCCGATTCGGAAGACCAAACGATCATCGCGTTCTTAACGGATTTGACGCTGGTCGCCGATGTCGATTCACTGGATGAGAGTGATCCGGGGGAACAGGTCACCTTGATGACGTTACACTCCGCAAAAGGACTCGAGTTCCCGATCGTCTTCCTGATCGGGATGGAAGAAGGATTGTTCCCGCACAGCCGCTCCCTGCAGGATGAAGACGAAATGGAAGAAGAACGTCGTCTCGCTTATGTCGGAATTACGCGGGCTGAAAAACGATTGTACTTGTCCCACGCGCGGATGCGTTCACTGTATGGCCGGACGAATGCCAATCTCGAATCCCGTTTCCTTGCCGAATTACCGGAGGAAGTATTGGAACGGACCGGTAAAAAACCGAAGCCATTGCCATGGGAAGATCGACCGGTACCGCAAGGAAAAGCCGTCATCGGCCGATCGGTCACGAAACCGACAGCGATGAAGACATCAGGCGCAGAATCACTCGGCTGGAACGTCGGTGACAAAGCGGAACACGGAAAATGGGGACGCGGAACCGTCGTTCAGACACGCGGAGCAGGGGACAGCTTAGAAATCGATATCGCCTTCCCGGAAGTCGGTGTCAAACGGTTGCTTGCGAAATTCGCACCAATCAAAAAGGTATGAGTGGAGGCGTCAAGATGATAGAACAGGCACGAATCGAGGAATTACGCCAAAAGTTGAACCAATACAGTTACGAATATTACGTCCAGGATCAACCGACTGTTCCGGACAGCACCTATGATCAATTGTTACGGGAACTGACGGAACTTGAAACGGCACATCCGGAACTGATCACGCCAGATTCACCGACGCAACGCGTCGGTGCTGCGCCGCTCGATGCCTTCGAGAAGGTGACTCATGATTTACCGATGCTATCGCTCGGCAATGTCTTTGACGAAACAGAAATCCGGGAGTGGGTCGCCCGCATCGAACGTTCACTCGGCCGGTCGACGACGTATGTGGCAGAGTTGAAGTTTGACGGACTTGCGATTTCCTTGAAGTACGAAGACGGACAACTTGTCCGCGGTGCGACGCGGGGCGACGGAACGGTCGGCGAGAATATTACACAAAACCTGCGGACAATCAAAGCCTTACCCCTTCGGTTACGTCGAAATGAGACGGTCGAAGTCCGAGGGGAAGCCTATATGCCGAAACAATCATTTGAACGCTTGAATGCGGACCGGGCAGCACGTGAGGAAGCCTTGTTCGCCAATCCGCGTAATGCAGCAGCAGGGAGCTTACGCCAGCTCGACTCGTCGATTACGGCATCCCGCAATCTGTCCTTATTCGTCTACGGTGTCGGTGTCAATACACTGAGTGCCCGTTCGCACAGCGAAGCGATGCTTCAGCTGGCTGAGCTCGGGTTACCGACGAACAAGGAGATGCAGACGTGTGAGACGGTCGAAGAGATTTTAGCCTACATTGCCCACTGGACGATGGAACGTTCTAATTTACCGTATGAAATCGACGGTATCGTCCTGAAAGTTGACCGGTATGACGATCAGGAAGAACTTGGCTTCACGGCGAAAAGTCCCCGCTTTGCGACGGCGTATAAATTTGCCGCAGAAGAAGTCATGACGACAGTCGAAGAAGTTGATTTCAGTGTCGGACGGACAGGGAAAGTCACGCCGCGCGCCCGGTTTGCGCCGGTCGTCGTCGCCGGATCAACCGTCAGTTATGCAACATTGCACAACGCGGACTTCATCACGGAAAAAGATATTCGACTGCACGATCAAGTCATCATCAAAAAAGCCGGAGACGTCATACCGGCAGTCGTCAGCGTTGTCGTTTCAGAACGGACAGGGAACGAACAACCGATCGAATTTCCGGCTCATTGTCCGGCCTGCGAGTCGGAACTTGTTCGATTGGAAGGCGAAGCGGATATTCGGTGTGTCAGTCCGGAGTGTCCGGCCCAGCTTGTCGAAGGCATCATTCACTTCGTCTCGCGTCAAGCGATGAATATCGACGGTCTCGGCGAAAAAGTCGTGCGTCAATTGTATGAACATGAAGCCATCCGGACGCTCGCCGATTTGTACCGCCTCGACCGGGATGAATTGTTGACGTATGAACGGATGGGTGAAACGTCGGTCGATAATCTTCTGACTGCGATTGAAGCGTCGAAGCAAAATTCTTTGGAACGGTTGATGTTTGGTCTCGGGATTCGATTGGTCGGTCAAAAAGCGGCGTACCTGCTGGCAGAGCGGTTTGATTCACTCGACGGCATCGCACAGGCGGAATATGAAGATATTTTAGCGATTGATGGAATCGGCAGTAAGATTGCCGATTCTGTGACGAAGTATTTTGAACATCCGGAAGCGCAAGCCTTGATCAAGGACTTAGCAGAACTCGGACTGAACCAACAGTTTCTAGGACAACGGGTCGATCAATCGAATGCACCGCTCGCCGGTAAAACGATTGTGTTGACCGGAACGCTCGAATCACTGAAGCGTTCAGAAGCCGGGAAACGGCTCGAGTTGCTTGGTGCGGACGTGACCGGCAGCGTCAGTAAGAAAACGGACATTTTGGTAGCCGGAGAAAAAGCCGGTTCGAAATTAACGAAAGCCGAGTCGCTCGGAATCGAGATTTGGAATGAAACACAATTGCTTGAAGAGTTGGCGAAATACGAAGGGTAACAGAAAATCCGTCAAACAGATGATTTAAATAAAAACAGGGAAGGTGGCATGCATCATGCGCCTTCCCTGTTTCGTATTGAAGTGTACGGAGAATTACAACGATTCGGTTTTGATTAAAATCCCTTGTTTAATCAAACGATTGGTTGCCGTTTCCGGCGGATCACACGTAATCAGTGTAAGGGTTGCTTGTTTGACGTCTTGATTTAAGACGGACAAATCCGTTGGTTTGACAAGTTGTGAGGTCTTCATTTGATAGGTATACCGATGACTTTTTGTCGTCACGATGACATGTGCACCCGTTTTCAACTCGGGCAGACGGTTGAAATGCAGTCCTTTCGTGAAACTGCGGTGTCCCGCTAAGGCGTAATTCCCTTTACCGGGCGCGCCGGTTCCTTTCAGATGACCGATGCTTTGATCAAGAATGGTCGTCGAAGCACCTTCTAAGATGACCTGTTCAAAATCAAGTGATGGAATCGTCAGTAAGCCGCTACCGTTTGTTGCGACCGGTTTCTTCGTTTCCTTGGCATCGACCGCCTTTAAATTTTGTGTCCATTGCTGTTTTAGTTCGTCAGCGGCCTGTTGTTTTTGATGATTGGTATACATCGGCCAAAGAATGAGCAGGATGCCGGCAATCAAAAGAAGAAGACCAAGAAGTCGTCGTTTCATAAAAAAATCCTTTCATCTGCTGAAAAGCAGGATATACTTTTTTGAAAATCAGGGAAAAACTACACCTTCCCCGATGGAAAACTATTCTGTTATGATAGAGAGAACGATTTTGAAAACATGGGGTGCGAAAACAGATGAAATCTAAAAAAATAGTCGCGTTGACGTTGACGAGTACATTATTCCTCGGCGCGTGTTCGTTTGATTTATCACAAAAAAGCGATACAAAAGAAGTCATTACAGAGAGTGAACAAGGAAAAGAAGTCCAGGCTGTCGTCAGTCCGGCGATTGATACGACCGATTCCTATTACCGGACCGTCTTACCGTTCCGGCCGAGTGTCGCTCGCGGGATGACACAAAAACGAGTCAGTTCACGCCTGGAGCTGGATGAAATCGAGACCGGATTGATGCGTCACTCCACTCAATTTTTTGCTCCGGATAAATACTATTATCAAGAAGGACAACTGCTCGAGGCCGATCAAATTGCCCAGTGGTTGTTACGAAAAGGAAAAGCCGGGGATGGTGTCAGTGATCCGAACGGCTTGAACCCTGCCTATACGACCGGAAAGTCTTACAAAGAAAAAAACCAAAAGTCTCCTTTGATTCTATCGCACATTTTGGAACAGGACTACATGTTGGAAGAAGATAAAAAACTCGAACTCGGCGGGACATCCGTCGCTTTAGTCTTAAACAGCGAATATGTTTTCCAGGATGAAAACTACGGTCCGACCTATACCGTGAAACTCGACGAGAAAAAAGTCATCGCAGAAGGAAAACGGATGGCAAATGAATTGGTCAAGAAAATGCGGAAAACGGACGGTATCAAAACGACACCGATCCACGTCGCCTTGTATTTGCAGGAAAGTGAAGGGTCACCGGTTTCCGGACATTATGTATCTTCCGCCTTTATCGGGCGCGGCAATCAGATCAGTTCGAACGACTGGAAGAACTATGATGAAAAATACTATTACTACCCATCGGGTGCCGCGACGAACGATGTCCGTGATGATGCCGCGAAGTTTGATTTGTTCAAGGACCGCCTCGAAGACTATTTCCCGAACTACACCGGTATGATGGGAGAAGGCTTTTATCAGGAAGGTGAACTGAAGAAGTTGGAAATCAAGATTCCGGTTCAGTTTTACGGAAAAGCAGAACTCGTAGCGTTCATTCAATACGTGACCTACTTGCTCGAAAATCGTTGGGAATACAATCGGAATGTCCCGACAACGATTACCGTCACGAACTTGAACGGCGATACGGAAGCGATGTTATTCATCGAGCCGGATACGAAAAAACCGATTGTCAAAATCCGTTGATTTCATTTGAACAGACAGACTCCTTGCGCAAGCAGGAGTCTTTTTTGTTGAGTCTAAGCTGACTTTTAAGCACAACAAAACAACGATTTACTATTGTCAGATTTCTTTAGATTTACGAAATCCGTCTTGAAGGCGCATAATAGAAAAGAAGCATCATGCGAATCAGCAGAGACACGCTGGATTCGCCTGTTTTAATCCATGGTAAGGGAGCGGGTCGCATGAAAGGTGGTATTTTTTCACAGATTAGCGCCGTCCACGAAGAGTTGCCTTCTTCTTCGCGGAAAGTCGCTGATTTTGTTTTATCGCATATGAATGAAATCGCGGGGATGACGATTCATCATTTAGCCGAGGAATCGGGAACAAGTGCAGCAGCGGTCGTCCGTTTTTGCCGGGCACTCGGTTTAAAAGGATATCCAGAACTGCGGATGCGGATTTCAGCGGATACGGCACGAACCGATTTAAAGGGGTATCATGATATTGAAAAAAATGAACGGCCTGCTGACTTAGTGGAAAAAACGGTCAGCAACAGCATTCAAGCCTTACAAGATACGGCGAAACAATTGAGTGAAGACCGGATTGCCGAAGCGGCGGATGTCTTGGACCAGGCACGCGCCATTTACTTTTACGGAATCGGGGCATCGAACGTCGTCGCGTTGGATGCTGCACAAAAATGGACACGCGTCGGGAAACTGACGATTCAGGAATCGGATCAACATCTCGTCGCGACGATTCTTGCGAACGCCAGTCCGGATGATGTCTTTTTTGCGATTTCTTACAGTGGTGAAACCGAGGAAGTCGTCGAGTTAATCCGGCTTGCCAAGATTCGCGGGCTGAAAGTCATCAGTTTGACGCGGTTCGGGGATAACCGGGTCAGCCAGTTGGCGGATATCGCCTTATGGACGTCACGGGCGCCGGAAGCGCCGTTACGCAGTGCGGCCTTAAGTTCGCGTCTCGCCCAGTTGTTTGCGATTGATGTGTTGTTTTTATCCTATGCTGCCGTCCATTATGACGATACGATCGAACGGCTGCAGTATACACGGGAAAGCGTCAAGATGTTGCACAGTAAAAAATAGGGGGCGTACATAATGAAACAGACAGTGGAAGAGATGGTGGAGCAGTTATTTCCAGTGATGGTCGAACGGCGTCGGTATTTACATCAACATCCGGAGTTGTCGTTTCATGAGGTCGATACCCCGCAATTCATTGCGGATCGATTGACGGAGCTTGGGATTGAAGTCCGGACCGGTGTCGGTGGCCGGGGGGTAGTCGGAACGATTCGCGGAGGAAAACCGGGAAAAACGGTCGCACTGCGGGCAGACTTTGATGCGTTGCCGATTCAGGATGAAAAAACCGTCGATTACCGGTCGACCGTGCCCGGTGTCATGCATGCATGCGGACATGACGGCCATACAGCGACGTTACTTGCCGTCGCCGAAATTCTGGTCCGTCAGAAAGAACAGTTGGCAGGGAACGTCGTCTTGATTCACCAACACGCGGAAGAAGTCGTTCCGGGCGGGGCACGGGACATGGTTGCCGACGGATGCCTCGACGGTGTCGATGTCATCTTCGGAACCCATCTGTGGTCGACGACGAAACTTGGAACGATTGGTTACCGGATCGGTCCTGTCATGGCAGCGGCCGATAAGTTCGAGTTGACGTTGTTCGGGCGCGGGGGACATGGCGCGAAGCCACACGAAACGATTGATGCCGTCGTACTCGGGGCGACGGTCGTCAAAGAGTTGCAAAGTATCGTCAGCCGCCGACTCGATCCCCTTCAGCAAGCGGTCTTGACCATCGGAACACTGCATGCCGGGAATACGTTTAATGTCATTGCCGACAGTGCGGAACTGACCGGGACAATCCGGACATTTGATCCGGAAGTCGCTGAGCAAATCGTCCACGAAATGGAACGGACGATTAAAGGCGTGTGTGACGCGGCAGGGGCGACCTATTCGTTTACGTACGAAAGAGGATATCCGGCGGTCGTCAATCATCCGCAAGAAACGAACCTTTTACGGACCGTTGCGTCTGACATCATGGGTGCGGATCACGTCTTTGAAATTGCTCCGACGATGGGCGGCGAAGACTTCGCGTATTATCTGCAACAAGTACCCGGCACCTTTTTCTTCACGGGAGCAGGGGACGAAACCTTTTATCCCCATCACCACCCGAAGTTTGACTTTGAAGAGCAGGCGATGCAGCATGCAGCCCGTATTTTAATCGAAGTGACCTTACGTTATCTCGAAGAGTCCAGTAATTGACGAAAAGACACCCGTTTTCCGGCTGATGATGACCGGAAGACGGGTGTCTTTTTCATGTGCTCTCTTATAAGATTTCTTGAACCCGACCGACTTGTCCGTCTTCGAGACGGACTTTGATTCCGTGCGGGTGATTCGGCGACTTGGTCAAAAGATCCTTGACGATTCCTTCCGTCCGTTTACCTGTCCGCTGGTCTTGTTTTAATACGATACTGACGTGTTGTCCGATTTTAACATCGGCGCGTTTTTTACCATCCATGTCTTGATCGCTCCTTTTTCATAATGCTAGTTGTCAGTATATCATGGTTTCCTGGAGCGAAACTTGTTTGAGGAAAATGCGTAAAGTGAAAAGAACAAAAGAATCGTCAAAAAAAGTTTGACTATATTTGACCAATTGACTGACCAATTCTATAATTAAGATACAGAACAAAAAGTTAAGGGAGTGATCAGCGTGGCGAAAGACTATTATCGAACGCTTGGTGTCGAGAAGACGGCATCGAACCAGGAAATCAAACGGGCATACCGGAAGCTTGCGAAACAATACCATCCGGACGTCAATCAGGAAGCGAGTGCGGATCAGCGCTTCAAAGATATCCAGGAAGCGTTTGATGTCCTCGGGGATGAAGAAAAACGGGCACAGTATGATCAATATGGAAGTAACTATGAACGGATGGCTGGAGCGGGTTATGGACAGTCAGCCGACTATGACGATCTTTTCCGCCAATTCAACGGACGTCAATCCCGGACGGCGGGATCGGCAGGGCAATCGTTTGGATTTGAAGATATGTTCGGTTCGTTTTTTAGTCAAGAACCGGAAGAAACGGACGAAGAACTCGAATTGACGGTTCCGTTAAGTCATCTCAGTCAGAATGACAAGGTGACGATCCGACTGGCGACAGGAGCCATTCAAATGAGTCTGCCGAAAGATTTGTATGACGGGAAAAAAGTCCGGTTACGCGGGAAAAGTTCGAAACGCAACCGTAAAGGAATTGCGGGAGATGTGTACGTGACGATTCACCTGAAGGATGATGATCAATTCCGCCGGCAGGAAACCGATGTCATCTCGACTGTCCGTGTCTATCCGACGGTATTTGTTCTCGGTGGAGAAGTCGTGGCAGATACGTTGGAAGGAAAACGTGTCAAATTAAAAATCAAGCCCGGCACAAAACCGGGAGCCCGTCTTCGGATCCCGAATCGGGGACTCAGTAACCGGGAGGGACACCGCGGTGCCTTGCTGGTTCAACTGGAAGTCAAATTACCGGAAATGGAACCATCGTTTTATGAAGAGTGGGAAAATCGTTTATCTGTGAAGGAGTGACGGGAAAATGGATTTCGAAAAATTAACGGACCGGGCACATGAAGCCATCGTATCGGCACAAGCCATTGCCAAACAGCGTCGACACAGTGAGATTACAGAGTGGCACTTGTTGCTGGCTTTGCTTTCACAAGAAGAAGGCATTGCACGGATTGTTTTTGAGAAACTCGATCAACGGATCGACCAGTTGGAGACGGGCGTCAATGAAGCACTCGGACGGTTACCGGCGCTCGGTCAATCCTCGACGCCGCGAATCAGCAACTCCTTATTGCAGGTGTTGACGGAAGCAGAAACCGAAGCCCGTTTGATGCAAGACGATTACGTTTCTGTCGAGCACTTATTGTTAGGTCTTGTGAAACAATCGAGTCCGGCGACACAATATTTGCGGAGTCAGGGTGTGACCGAACAGGTCTTGCGGGAAGCCATCATCGAGATGCGGGGCAACCGGAAGGTGACGACGAAAAATCCGGAAGCGACCTTTGATGTCCTGAAGAAATACGGGCGGGATCTCGTCGCGGATTTCCGGTCCGGTAAAACGGATCCGGTCATCGGACGGGATGACGAGATTCGCCGGGTCATCCGGATTCTCAGCCGGAAAACAAAAAATAATCCCGTCCTGATTGGCGAACCTGGGGTCGGTAAAACGGCAATCGTCGAAGGACTGGCTCAACGGATTGTCCGGGGCGATGTACCGGAGAGTCTCAAAAACAAACAGTTGTTCAGCCTCGATATGAGTACGCTTGTCGCGGGTGCCAAATACCGTGGTGAATTCGAAGAACGTCTTCAGGCGGTCTTAAATGAAGTTAAGGAAGCAGAAGGACAAATTCTGTTGTTCATCGACGAATTGCACACGATTGTCGGTGCCGGGAAGACCGAAGGCGCGATGGATGCCGGAAACATGCTGAAACCGATGCTTGCCCGCGGAGAGCTGCACTGTATCGGTGCGACGACTTTAGATGAATACCGGAAGTACATCGAAAAAGATCCTGCACTTGAACGCCGCTTCCAACAAGTGCTGGTCGCGGAACCGGATGTCGAAGATACGATTTCGATTTTACGTGGTCTGAAAGAACGGTTTGAAATCCATCATGGTGTCCGGATTCATGATAATGCCCTGGTTGCGGCAGCCATCCTGTCAGACCGGTACATCACGGACCGTTTCATGCCCGATAAAGCCATTGATTTAGTCGATGAAGCGTGTGCGATGATTCGGACCGATATGGAATCGATGCCGGCGGAACTGGATTCACTCGTCCGCCGTGTCATGCAACTTGAAATCGAAGAAGCCGCACTGAAAAAAGAAACCGATGAAGCATCCCGGAAACGACTCGAGACCCTGCAACAGGAACTCAGTTCTGTCCGGGAAGACGAAAGTGCGCTCCGGACACGATGGGAACGCGAGAAAGACAGTTCCCAAAATGTCCAGCAGTTGCGGGCAGATCTTGAAAAAGCAAAACTGGCTCTTCAGGAAGCTGAAGGACGGTATGATTTGAATACAGCCTCGGAAATCAAATACGGACAGATTCCGGCACTTGAAAATCAGTTGAAAGTGGCGGAAGAATCAGCGGAACACGTCGCGCATGAACTCGTCCGGGAAGCCGTGACGGACGAAGAGATTTCCGATATCGTGTCGAAGTGGACGGGAATTCCCGTCAGCCGTCTCGCACAAGGGGAACGCGAAAAGTTACTGTATTTAGAAGATACGTTGCATGAACGTGTTTTTGGTCAGGATGAAGCAGTCCGGCTGATCTCGGATGCTGTCATCCGGGCGCGTGCAGGAATCAAAGATCCGAATCGTCCAATCGGTTCGTTCCTGTTCCTTGGACCGACAGGAGTCGGGAAAACGGAGCTTGCGAAAGCTCTTGCAGCCGCCATGTTTGACAGTGAAGAACACATCGTCCGGATTGATATGTCCGAGTATATGGAGAAACACAACGTTTCCCGCCTGGTTGGAGCACCTCCCGGTTATGTCGGTTATGAAGAAGGCGGTCAATTAACAGAAGCCGTCCGTCGGAGTCCGTATTCGGTGCTGTTGTTTGACGAAATCGAAAAAGCACACGGGGACGTCTTCAATATCTTACTTCAAGTACTGGACGACGGCCGTTTGACCGATGCGCAAGGACGGGTGGTCGATTTCAAGAACACGATTGTCATCATGACATCGAACATTGGATCGCATATTTTACTCGAAGCAGCAAAAGACGGTGATATTGATGCGGCCGAAGAAGAAGCGGTCCGCCAAGAACTGAAAAAGTATTTCCGGCCGGAATTCCTGAACCGGATTGATGACACGATTCTGTTCCATCCTCTCCACCGGGCGGAAATCGAACGGATCATCGACAAGGCCGTCAGCAAGATGGCAGAACGTCTGTCAGGTCGTGAAATTACGATTGATGTCACAGAAGCGGCGAAAACGTTAATTTTCAATGAAGCGTTTGAACCACAGTACGGTGCCCGTCCGATTAACCGGTATATCCAGCGGACGATTGAAACGAAACTGGCACGGGCTCTGATTAGTGGATCCATCCAGGATGGTTCGCATGTGGCGATCGATACAGATGGTACAGAACTCGTTATCCGCTAAACTATAGTTTAAAAGGTCGTCTCATCCTCTGACAGTCAGGGGAGAGACGACCTTTTGAATGAGAAGGAAAACTAAAAAAGAATAACGGCATACCTCGTGACGAAAAAGCATGATAAGCTAATGAAAACGACAGGAAGAGGGACTCCGATGAACGTAACGCAACAACAACTAGAAGAATTAATCGCTGAATGCCGCCCCTATACGGTGCTCGGGCAGGTGGCGAGTTATATACCAGAACTGGCAAAATCGGAACCGACCCAACTCGGAATCGCTGTTTGTAATGCAGACGGCAGTTTTGTATCCGCGGGAGACGCCGAAACGATGTTCACCTTACAAAGTGTTTCAAAAATCATCACGTTAGCCTTTGTCCTCGAGACATTTGGTGAAGATTACGTGTTCTCGAAGGTCGGTATGGAACCGACGGGAGACGCGTTCAACTCGATTGCGAAGCTTGAAGAGACGATTCCGACGAAACCCCTGAATCCGATGATCAACGCCGGAGCACTCGCTGTGACGAGCATGTTACCGGGGGAAGATGCAGCCGATAAGCTGAACCGGTTACGCCAATTCATTGCCGATCTGCTGGATATCGAACTCGATATGGTCAAATACGATGCAGAGGTCGCGAAGTCCGAATTCGAGACGACCGACTTAAACCGGGCTCTGCTGTACTTCATGCGGTATCATGGAGTCATCGAAGGAAATGTGGAAGAAATCATCGATGTTTATACGAAACAGTGTGCGATTTTGACCAATTGTAAAGGACTCGCGATGATGGGGAAAATTTTAAGTCAATCCGGAAAAACACCATCCGGGAATCAAGTCATCTCCCGCCGGAATGCACGGATCATCCGGGCGATCATGACGACATGCGGCATGTACGATGCGTCCGGTGAATTTTCAGTCCAGGTCGGGTTACCCGGAAAAAGCGGGGTATCGGGTGCCATCGTGGCCTGTGGTCGCAGTGACTTCGACATGGCGGACCTTGGAATCGGTATCTTCGGACCGGCACTTGACCTGAAAGGAAATTCGATTGCCGGAACGAAGATGCTGGAGTTGCTCGTCCAGCGTCATCCTTAATCAAACGACAGTTGATCGAGCAGTTTCGAAAGCTTTTTCTCAAGACGGGTGATTTCTTTTTGTTGTTGCGCAAGCTGGTCGTCAGGAACGCTGAAAAGACGCCAGCGTTCGAGGCGGTTATACGTATCATTGATGTCACCTAATTGGGTTTGAATCCGTTTTAACCGGTCGACGGACGATTTCGGGAAGTCGGTATACGGACGTAAATACTCGACCGTATAGCGGTAGAACTTTGTTGCAAGCCGTAACTCATGCATCATCTGAATACGCTTATTCCCTTCCTTATGCTGAACTTTTTCATAATGAAGTTTCTTTTTGTCGAATCGTTTTTCAACTGTCTGAAGAAGATCTTTTTCATCAATCCGTTTTAATTGTTTCGTCAAGCGACCGGCTAAAAATCGACGGACGGAGCGGTCGAGTTCGTCGGAAATCAACAGATGCATCGTTTCGAGTAACGTGGCCCGTTTGCCTTGCAGTTGTAAGGCGAGGTGTTCCGCGAATAACTGCTCAATCGGAGAAGTGACACCTTGTTGACTGAGTTGAACATCAAGATCCCGGACTTGACCGAACGCAGCCATCAATCGTTTCCAGATGAGATAGATTGGTTCCTCCGTTTGATCGACTAACTTCGCGAAGGTGATTAATTTACGTAAACGGATCCGCGCCTGGTGAACGTCTTCCGGGTTTTTAAATGTTTGGGCTTCCTCGGCATAATGATTAAATGTCGACCAGGTCTCGAGTAATTCAAAAGTTAAATTTTCCGCATCACGATGATTCAAATGAATCCCTCCTTAAATAATTTACGTAGAACAAATAGCAAACTTGAATGCTTCAATAAAAATAGGGTGCAGGTTGCCCTGGAATGTGGTGGAACAATGTTAGAGACAACTACGCTATCGGGAAAGATTCAACAGTTCATGAAGATTTTCTTTCCGATTCTGGTCACACAGGTAGCGTTTTACTTAATTAGTTTTTTTGATACGGTCATGGCCGGACGATATGGGTCGGCTGATTTAGCGGGCGTCGGCGTCGGAGCCAGTCTGTGGGCACCGGTTTACACAGGATTGACGGGTATTTTATTAGCCGTGGCACCGCTTGTCTCCCAAGCAATGGGGGCACGAAAAGAGCGGGAAGTGAAGCGGATCGTGATTCAGGCATTGTATGTCTCCGTCGTCATCATCGTTTTGACGGTTCTGCTTGGACTCGTGCTCGTGAATCCGATTTTGAACCAAATGGAATTATCGGATCAGGCACGTCATGTTGCCCGCATCTATCTCGTCATGTTAGGTTTTGGAATCATTCCGATGTTCGTCTTCTTTGTCCTGCGCACCTTAATTGATTCGTTAGGCAAATCGAACATCACAATGACGTTATTATTATTCTCTTTACCCATTAATGTGGCTTTCAATTATCTGTTTATCTTCGGAAAGTTTGGTTTTCCGGAACTGGGCGGGATTGGAGCAGGAGTGGCAACAGCCATCACATACTGGATTTTATGTATCGCGGTTGTTGGTGTCGTCTTGAAAGGTGAACTGTTTCAACGGCTCGGGATTCTCCGTCGTTTTTATAAACCGGATGTAACACGAATCAAAGAATTGGTATTGCTCGGTGCACCGATTGGATTAGCAATCTTTTCGGAAGTCAGTATCTTTTCAGCCGTGACTTTGCTGCTTGGCGCCTACGGCGATGTCGTCATTGGAGCCTATCAGGCAGCGATTAACTTTGCTTCGTTCGTTTATATGATTCCACTCTCGGCCGCATCAGCCCTGACGATTACGGTCGGGTTCGAGATGGGAGCCAAGCGGGTCAAGGACGCCGTCCAGTACGTGTGGATCGGCTTGTTGCTGTGTCTGGTCGTTTCCTTGTTTTCAGGTGGACTGCTGTACGTTCAAAATGAACGGATTGCGGCACTTTACAGCAACGATCCGGCAGTCATCAAAATGGCGGCTCATTTCATGATTTTAGCAATTTTCTTTCAATTATCCGATGCAGTCGCGGCACCCACTCAAGGTGCACTTCGCGGATTCAAAGATGTCAACGTCACGTTTATTTTGACGATTACCGCGTACTGGGTCATCGGACTACCACTCGGATTTTATTTTGAGCGGTTTACGGAACTTGGACCGGATGGGTATTGGTGGGGATTGATCATCGGACTTGCCGTCGGAGCCAGTCTTCTCTTGCTCCGCCTGATGCATCTTGTCAGAAAATCAAAGGAGGTCGTGAAATGAGATTCAATAAACAACGTGTGTTGACAGTGGCGAAAATCATTTTGCCGATTATCTTGATTGCATTCATTTTTTATCAGGGTCAAAACGAATTAAGAAGTCTGTCGTTAAAGGAATCCATTCGGGCGATTCAGCAAATTCCGTCCTGGAAGTTTATTTTATTGATTGTATCGGGGCTTGCAGCGGTCGCGACGATGTTCTTTTATGATTTCTTTTTATTGCGTTCGCTTCAAGTGAAGGTTCCGATCGGATTGATTTTCCGGGCATCCTGGATTGCCAACTCGTTTAACGGCATCATCGGTTTTGGCGGACTTGCCGGAATGGGGGTCAGAACCGCCCTCTATCGACCGTTCGTCGAAGGAACCCGGTTATTGAAAGCCATCGGTTGGATGGCACCGACATTGATCAGCGGATTATCGATTTTATCGGCATTATCCTTATTAAACGTCTTTCCGGCATTTGAAGTGTTGGATTTAAAGAAATGGTTATGGCCGGTCATCATCGGTGTTGCCTTCTTCTTCCCGGTCTATCTGTTGTTTACTTTCCGACGGGGGAGCAGCAGTATCCGTCCGTCGTCGATCGCCCTCTATTCGCTTGTATCGCTTGCGGAATGGTTCAGTGCGGGAGTCGTCGTCTATTTTATTTTGGCGGCCCTCGGAACGGATGTCAGTTTTTCTAAAGTCATCGGCGTCTTCATCATCGCCGCGACAGCCGGTCTGATTTCGATGGTACCGGGAGGATTCGGTTCGTTTGACTTGGTCTTTTTGATCGGTATGCAGCGTGCCGGCGTCGAAGAAGGTATCGTCCTTACCGGATTGTTGATTTATCGTCTTGTATATTATTTGATTCCTTTTGTGATCGGGGTCATTTTCTCGGCACGTGAGTTCAGCGGTCCGGTCGTCAAAATGATTGAGGATAAACCGATTGTCGGCCCGTCGGTTGAGGTCGGCGGCGTCATCTGGCGGCTTCAGTTACGTTTTTTAAGTAAAGTCCGACATTTTACATTGGCCTTGATTACGTTACTCGCCGGCATTGCGATTTGGGGTCTGGCGATTTTGCCGCCAAACTCGACACAGTATGAATATTTGGAAGCCCGTCTGCCGCATGAATTGTTGTTGCTTGCGAACAGTTTCTTTTTGATGGCCGGCTTGTTGTATGTACTGCTTGCACCGTCTCTGTACCGACGGACTAAACGTTCGCTGTATATGATTTATGGTGTTTCGGCTTTTGCTTTAATCGGGATGGCACTGCGCGGATTTAACTTGATCTCCTTGTCTGTCGTGTTGATCGTGCTGGTTTTAGTGACGATGTCACGGAGTGCCTTTCATCGTGAACGGACGTTGATCACGACGACTCGACTGATTAGGGCCGCTTTTGCCGGTTTTTTATACATCGGTGGATTCATCTTCTTCGGATATGCCTTTTACACACTCGGTTCGGCTGACGGAACAAAGGTTTATCCTGCCCATGAGATCTTCATGTTTGCCGCGAGTGCATCGATTTTTGCACTTGTCTACACACTCGTCTTCATTCGTTTATTCAATACCTTTAATCAGCCGGTCTTGGGTGAAAAGTTAGATCTGCAAAAAGTTAAGGATGTCTTGACGGAAGAAGGGGGAAATTATTTAAGTCACCTGGCTTTTCTCGGAGATAAACGCTTTTTCTTCTCCGAGTCCGGACGTTCATTTATTCAGTTCAGTCAGACCGGAAACCGGATTATGATGCTTGGTGATCCGAGCGGAAATCCGGAAGAGCATTCCCAGTTGATTGCCTGTTTCTTACGGCGTGTTGAGGATTTAGGTTATATCCCGAACATCTATCAGATTCAGGCACAGAACATGTCGTTGTATCATGATTTCGGCTTTAATTTCTTTAAGCTTGGTGAAGAGGCGATTGTCGACATGACGACCTTTACCGTTTCCGGGAAAAAACGGGCCGGCTTACGTTCCATTAAAAATCGTTTTGAACGGGAAGGGATGACGTTTGAAGTCGTATCGCCTCCATTTAGTGAAGCGTTGCTGAATCAATTACGTGACATCTCGGATGAATGGTTAGGAGGGAAATCCGAAAAAGGATTTTCATTAGGCTATTTCAACGAGTCTTATTTGAATCAAGCGCCGATCGGCATCATGCGTGATGCCAATCAGCAGATGCTTGGATTCATGACATTCATGCCGGCGTATCAGGAAGGTGTTCTCTCGATTGATTTGATGCGTTTTCGTCCGGATGGTCCGAACGGGATCATGGATGCCATGTTTATCCGCTTGTTTGACTATGCGACTGAGCAAGGCTACCACACCTTTAATATGGGAATGGCTCCTCTCTCATCCGTTGGTGAGGACGAAACATCATTTTGGCAGGAACGTGTAGCTGCCGACGTATTCAACAACATCCGGTACATGTACAGCTTTACCGGGTTGAGACGCTATAAAGAAAAATATGATCCGAAGTGGGAAGGACGTTACCTCGCATATCGCAAACGTCAATCATTAACAATTGCGATTTTAAAAGTGACACGTCTGATTTCGAAGAAAAAGGATCGGATTTTATTACCGTAATCAAAGAAGATTCTGGACTAGACTCCGGAATCTTCTTTTTCATAATCAGTTAAATGTATAAAGGTCTATACAACTAGAAACAACAGCGGTATACTAATGGTGAAGAACCAACACTTGTCGGAATCAAAAAGAGAAAGGAAGAAACAAGATGCCAAGCATGATTCATGCAGAAATTTATACGGGACATACTGTCATTCAAGACGGATTCATCCGCTTTGAAGAGACCATCCAGGAAATCGGGAAGATGTCAGATTATACACCGCGCGACGAAGTCGTCATCGATCTTAAAGGAAAACGACTGATTCCAGGAATGATTGATGTTCATATCCACGGTGGATATGATGTCGACACGATGGATGCGAACGCGGAAGCGATGCACCGGTTGAGTAAAGCGATGCTTGCGGAAGGTGTCACGTCTTTTTTTGCGACGACGATTACCCAAGACTGGGACCAAATCACGCGGGCACTAGAAGTCACACGGGACGTCATCAATTCCCGGCAGACCACGATTGAAGGGATTCATCTGGAAGGACCGTTCATTAATCCGGACTATGCCGGAGCCCAACCGTTGGAATACATCGTCGAACCGGATGCGAATCAATTTTTAATATGGCAACAGGCATCCGGAAATCAGATCAAACTGGTCACGTACGCTCCGGAACAGCCCGGTGCCCGAAACTTTGAAGCGGTGGTCCGAGAGACGGGTGCGATTCCGTCTGCCGGACATACCGATGCGACATTCGATCAAAATCATTTAGGTAATGTCACCCACGGGACGCATCTCTATAATCAAATGCGCGCCTTGCATCACAGGGAACCAGGGACGGTCGGGTATTGTCTTCTCGAACGATCGGTATACGCGGAAATCATTCCGGACGGGATTCATAGTTCAAAAGAGATGGTCGAATTCGCTTATCGGATGAAAGGGTCAGACCGTTTGACGGTCATCACCGATGCGATGCGAGCGAAGGGATTGTCGGACGGAGAATATGAACTTGGTGGACAGACGGTGCACGTCAAGGACGGAGCCGCGCGTCTTGAAAGCGGGAACTTGGCAGGCAGTGTCCTGACGATGGATCAGGCGTTACGCAATATCATCACTTTTACCGGCTGTTCACTCGAACAAGCGGTACAAATGACTTCGATCAATCAGGCAGAAGAATTTGGCTTAACACATAAAGGGCGACTCGAGCGGGGCAAGGATGCGGACTTTGTTGTATTGACGACAGACTTGGAAGTCGAACAAACCGTTCACCGCGGGAAAGTGCACCGATTTACAAACGGAAAGGGGTAACAACTAATGAAATGGATGATTGTAGAAAAAGCAGAAGAATTGGCAAATGTCTCGTACCAACTGCTCAAACAAGAGATTTTAAGACACCCGGAAGGATTGACGATTGGACTGGCGACCGGCAGTTCTCCGCTCGGTGTGTATGAAGAATGGCGCAAGGATCAAGTGGATTGCCGGCATGTGACGACCGTCAACTTGGACGAATACGTCGGACTGAGCCCGGATCATCCGCACAGTTATCATACGTTCATGCAAGAACATTTGTTTGATGCGGTCGACTTTAAAGAATCCTATGTACCGATTGGAAACACGATCAATCCGAGTCAAGAGAGTGCGCGGTACGAAGAACTGGTTCGGAAATTGGGAATCGACATTCAATTGCTCGGCATCGGTTCGAACGGTCATATCGCATTCAATGAACCCGGTACACCGTTTGATGCGACAACCCATGTGACTGAGCTGACCGAGTCGACCCGGATTGCCAACCAACGTTTTTTCGATCGGTTGGAGGATGTTCCGACTGAAGCGATCACGATGGGAATCGGAACGATCATGGAAGCGAAGAAGATTTTATTAGTCGCTTCAAGCGAGCGAAAAGCAGAGGCGATTCGCGACATGATGGAAGGTCCGGCAACGACTGCTTGCCCGGCGACGATTTTACAACGTCATGCCGATGTGATGGTTGTTCTTGACGAAGAAGCCGCAAGCTTGTTATCGGACGAAGCAAAACGTACAGGCAGAGCTGCCTATACCAACTTCATGAAATGAAACAACAACTCGTCTTTGATGAGACCGGACTGCTTTAGACCGTTCTTCTCAAGAGGCGAGTTTTGTATTGAATTTCGGTTTAGCTGTTCCATCGCAAAAGCAGTGAAGACACATGATCTTAATCGAATCGTAAATTGACATTTTAATAAAAGTCGGGATAATGGAGAATAGTGAACTTTACAGAAAATTTACATGAAAATGAGGGCTTACAGATGCAGACGAGATCAGCAAGAAAGAGGCAACCGAGTGCTGGCAAGATGTTCATCAAAGTGATTGCTGCCTTGTTATTACTTTTGACCGTCATCGGTTCCGGTTATGCGGGAGCGGTTTTCATAAAAACACAGGAAACACTGGCGAGAACACAAATCAACATTCCGGGTTCGAAAGTCAGTTCGAAATATGATGATGTCCCGTCCGAATCTTTTTTGATTTTAGGAACGGATGAGACGAAAGCCAGTAAAGAACGCAAGGAACCGGCACGATCAGATGTCATGATTGTCGGTGTCTTGAATAAAAAGACGGAGCAATTGGTACTGACCAGTATTCCGCGGGATTCACTCGTCAATATCGATTACTCCAAATATGATGTGCCGTACGGGAAAACGGGTGTCGAGCAGGATAAAATCACCCATGCGCATTATTTTGGTTCGATGGACAAATCGAGTTCATACAACGGAATCAAACTCGCCCGTGAGACAACGGAAAATCTGCTTGGTATTGAAATCAACCATGTCGTTAAAGTCAATTTTCAAGGATTCGTTCAGTTGATCGATGCGCTGGACGGAGTTGATATCGATGTGCGTTATGCGTTCAAAGAACAGGATTCAGCCCGTAAAGCCGGAACGATTACCGTTCCGAAAGGCATGCAACATTTGACTGGGGAACAAGCACTCGCTTATGTCCGGAATCGCCATGATGATCCACTCGGTGATATTGGTCGAGGGCAAAAGCAGATGCAGGTCATTCAGGCTGTTGCGAAAGAAGCCGCAAGCTTCCGTTCGCTTGGTGCGTACCGTGATATCTTAGACGCTGTCGGAGACAATGTCGAAACGAACTTAGGACCAAATGATTATCTTCGTTTAGCTGATTTTACGACGGCTTTACGTAATACGACAGAATACCAGCTCGCAGGTGAAGGATACATCGGCATCAGCGGGAAATGGGAATATCATCTGGACCCGAATCAACTTGATCGTGTCAAAGCCAATTTGACCAAGGCGATGCAAGGACAAGAAGTTTCACCCATAAAAGAAGAGACAAGCACACCGGAGGAAACGGATTCGACGACAGTCGAGCAACCCGTTCAATAACTGTTTCAGACGGATGAGCCTAAAAAAGCACACGTTTCAGATACTTTCTTGAAAAGTATCCTGAAATGTGTGCTTTTTTGCTCGAAAAAAAGAAAGTGGAATTCTCCTGACTTCAAATCAGACTCAGCGTTGCCTTTCCATTTCGACCGTGAACGTATACCGGTCGCCGCGATAAGCAGAGATGACATATTCAAACGGTTGATCGGTGGCAAGGAAAGTCAGCTGCTCGACGGACAACACCGGTGAACTGACCGACAGACCGAGATGTTGCGCTTCTTCTTTTGTCGCGAGGCGTGATTCGAAAGTCTGACTGGCACGGCCAAGGTTGAGTCCACTGGCTTCAGCAAAGGCATAGAGAGACGTGATAGCGACGTCCTGATTCAATCCCGGCAACAACTGTTCCGGGATGTAGACCGTTTCGAGCGCAAGCGGTTGTTCGTTTGCGATCCGTAACCGTTTTAATTCATAGATTTTGGCTCCTTCACGAATACCAAGTTTATTCGCGATTGTCATTTCAGCAGCAATCGTCTGGTAGGACAACAATTCACTTGCCGGTTCCAATCCAAGATGTTCCATCTCTTCAGAAAAACTGGTCAAACCAGACAGTTGCATGACGATTTTTTTATTGGCAACGAATGTACCGCGTCCTTTTTGACGAATCAGATAACCGGCGTTGACGAGGTTCGAGATGGCTTGACGGACAGTCATCCGGCTGATTTGATGGGCCTCGGCGAATTCGCGTTCTGAGGGAATCAAATCGCCCGGTTGTAATAGACCTTCTTCGATTTGTTGCTTTAAGGCAGCCTCAATTTGGTAGTAGATTGGAAGTGGTGAATTTTTATTGATGTGCTGAATCACGGCATTTCGTCCCTTCGCGGTCGATAGTCTTTCATCTAGTGTACTAGGAAATGAAGATGTCGACAAACGATTGTAAGTGATTTGTGTCATAATAGAAGCAAATTCAGTACAAAAAAGGTGGAATGAAGATGCGTTCAGAGCAAATTTATCCGGACGTCCGGACATTCGAATCAATCGTGACGGGTACGAAAGAAGAGCAGGGACACTGGGTGACGCTGCAACAAAGTTACTTTTATCCGGAGAGTGGGGGACAGCCTGCCGATCGGGGCACGCTGAACGGTATTCCCGTATTGGATGTTCAGCTTGAAGACGGACAGGTCTGGCATCGCCTCGAAAGTCCACTTCTTAAATCCGAAGTGCAAGGTGAAGTCGATGATGTCATTCGAACGGACCATGCAGCGCAACATACGGCGCAACACGTCATTTCTGCGATTCTTCAGGACGAGTTCCAAATCAAGACGATCAGCTTTCGGACCGGTACGGAAGAATCGACGCTTGATCTCGATCTTGACGCATGGGACGACGCCCTTCAAAGTCGACTGGAGGAACGGTTGCGGACGGTGATTCAAGCCAACCTCCTAATCACGGCGACAGAGTATACAGAAGAAGCGGCACTCCGGTTACCTTTACGAAAGACCCCTCAAGTAACCGGGAAAATCCGCGTCGTTCAAATCGGTGAACTCGATTACAGTGCCTGCGGAGGGACACATCTGGCCTTGACGTCGGAACTGGAACTGATTTTATTTACAGGACTGGAAAAGGTTCGAGGAAATATCCGCTTGGCATATGTAGCGAAAGACCGGGCATTTGGATTACTGACGACGGAACGACGTGTTTTAGCAGAAACGGCCCGTGCATTATCAGCTAAAAAAGATCAGGTTCATCTCGTCGTCGAGGAACTGAAACAGGAGCAGGTGCGTCTGAACCGTCAAATCGGACAGGCTGAAGATGCTCATGTCAAAGCGGTCTTAAAAGAACTTCTGGCGACGGACGAACCGGTCCTGACTGTGCGACATGATAAGGAAGACATCCGTTTCTCGGAAAAACTGCTGAAAGCCGTAGCCGAAGCAGGACGGACAGGATTCGTCTGGAACGAGACAGCTAAAAAATTATTCATGTGCAGTGCCGGTTCCATTCATCTCGGGCAATTTGCCAAAACTCATCTTAAGCAGTTTAATGGACGTGGCGGCGGAAGTGAAAACAATGCCCAGGCATTATTCCAAACGTATGAAGAGGCACAAGCTTATGTAGAAGCATTAAAGGAGGAATTACATACATGACAGTGATTCAAGTGAAAACAGCCGAACAGCAACAAGCAGTCCGAATGATCCGGGAACGGGTTTTCGTCGAGGAACAAGGGGTTCCCCGCCATTTGGAATATGATACACACGATGAAACAGCGATTCATCTGCTCGTCCTCGATGAGCAGAATCGTCCTGTCGCAACGGGGCGGACGCGTCCGTATGATGAGCAACGGATGAAGGTCGAACGCGTCGCGACACTTGCGGCGACAAGAGGAAAAGGATACGGTGGCGAACTGATGCAGGCGATGGAACGGATTGCCCGCCGTGAAGGGCGGACGATTTTGACACTCGGTGCCCAGGTCCAGGCAATCCCGTTTTATCAAGGGCTTGGTTATGCAATTGTTTCCGATGAATTTGACGATGCCGGCATCCCGCACCGGACGATGGAGAAAAAAATTTAACGCTGATTTTTTAAGAAATCCTGAAAAAAGGGTTTCTTTTTTTGAAAGTCTATGTATATATATAATTCATAGTGAATTTTTATACAGACAGATACAGTCGAATTCAAGGAGGAAATAAGAATGACAAAACAAAAATTGATTTTAGCGTATTCGGGTGGACTCGATACTTCAGTCGCCATCAAATGGTTGAGCAAGGATTATGACGTCGTCGCATTATGCATGGACGTCGGCGAAGGAAAAGATTTGTCAGTCATCAAAGAAAAAGCGTTACTTGTCGGAGCAATCGAATCGATTGTTCTTGATGTCAAAGACGAATTCGCAAATGACTTTGTTTTGCCGGCCCTTCAGTACGGTGCGCATTATGAAGGAGCCTATCCTCTGATTTCCGCCTTATCTCGTCCGTTGATTGCTGAAAAACTGGTCGAAGTGGCTCATGCCCACGGTGCCACAGCAGTCGCCCACGGCTGTACCGGAAAAGGAAACGACCAAGTCCGGTTCGAAGTTTCGGTTGCAGCACTCGATCCGTCACTCGAAGTCATCGCGCCGGTTCGTGAATGGAAATGGTCACGTGAAGAAGAGATCGCTTATGCGAAAGAAAATGATGTACCGATTCCAATCAATCTTGACAGCCCGTATTCAATCGACATGAACTTATGGGGACGCAGTAATGAATGTGGCGTTCTTGAAAATCCATGGACAGAGCCGCCGCGAGATGCCTATGCCCTGACGGTCGCACCGGAAGACGCACCGGATCAAGCGGAAGAAGTCATCATCGGTTTTGAAGCAGGTGTCCCGATTTCAATCAATGGTACAGCGTATCCGCTGGCAAAACTGATTACCGAACTGAATATTATCGCCGGTGCACATGGCGTCGGACGGATTGATCATGTCGAAAACCGTTTGGTCGGAATCAAGTCACGTGAAGTCTATGAGTGCCCGGGTGCAACGGTCTTACTGAAAGCACATGCAGCCCTTGAGACCATCACATTGACGAAAGATGTCGCACACTTTAAACCGATTCTCAGCAAACAATATGCAGAAACGATTTACAACGGATTGTTCCATGCTCCGCTGACGAAAGGGCTCAAGGCCTTCTTGACGGCAACGCAACAGGACGTGACCGGCGAAGTCCGTGTCAAACTCTATAAAGGGAATGCAACCGTTACAGGACGTCAGTCAGCCGTTTCATTGTACGACGAGAAACTCGCGACCTACACAAAAGAAGATGCCTTTGATCACGAAGCAGCGAAAGGATTCATTAAATTGCATGGTCTTGCGATTGCGACACATGCCAGTGTCCATCGTCAGGAAGGCGTGAAAAAATGACGAAACTATGGGGCGGACGTTTTACGGAAAGTGCTTCCGCTCAAGCGGAAGCCTTCGGCGCATCGATTTCATTTGATCAGAAATTAGCCGCCGTTGATTTGCAAGGGAGTCTTGCGCATGCACAGATGTTGTATGAACAAGGGATTCTTGAGAAAACCGAGTGGCAACAAATCGAAGCCGGGCTGAAACAGTTAAAAACGACACTCGATCAGCACGTCTACACGACTGTTGACGAAGATATCCACATGAATCTTGAACGGTTGCTGACGGAACAGATTGGTCCCGTTGCCGGGAAGCTGCACACGGCGCGCAGTCGAAACGATCAGGTCGCGACTGATTTGCATCTCTGGATGGAACAACATGTTCTCGAACTCCTGACCAGCATCCGTAATCTGCAATCCGTCATTACGGAACAAGCGGAGCAACATGTCGAGACGGTCATGCCGGGTTACACCCATCTGCAGCGGGCACAGCCGATTTCACTGGCACATCACTTGCTCGCTTACTTTTGGATGTTTGAACGGGATGCCGATCGGTTGACGGATAACTTAAAGCGGATCCGGATGTCGCCGCTCGGTGCAGGGGCACTGGCGGGAACGACTTTCCCGATTGACCGTTTCAAGTCAGCCGAGCTGCTTGGTTTTGAACAGGTCTATCCGAATAGTCTGGATGCGGTCTCGGACCGGGACTTCGTCATCGAGTATCTCGGTATCGCCTCAACAGTGATGATGCACTTGTCACGCTTTTGCGAAGAAATCATCATCTGGGCTTCACAGGAGTTTTCATTCATCGAATTATCCGACGCGTTTTCAACGGGATCGAGTATGATGCCACAGAAAAAAAATCCGGATTTCGCAGAACTGATTCGCGGTAAAACAGGACGTGTCTATGGTAACCTGATGGGCTTCCTGACGACGATGAAGGCTCTTCCGCTCGCTTACAATAAAGATATGCAAGAAGATAAAGAGGGTGTCTTTGATACCGCTGATACGGTGTTACAATCCGTTCAAATTTTTACAGGCATGATCGAATCCGCTACGTTTAAGACAGAAGCGCTCAAGAAGGCGACGATGCAAGACTTCTCGAATGCAACGGAACTGGCAGATTATCTGGTCACAAAAGGGATTCCGTTCCGGGAAGCGCATGAAATCGTCGGGAAAGCCGTCCTACATTGTGTGCAGAGCGGATGTTTCTTAAAAGATTTGACGCTGTCGACGTATCAGACGTTCCATCCGGTCATTGCGGAAGATGTATATCCGTTGCTCGATCCGGTTCAAGCCGTCGCACGACGGGGAAGTTACGGCGGGACCGGTTTTACAGCCGTCCGGGAACAACTCACATTAGCGAAGAAGTACCTTGAAAAATGATAAAATTCAAAAAAAGTTTGGCAAATCACTGGATTTAACAAAAAATGTTTGCTATAACTGTAACTAACAACCGACAGATAGAGGCGCGGATGACATCAGTAGCAACACTTACAAAGGCAAGCATGCCAAGTGATGTGAAAGGGGAAATCCGCCGAAGTGAACAGGAAAATGCTTTTTCCTGATTGCTGGTACAACGGTTAAGATCCGTTGTACTGCCGAAACCCACGTTTCGGAGCGCTATCTTACGTAAAAGAACGAATGACACTGTCATCGTTTGTCCGATCGTGATAACGACGGGCCGTAGGAACGCTCCTACCGGCCCGTCGTTTTTTTCTGTTTCGGGACAAAAGGAGATAGGATTGTGACAACTGTACTTAAATTTGGTGGTAGTTCGGTTGCGACTGTCGAACAGATTCAGTCAATTGCGAATTATTTGAAGAATCGGACGGATCAAGGGGAGAAATTAGTCGTCGTCGTATCAGCGATGGGGAAAATGACGGATTCATTGATTGCCCAAGCACAAGCGATTACCGACCGGCCGGAACGGCGCGAACTGGATCGTCTGCTTGCAATCGGAGAAGAACAGACGATTTCGTTACTCAGCATCGCGCTGAATTCACTCGGGACAAAAGCCTTGTCGCAAACGGGAGCCCAAGCCGGCATCAGTACGATGGGGCTGCATACGAAAAGTAAAATCAAACAAATCGACGGTGAACTGCTCCGGAAAAAACTTGAAACCTACGATGTGATCATCGTCGCCGGTTTCCAAGGGATCAATGAACTGGGGGATGTCACGACACTCGGACGCGGCGGATCAGATACGACAGCCGTTGCCTTAGCAGCCGTCCTTGATAAACGTTGTGAGATCTATACGGATGTTGACGGTGTCTATACGGCAGATCCACGGATTCATGCTGCAGCGCAGCCGATTCCGCACATTTCATACGATGAGATGATGGAAATGAGTGCTCTTGGCTCAAAAGTCATGGAGATGCGCAGTGTCGAACTCGGTAAAAAATACGGCGTCCACATCTTCGTCGGAAAAACACTAGAATCGAAAAGAGGGACTTGGATTATGGAGGCAACGGAAACGATGGAACAGAAAGCAGTAACGAGTGTCAGTGTGACGAAAAACGTCCTGACGGTATCAATCAAACACGTTCCACAGACGAATTCAGCGGTCGCGGATATCTTTGAACTGTTGTCAGGTCGCCACGTCAACATTGATATGATCAGTCAGACGACGTTTGACAGTGACATCTTCCTTTCCTTCTCTTGTCCGTTAGACGAAGAAGAGTTTTTGGAAGAGGCCTTGCAGGATATCATCAATCGTTTCCCGACCGTCAAAGTCGATCGTCATAACCAACATGCCAAATTATCGGTCGTCGGAATCGGCATGCGGGACGCAACCGGCGTCGCTTCGAAATTATTTGCGATTTTCCGGGCCGAAAACATCACGTTTTATCAGGTTACAACATCAGAGATCAGCATCTCATATACGATTGCCCAAGCTGACATCGAACGGACCGTCGCAGCAATTGCTCAAGCATTCGACCTGTAAGGAGGAAATCATATGTATCATGTCGCAGTCATTGGCGCAACCGGCGCCGTTGGTCAAAAAATGTTACAAGTCCTGGCGGAACTCGACTTTCCGGTTCGTCAGATTTCAGCGTACGCTTCAGCCCGTTCTGCCGGGAAAACCGTCCAGTTCAAAGGACAGGACGTCACGATTCAAGCATTATCGGAGCAGATTACGGAAGACGGCATCGATGTGGCGCTGTTTGCAGCAGGCGGCACCATCAGTGAGCAGTATGCACCGTTACTGGCTGCAGCAGGCACACTGGTCGTCGACAATTCAAGCGCCTTCCGGATGCAGGCCGATATCCCGCTTGTCGTACCGGAAGTGAATCCGCAAGCAATCGGACCAAATGACCGTTTGATTGCCAACCCGAACTGTTCGACGATTCAATCGGTCGTCGCCCTGGCGCCGCTTCAACAATTTGGTTTGAAACGTGTTAACTATACGACGTATCAAGCCGTGTCCGGTTCCGGTCAAAAAGGAATCGAGGATTTAGCCCGCGGCAGCCGCGGCGAAGAACCGGTCAATTATCCGCATCCGATTCACGATAACATTCTGCCGCATATCGATGTGTTCTTACCGGACGGTTACACGAAAGAAGAACAGAAAATGATTGACGAAACACGAAAAATCTTCCAGCTACCGGAGTTACCGGTCAGTGCGACATGTGTCCGGGTTCCGGTCACGAATTCGCATTCTGTCGCCATCAACGTGACATTCGAGCAGGAGACAAGCGTTGCCGCCATCCGTGCCTCATTAGCGGAAGCACCAGGCGTCATTCTCGTCGATGATGTCAGTCAAAACCTATATCCGATGCCGCTTGATGCAAGCGGAACAGATGACGTCTATGTCGGACGGATTCGTCAGGATAAAAGTCTTGCCAATACATTCCACATCTGGTGTGTCGCCGATAACATCCGTAAAGGGGCCGCTTCGAACGCTGTCCAGGTAGCGCGTCAAGCACTTGAAAGTTCAATCCATTCTTAAAAAACGGGGAGGAATCGATATGTTTAAAGGAGCAGGAACAGCACTGGCTACACCATTTACATCAACCGGTGAGCTGGATTTAGCGGTATTTGAACAACTGATCGAACAACAACTCGCAGCGAATATTCAAGCGTTAGTCGTCGGAGGGACGACCGGAGAAGGGTCAACGTTGACGAATGAAGAGTTTGAAACATTACTGGAAACGGCAGTCCGTGTGACAGCCGGACGTGTACCGGTCATTGCCGGGACCGGAACGAACAATACGGCACAGACGATTGAAAAAACACAGACGGCAGCCCGACTTGGTGCTGATGCGGCAATGCTTGTCACACCTTACTACAATAAGACATCACAAGCAGGACTCGTCGCCCACTTCACGGCGGTTGCGGATGCAGTTGATTTGCCAATCATGCTCTACAATGTTCCGTCACGGACAGGGGTCGCGATTTCCGTCGAAACAGCCGTCACACTTGCCAAACATCCGAACATCCAAGCGTTTAAAGAAGCAAGCGGTGACGTCAGTTTCATGGGCGAATTGATGACGGCCTTACCCGCTGACTTTGCGGTCTTCTGTGGCAACGATGATCAAATTCTTCCTTATATGGCATGGGGGGCACAAGGCGTGATTTCCGTCTTGTCGAATCCATACCCGGCAGAAACGCAGGCGCTTGCAGAAGCGTTACTGGCAAACGACTATGTTACGGCACGACGGATTCAAAGTGATTTGATGCCTGTCATCTCCGCGTTGTTCAGCGATGTCAATCCGATTCCCGTCAAAGCAGCGCTCGAAGAAATCGGACTGGCGGTCGGAGCACCGCGTCTGCCGCTCGTCCGTCAGTCGGAAGCGGGACATGCGCATCTGCTTGAGATGATGCGGAGTTACAAAGGAGTGGTTGGATGAAACTCGCCATTCACGGATACGGGGCAACCGGACATTTCGTCCACGAACTGGCACCGGATGCTGTCGTCGCCGTCATCGATAAAACGAAAACGGCGGATCAGGTCCCGTCTTACGGTACGCTTGCCGAAATGACGGAGTCGGTCGATGCGATCATTGATTTTTCGCATCCGAGTCTTTTGCCGGACTTGCTTGCTTATGGGATTAAAACGAAGACACCACTCGTCATTGCGACGACGGGTTTCTCGGAAGCGGAACTGCAGACGATTCGCGATGCTTCGACACAAATTCCGATTTTCCAATCGTATAACATGTCGTTTGGAATCGCGATGATGCAACAGCTGTTAAAAACACTCGTTCCGCTCGCCGGAGCATTCGACATCGAACTGCTTGAGAAACACCACAATCAAAAAGTCGATGCACCGAGCGGGACGGCGGAGCTGTTGCTCCGGACCATCCAGGATTTACGAGATGTCCAACCGGTCTACGAACGGGAGTCGACGCGTGAGAAGCGGGAGCCAAACGAAATCGGCATGCACTCGATGCGTGGGGGAACGATTTTCGGCGAACATGAAGTATTGTTTGCGGGCGTCGATGAATTGATTGAAATCAAACACACGGCGTTATCAAAAAAAGTATTCGCTTCAGGTGCCATCAAAGCGGCGGAAGCGCTCATTCAAAAATCAGCGGGACTCTATACACTGGAGACGCTTTACACACAGGAGGATTCACATGTTATTAACTGATGCTTATGAAATTGCAAAATTCATTAAAGATGCTAAAAAACAAACACCGGTTAAACTGTACGTCAATGGTGACTTGGCAGGACTGACGATTGAAGGAGCGACGGCATTCGGAACGGATCAATCAAAAATTTTCTTCGCTGATGCAGGACTTGCTTCAACTTTCTTAGAAGAATATGCAGACCGGATTACTGAAGTGCATGTCGAATATGACCGCCGCAACAGTGCCGTGCCGATGCTTGATACACGTCATTTGAATGCCCGGATCGAACCGGGTTCATGGATTCGCGATCATGTCGTCATCGGCGATAACGCGGTCATCATGATGGGCGCAATCATTAATATCGGTGCATCAATCGGAGATGGTACAATGATTGATATGAACGCTGTTGTCGGAGCACGTGGCACAATCGGCAAAAACGTTCATGTCGGCGCCGGTGCCGTGGTCGCAGGGGTTCTTGAACCACCTTCAAAAACACCGGTCATCATTGAAGATGGTGTCTTAATCGGAGCGAATGCCGTCATCCTAGAAGGTGTTCGTGTCGGAAAAGATGCGGTCGTCGCAGCAGGCAGTGTCGTCACAGAAGACGTTCCTGCAGGCAGCGTAGTGGCTGGTACGCCAGCACGTGTCATCAAACAGAAAGATGCAAAAACAGCAGAGAAGACGCAACTGGTGGATGATTTACGTTCACTCTGATTGACGTCGAAGAGGAGGAAAACACATGGCAGTGGATACACAGTATGGAGAAGCAATTTGGTTAGACGGGGTTTTTCATGATCCAAAAGAGGCAAATACGAGCGTCATGTCCCATGCGATTCATTACGGAAGCGGATTTTTTGAAGGCATCCGTGCGTATGCGACACCGGATGGTCCGGCGATTTTCCAATTGACGGAACACATTGAACGTCTGTTCCGCAGTTGCGCGTTCTATCACGTGACGATTCCTTATACAGTGGAAGAACTTGTTCAAGCGACGATTGATCTGGTCGCCAAAAACGGCTTTGAGTCTTGTTACATCCGCCCGTTTGTTTTCCTCGGTACACCGTGGCAGGCATTGATGGCAAAAGATACGACGGTACACGTCGGGATTTCTTGTTGGGAACTTGGTGAATACTTCGACAAAGGTGCCGGTATCCGGGCAAAAGTTGCTTCGTATCGCCGCGTTTCGTCGACAATGATGCCGATGCAGGCAAAAGCTGCCGCCAACTACATGAACTCGCAACTCTTAAAAGGAGAAGCACTTCGCGACGGATTTGACGAGGCGATTGCTCTTGATATGAACGGAAACGTCAGCGAAGCGAGTGTTGCCAACTTGTTCATGTTGAAAAACGGGACAATCTACACGCCTTCACTCGATTGTTCAGTATTAGACGGAATCACACGCCAAGTCATCATGCGTTTGGCACAGGATCAAGGCTATCCGGTCGTCGAGCGTCATATCGGCCGTGATGAGTTATACGTTGCAGACGAAATCTTCTTAACAGGTACGGCTGCAGAAATCACAAGTGTCGGTGAAATTGATCATATCGTCATCAACGGCGGAACACGGGCTGTCGCAGATGAGTTACTTGATCTTTACCGTCAAGCAGTTTCGGGTCAACTGCCACAATATGCATCGTGGTTGACTTACGTGACACCAGCCATCGCAGAATAATGAGTTCACGAACTATTGTTACCATCGATCGGGAAGCGGTGCGGCATAATGTCGCATCGGTTTTCGCCCGGTCCAATAAGCAGATTTTTGCCGTCGTCAAAAACAATGCTTACAACTTAGGAATGATTGAAATGGTTGCCACATTGATGGAAGCCGGTGTCCGGCATTTCGCAGTGGCAGAAGTCTACGAAGCAATTGAAATCAAAACGAATTTTCCAGACAGTTATGTCCTGGCGATGAATCCGGCATCGCACTTCAAAGAAGTCCGATTGCACGGAGTAGCGCTCGGAATTCCTTCGCTCGACTGGCTGCAACGCCATCAGGCGGATTTATCGGGAATTGAACTTCATCTAAAAATAAATGTCGGGATGAACCGTTTTGGTGTCAGTTCGCTTGAGGAAGCGCTAGCAGTTCTTGAAACCGTACAGGAACAGGAACTGATATTGACGGGTCTCTATACGCATTTCCCGCTAGCCGATGAGCCGGGAGCCGATCATGACGGTCAAGTCGAACGATTCCTCAAAATCGGGAATCCGTTACAGGAGAAACACACATTCACGTACATTCATGCCGAAAACAGCGCGACGATCGTCAAACATGATCCGCGGCTGGCCTGCTGTAATTATGTCCGGCCCGGCATCTTCCTGTTCGGTTACTCACCGATTGAAAAAATGGACTGGCTCGTGCCCTCGCTTCGGATGACGACGGAAGTCGTTGAGATTCGTCAAGTGGAAGCAGGCGAACACGTCGGCTACGGTACGTCGTATACGGCACCGACAGCGATTCGTGTCGCCGTTCTGCCGGTCGGCTACGGGGACGGGGTCGTTCGCGGACGATCTTCACTGCCCGTCATCATCAACGGGAAACGTTATCCGATCATCAGTAAGTTATTCATGAGTCATACGTTCATTGCCGTGGATTCGACGGTTGAAATCGGAGATAAAGTGGCGTTATATGGCGATGGTATTGAAATCGATGATATCACCCGGACCGGGACAGCTAATAATTCGGAGCAGATGTGTGCCCGTTCGTGGCGTTTGACACATCGTTATTTATAAGGGGGAATTCAGATGTACGGAAGCCGATATTTGACGGAACAAAACAATGCACTACAGATTGACGGGATGGAAGCAACAAAGCTCGCCGAACAATACGGGACGCCACTCTATATCATGGCAGAACGTGAATTGACGGACCGTCTGGCGACTGTACGCGATGCCTTTTTAGAAAAATATCCGAATACGTATGCCTCGTTTGCTTCTAAAGCCTTGACGATTGGTGCCGTATATCAGCAAGTCGTCAAACACGGTCTTGGAATCGATGTCGTAACGGGCGGTGAACTGTTTATTGCCCGCAAAGCCGGTGTGCCGGCGGAACGGATTTATTTCCACGGCTCGAACAAGTCGACACAGGATTTACGTTATGCCGTCGAAGAAGGTGTCGGTAAGATTGTCATCGACCATTACGGAGAAATTGCCCAACTCAATCAAATTGCCGCAGAAGCGTGTCAAACCGTTCAGGTATTGATTCGGATTGTGCCGCAAGTCATTGGTGGGGCACATACGAAAATTCAGACGGGCGGTGTCGATACGAAGTTCGGGTTCTCGACGCATGATGATTCGTATTTGGAAGCCGTCGAAGCTGTTTTAGCGGCGGAACATCTAGTGTTACTCGGTATTCATTGCCATGTTGGTTCACAAATCCAAGAAATTGAACTGTTTGAACGGACAGCCCGGACGATGATGGGATTTGTCGAAACGATTCGTGAACGGACATCCTTCATCGCAAGTGAAGTCAATCTTGGCGGCGGATTCGGGATTGCCTATACGCAAGACGATCAACCGCTTGATTTTGAACAAACGATGGAGCGGGTTATGTCGATCATCGATGAAGAGACGACACGTCTTGCGATCGATCGTCCGCGAATCGGGATTGAACCGGGGCGGTGGGTCGTCGCAAATGCCGGGACGACGCTTTATACGGTCGGTGCCATCAAGGAAGTGCAAGGTGTGAGAACGTATCTATCCGTTGACGGCGGAATGGCGGACAATATCCGTCCTGCTTTATACGGGGCGGTGTATGAAACCGTCATCGCGAATCGGATCGAAGGAGAAACACGTCATGTGACCGTTGTCGGTGCAGCGTGCGAATCAGGGGATTTAGTTGCCGAATCGGCTGATCTGGCCGAACCCGTCAGTGGAGATACATTAGCGGTCTTCGGGACAGGAGCTTACAACTATTCGATGGCAAGCAACTATAACCAATTTTTACGACCGGCTGTCGTTTTTGTTAATCAAGGTGAATCGCGCGAAGTCGTCCGTCGCCAGACGTACGACGATTTGATTCAATGTGATCTTGGTCTGAAAAATATTCCGTCGTCTTAAGAACTGAAATCATTCAAAAAGCGTCCTCGTCGTATGAACTGAACCAAAAAAGTTAGACAATAAATAATTCGTCAGGCGACCTTGAGGACCTGAGTCCGGTATTCCACCGGGCTCAGGTTTTTT
>NZ_JACSMU010000009.1:0-54458 GCF_018618855.1 Exiguobacterium sp. s166 | reverse complement strand
GCGCTCGACTTGCATGTATTAGGCACGCCGCCAGCGTTCGTCCTGAGCCAGGATCAAACTCTCCATAAAGTGTTTGACTTGCTCGTTGTTGTGACTAGATGTCACATTGACGAAGCTTGCGCTTCATTCATTTTTTGTATCCGAAGATACGTTTTTTGCCTCATCGTTCAGTTTTCAAAGTCCGATATGTCGTTTGACGACTTTTAAATCTTACAGTAAAGTATTAACTGGTGTCAATAACTTTTTTCGTAAGTTTTTTTCGTTTTCGACGTGTCCGTGTGGCGTGTGCCTCAGCGACATGTATTAATATATCAACTCTTGTTTTTTTCGTCAACTGTTTTTCTAAAAAAATATTAAAAAAAGACGGACGCCGCTCTGACCGGATCAAACGGTAGAACGGCGCCCTTTCTTTTACGCTCTTTTGCCAGACGCAGCATTAGCTGAATTTGGTTTTTCTTGCAGTCGATGCAACATCAGAATTTGATAGGCGTTACAAACGAGTAATGTGGCAAGCGCTGCCCACAACATTCGCTTGTCTTGTGTCGCCTGGAGAGCTGGCACCCATTCAATCAACGTGATGACTGTCATCAAAAAGAGTGTCGGCACGAATGCCGTGAAGTTTGTCTCGCGTGCTTTCGTCCGAGCGACAAAAAATGCGATGAGCAATAAGACAACCATCTCTCCAATATAGAGGTTCGTTTTTTCAAATCCGAAAGCAAGTCCCCGAAGATAGATCCCGTCGAATAACGCAAAGGCGATTAAGACGATTTGGACCCGGTCCCATAGCTTAGCTCCCCGGAAAATATCAAGTCCGACCCGGTGGAGGATCAGATACGAAAAGAATCCCATCAAACTGATAGCTGTCCATGTACTGCTGTAGGCCAAGGCCGTGACATATCCGCTGATCGATTGGTTACGGACATATCCTGGTTCAGCGACCAGGTTAAACACGAAGCCGGCGAGCGTTCCGATCAGGAGCGTCATCCAAAACAGCTTCAAAAATCCTCTAGTCTTCATTCATTATCCCTCTACTTTTTCGATGACACGCGCTGCGAGTTCATTATAGTGTGTTTCAAATGGATGGTCGTCACGATAAATCGACGGTGCAAAGTCCGTGTCATTTGCATACGGCTGTCCAAGTGGAATCTTAGCTAGAATATCTGTTTTTAACGCTTCTGACAACTTCTCTCCGCCGCCTGAACCAAACACATACTCTTTTTCGCCGGTTACCTTGCTCTCGAAATAGGCCATATTCTCAATGATTCCGAGCAAACGATGATTTGTTTTGATTGCCATTGCCCCTGCACGTGCAGCAACGAATGCCGCAGTTGCATGCGGTGTCGTGACGATCAGTTCCTGACAGCTCGGTAACATCGAATGAATATCGAGTGCTACGTCGCCTGTGCCCGGCGGTAAATCAAGCAGTAAATAATCCAGTTCGCCCCACTCGACGTCAGAGAAGAAGTTGTTTAACATCTTTCCGAGCATCGGACCACGCCAGATGACAGGTGCATTGTCTTCGACGAAGAAGCCCATCGAGATGACTTTCACACCGAATCGTTCAGGTGGAACAATCCGGTCGTTGACGACAGTCGGACGGGTTTCGATCCCCATCATGTCAGGTACACTGAATCCGTAGATATCCGCGTCAATCAATCCGACTTTTTTTCCTGCCCGGGCGAGCGCAACTGCCAAGTTGACGGAAACCGTCGATTTTCCGACGCCGCCTTTACCGGAAGCAATCGCGATGAATGTCGTGCCCGACTCCGGTTTAAGAATCGATGGTGTCGTCGCAGCCTGGATCCCGTGGTCACCGAGCGCCTCGAAACGTAAGCCGACCGTCTTGAATCCTTTTTCTTTCAACTCTTTGACAATCTGTTGCTGTAAGGCAAGCTGTTCGCCGGATCCTGCCTGCGCCAGTGCGATTTTGAGACTGACATAGTCTCCTTTGATTCGCACATCACGAATCCCGTTCGTATCTGTAAGCGAGCGTTCAATCGTCGGATCGATCAATTGCCCGACCACCTCGCGAATTTCTTGTTCATTCAACATAGTGCCTTCCCCCTGAGAACGTTCGATTTAATCCATTTCAGTATAACAAAAATAAGATAGCGCTTGCACATTTCGACTCGGAAAGCATGACATTTCCTTGAAGACTCGTAAGGAAGCTACCCGAAAGATGAAAAAAAGAGATCCTCCTCTTCACAACTGCAAAAAGGGAACCTCTACATGGTTAAAACATCCGATTCCATGTTGCGGGTCCGACGACACCATCGACCGCTAATCCTTGACGTGCTTGATAGGCACGTACTTTATCGACGGTCTCCGCATCAAAACGTTTCGTGACAGTTGCCTTGACTGCCCGCTGAATCCGTTCGATGTCCCGACTGTTCATATTGACCGCTCCTTTATAGAGCGGTTGTCCCGGATAAGGTACTAAGACATCCGTTGTCGTTTTGTTCAGCTCAAAGTGCGGGTAGTCTTTAAATCCACTCCAGTCTCCGCCCCAGGAGAAACCTTGCCGCTTCATCGCCTGGACGATTTGCTGAAAGTTGGCATCGGTATTAAAGATGGCTTCCGTCCCGTCCATGGAGTATTGAAACAGATCAACGGCAATCCCCCGGTTATGATTCGATTGTCCCCCACGGGCGTTCGTCACAATCGCGCCCGGAGTTGTCCGTCCTTGTGCATACAACTTCTCCTGCTCGGCGTAGGACCGGAATCCTTGCGCCACCCCGACATAAATGCCTTTGACATGAAGTTCACGGATGACTTGTCGTGTCTTTCGGGCAACTTCCGGTGAAAGTCCCGGAACATTCAGTTTCTGGTTGGCCCGTTCTATTAACCAACTGACTGATACAGTCATCGTTCACCACACTCCTTTGTAGACTGTTCCCGAAAACGGATTGCAGTATACTTGACGAAGGCTTGTTTCACTCATTATTCGGAAAAAGGAGTTTTTTGATGAAAAAAAATTTCGTCTTCGCGGGCGGCTTGACCGTTCTCTTACATATCGGTTATGCGATCTACTTTTATACAGTGCATGAAGCGAACGCGACTTATCAGCCACCCTTCCTAAAAATAGCACCGTGCTAAGTCAGGATACGTCCTTCGTCGGGAAAGTCGGTTCACAAACAGAGTCCGATCCCAGCTCTTTTTTTCAGGACCTGTTCTTGTGGAGCATCCCGCTGACCTTCATTAGTTTGATGGTACTTCTATTCTTCATTCAAAACATACAACGTCGTACATCTTGAACAATAGACCGCTTTTGACCATTTCCGGTCGAGAAGCGGTTTTTTAACAAAAAAAATCTCCCACCCGTAAGGATGAGAGATAAAACGATTAACGTTTTGAGAACTGAGGTGCACGACGTGCTGCTTTAAGACCGTATTTTTTACGTTCTTTCATACGAGCATCGCGTGTGAGGAAACCTTTAGCTTTAAGTGTGCCACGGAAGTCTGGATCCGCTTGAAGAAGAGCACGTGAGATACCGTGACGGATTGCGCCTGCTTGACCAGTGAAGCCGCCGCCTTTAACCGTTACCATGATATCGTATTTGCCTTCTGTTTCTGTGAGTACAAGTGGTTCTTTTGCAGTCATGATTAATGTTTCATAACCGAAGTATTCGCTGATATCGCGCCCGTTAACTGTGACTTTACCGTCTCCAGCAACGAGGAAAACGCGAGCTGCCGCGTGTTTACGGCGACCAGTGCCGTAGTAACGTACATCTGCCATCGTGTAGTTCCTCCTAAATTCGTATTAACCGCGAAGTTCGTAAACTTCTGGTTGTTGTGCTTCTTGCTTATGAGTATCTCCAGCGTAAACGTGGAGTTTGTTGAACATTTGACGACCGAGGCTACCTTTTGGAAGCATCCCTTTGATCGCGAGTTCAAGCATACGCTCAGGTTTGTTAGCGAGTAAGTCGCGTGCGACAGTCTGCTTCAAGCCGCCTGGATGACCAGAGTGACGGTAGTAGACCTTTTTGTCGAGTTTGTTACCAGTTAAAACGATTTTCTCAACGTTGATGAGGATAACGTGATCCCCACAGTCAACGTGTGGTGTGAACGTAGGTTTGTGCTTACCGCGGAGAAGTGAAGCCACTTCGCTCGAAAGACGACCGAGTGTTTTGCCTTCTGCGTCGATAAGGAGCCATTTGCGTTCTACATCAGTAGCTTTCGCCATGAAAGTTGTGCGCATGTAAAATACCTCCTAAGGAATTTAAAAATTTCTTTTTTGATTTTTCATTTATTCACTGTTTGAATCTATCAGAATCTTAGGTGTACGGGGCTAAGATTGTGGTTTCATAATAAATGAAATGCCAATAAACATTGTATGTTTTTTAGCGGCTAATGTCAAATGCCTTTTTTAGACTCTGGGTAGAAAACTTCCCAAAGGTATAACCCGTGCGGTGGTGCCGTCACACCAGCGACGTTTCGATCCTTCGCTTCGAGCATTCGTTTGATGTCTTCCGGAGTAAATCGACCGCGTCCGACATCAAGCAACGTGCCGACCATGATCCGAATCTGATTGTAGAGAAAACCGCTTCCCTGAAAACGGAAAATCAACTCTGCTCCTTGTTCAATCAGTTCCGCTTCATAAATCGTCCGAACACGATTGTCCGTCTCTGTCTTCGCGACACAGAACGAACTGAAGTCATGAGTCCCGACTAAATGCGCTAATCCCAGACGAATTTGCGCAACATCGAGTGAATACGGAATCAAGACGGATTGATGACGTCGAAACGCATCTTCCGTCCGGCGCACGAAGTACCGATACTCTTTCCCTACTACATCATACCTTGCTTCGAAGTCAGAAGCGACCTCTTTACAGTCACGAACCCGAATATCGTCCGGTAATAACGTATTTAGGGCCTTCACCATGCTTGCGGGTGCAATCGCCAGCTCCGTATCAAAATGAATGACCTGCCCCTGTGCGTGCACACGTGCATCTGTACGTCCGGAACCGATCACCTTGACCGGGTGCTTATGCATCCGTTCAAGCGTCTTCTCGAGGACTTCCTGAATCGTCAGACCGTTCGGTTGTACTTGATACCCGGAATAGTCCGTCCCGTCATACTGAATCGTACATTTAAAGCGTCGCATCAAAAGCCTCCCCGTAAATAGACCAGAAGCAGTCCGAGGACGATCAGAAGGACGATCAGCCCCGTATCGCGACCTGTCCATTTCGACTCACGGAGTCGTGTCCGTCCTTCGCCGCCCCGGTACCCCCGGGCTTCCATTGCCGTCGCAAGATCTTCTGCCCGTTTAAACGCCGAGATGAAGAGTGGAATCAGCAAAGGAATGATGGCCCGCAGGCGTTCTTTGATCGGACCCGCCGATAAATCGACACCGCGTGCCTGCTGTGCCTTCATGATCTTTTCCGTCTCTTCTGCCAATGTCGGCAGGAAACGAAGTGAAATGGACAACATCAAGGCAATCTCGTGCGTCGGGACACGGACGACTTTAAATGGTTTTAGTAACAACTCAATCGCATCCGTCAGTTCGATCGGTGACGTCGTCAACGTGACGAGTGTCGTAATCGATACCAAATAAAAGAACCGGAGCGATACGATGATGGCAAGGCGCAATCCTTCTTCATAAATCTTGAACCAGCCGAATTCAAACAAAATGGCCCCTTCACGCGTAAACAACAGCTGAATGATAAACGTAAAGACGATTAAGAATAAGATCGGTCGCAGCCCCTTCAAGACGTAACGGATCGGTAATTTACTACTAGCTAACGCCGAAAACGTAAACAGCAGTAAAAAAATATTCGTTGCCGCATTATTGGCTAAAAAGACAAGGGGAATGAAACAAAAGGCAAAAATGATTTTCGCGACGGCCGACGAACGATGTAAATACGACGTCCCTGGTATATGTTGTCCTACGATCATCGTCCGTCCCCCCGTACACGTAAAATCCATTCAATCAATTCCGCTTCCGTCTGAAGCGACGGACGTGGTTGCTTTAATTGATCGGCCATCTTCCAGGCAAACGCCAGAACGTGGGGTAGATCGAGATGGAATTGACGCAGTAACGTTTCTTGACGGAATAGACCCATTGGTTCTCCATCATATGCGACTTGTCCCTCTTCCATGACGACGACCCGGTTCGTATACTCAAGCACCTGGTCCATATCATGCGTAATCAACAACAAGGTCATCCCGGATTGTGCATGCAACTCAGCAAAGAGAGAAAGCATCTGCTTTCGTCCTTGCGGATCGAGTCCTGCTGTTGGTTCATCGACGATCAACACGTCTGGTTGACTAGCGAGTACGCCAGCAATCGCAACACGCCTCATTTGCCCACCAGACAGGTCAAACGGAGAACGTGACCAAAAGACTTCATCGAGTCCGACGGTACGTAAGGCGTCTTTCGCTAACCGTTCTGCCTCTGCCGGTGCGTGACCAAAGTTCATCGGACCAAACATGACATCTTTCAAGACGGTTTCTTCGAACAATTGATATTCCGGATACTGAAAGACAAGACCAACCCGTTTACGGAGCGCTTTTAAATCTTGTTTTCGTTTTGGTTCGATGATGATGTCATCGACCTGTACCTTACCGGCAGTTGGTTTCAACAAGCCGTTGATATGTTGGACGAGCGTGGATTTCCCGGAACCGGTATGCCCCACAAACGCAACAAGCGCCCCTGACGGAATCTCAAGATTCACATCACGCAGCGCGACTCGTTCAAACGGACTATTGAGTTGGTACGTATAGTTCAATTCCTGGATTAAGATTGGCATAAGCGGTTCACCAAGTCTCTTTCATCTAGTATCGTGTCCTCATAAGTAAGACCACGTGCCGAAAGTTGTTCCTGCACCCGGACGACAAATGGAACATCTAGTCCAATCTGCTCAAGAAACGCGGATTGTGCAAACACCTCTTGCGGTGTGCCTTCTAAAACGATTTGCCCCGCATCCATGACAATGACACGACTGGCCCGTAAGACTTCATCGAGTTCATGTGTAATGGCAACGACGGCCATCGGGTGTTGCTCATATAATTCCTGGACGGTCGACATAACCTCAGTTCGTGCAATCGGATCAAGCATCGATGTCGCTTCATCGAGCACGAGAACATCAGGGCGCATCGCAAGCGCCGAGGCGATTGCGACACGCTGCTTCTGTCCGCCGGATAGTTGATGGGGTTCCCGATCAACAAAATCCGTAAGGCCAACGCGCGCTAGACTGTCGTCGATACGACGAACCATTTCCTCGCGTGGCACACCCCAGTTTTCAAGGGCAAATGCCACGTCGTCGCGCACGGTCGTGCCAACGAATTGATTATCCGGATTTTGAAAGACGATACCGATTGCGCGGCGCATCTCCCATAGTTGCTCCGGTACTGCACTCGAGAATGTCTCGTTGACAGTGACCGTTCCTTCTTCAGGAAGCAACAATCCGTTAAACAGCTTCGTCAGCGTTGATTTTCCAGAGCCGTTGTGTCCAACGATCGCGACCCATTCCTGCGAATGAATCGAAAGAGAGACATTCCGTAAGGCTGGTTGTTCTTGTTCAGGGTAACGGTATGTCACCTGTTCCAACTCAATCAGCTTTGTCATGTCTGCTCCTCCTTCATCAAATCAAAATAATTTCATTTGTAACAAAAGGGCAGAAGCGAGTTACGCACTGCCCTTTTATTCGAATCATTTAAAAATTAAACGAGTTCGATAATGACCATTTCTGCGCCGTCACCACGACGTGGTCCCATTTTCATGATGCGTGTGTAACCACCTTGACGCTCAGCAAAACGTGGAGCAACATCAGCAAATAATTTTTGGATTGCATCTTGTGTTTTACCAGCTTCGTTTTGACCAGCAGCTTCGCGACGAACGAACGATGCAACTTGACGACGAGCGTGGAGATCACCGCGTTTACCTAAAGTGATGAGTTTCTCAACGACTGGACGAAGTTCCTTCGCTTTTTGTTCTGTAGTTTGGATACGCTCATTGATGATGAGATCAGTCGCAAGGTCACGCAAAAGTGCCTTACGTTGTGAGCTTGTACGGCCTAATTTCGAGTATGCCATGGATGGATTCCCTCCTTCGTGCAATTAATAGTTTTAGTCTTCTTTACGTAAGCCCAGTCCGAGTTCATCGAGTTTCGCTTGAACTTCTTCGAGTGATTTACGTCCGAGGTTACGAACTTTCATCATCTCGTCTTCGCTCTTGTTCGCGAGTTCTTGAACCGTATTGATGCCGGCACGTTTCAAACAGTTGTACGAACGAACTGAAAGATCGAGTTCTTCGATCGTCATTTCAAGTACTTTTTCTTTCTGATCCTCTTCCTTTTCGACCATGATTTCGGCATGGAGCGCTTCGTCCGTAAGACCAACAAAGATGTTTAAGTGTTCTGTCATGATTTTTGCACCGAGTGACACTGCTTCTTCAGGGCGGATTGAACCGTCCGTCCAAACATCAAGCGTCAACTTATCGAAGCTCGCATCTTGACCAACACGTGTTTTTTCAACTTGATAGTTTACACGTTGAATTGGCGTGTAAATCGAATCAATTGGAATGACGCCGATTGGCATATCGTCCCGTTTGTTATCTTCAGCCTGAACGTAACCACGGCCACGACGAGCTGTCAGACGCATATGAAGTGATGCACCTTCTGCAAGTGTTGCGATGTGGAGTTCCGGGTTGAGGATTTCGACGTCGCTGTCATGCGTAATGTTCGCAGCAGTAACAACGCCGGCGCCTTGAATATCGATCTCAAGTGTTTTCTCTTCTTCCGAGTAAACTTTGAGGGCGAGTTTTTTAAGGTTCAAGATGATTTGGGTAACGTCTTCTACAACGCCATCAATCGTCGAGAACTCATGAAGAACGCCATCGATTTGGACTGCAGTGACTGCAGCACCCGGAAGTGAAGATAATAGGATACGACGCAATGAGTTACCAAGCGTTGTACCGAATCCACGTTCAAGCGGTTCTACCACGAATTTACCAAACGTAGCGTTATCGCTTAATTCGACCGTTTCAATCTTCGGCTTTTCGATTTCGATCATCTGAACCCCTCCTTGAATATCGTCATGTTGGCCATCGCGTTCAATCGCCAACCGTCTTGTGTACGTTTCTACTGCCTTGCTTGGTCAAACGATCAACGAAAGTCTACTCGAATTCCCGCTTTGCAGTACAAGACGGGTTACACGCGACGACGTTTTGGAGGGCGGCAACCGTTGTGTGGAACTGGAGTTACGTCACGGATCGCTGTTACTTCAAGACCGATTGCTTGGAGCGCACGGATTGCAGCTTCACGACCTGCACCAGGACCTTTAACGTTAACTTCTACAGTACGCATACCGTTATCCATTGCTGTTTTCGCAGCAGTTTCAGAAGCGAGTTGCGCAGCAAATGGAGTTGATTTACGTGAGCCTTTGAAGCCCATGTTACCTGCAGTTGCCCAAGAGATTGCATTCCCTTGCATGTCAGTGATCGTAACGATTGTGTTGTTGAATGTTGAACGGATATGCACGATACCAGATTCAATATTCTTTTTGACTTTACGTTTACTACGAACATTCTGTTTACGTTTTGCCATCTTAGTTTACCCTCCCTTACTTCTTCTTGTTCGCTACTGTACGGCGTGGGCCTTTACGAGTACGCGAGTTGTTTTTAGTGTTTTGACCACGAACTGGAAGACCACGACGGTGACGAACACCACGGTAGCAACCGATTTCGATCAAACGTTTGATGTTGAGTGAGATTTCACGACGAAGGTCACCCTCAACTTTTACTTTATCTAATCCATCACGGAGTTGGTTGAGTTGTTCTTCAGTCAATTCACGAGTACGAGTATCTTCAGAGATACCAGCTTCTTTCAAGACTTTCTGAGCAGTTGTTTTACCAACACCATAGATGTAAGTGAGTGAGATAACGATGCGTTTCTCACGTGGAATATCTACACCAGCAATACGTGCCATGTGTGCACCTCCTTGTTTATTACCCTTGTTTTTGTTTATGCTTAGGGTTTTCGCAAATAACCATTACTTTGCCTTTACGGCGGATAACTTTACATTTTTCACAGATCGGTTTAACCGAAGGTCTTACTTTCATTGTGAATACCTCCTCCTGAAAAAATCGGAGTTTTTATTTGAAACGGTATGTGATCCGTCCGCGAGTCAAGTCGTATGGTGACAACTCAACCGTTACTTTATCTCCTGGTAGGATCCGAATGAAGTGCATCCGAATTTTTCCTGAGACGTGCGCGAGGACCGTGTGGCCGTTTTCTAACTCCACCTTAAACATCGCGTTTGGAAGCGGTTCGATAACCGTACCTTCCACTTCGATTACATCTTGTTTCGCCATCAATTATACCCCTTTCTCTATAAAGTTGATTGGGAGCCCAGACGATTTGTAGCGCTTAGGGGCTTTCTACAGTAGCCGTGAGAGAATCATCGGTCACAAACACGAGTGGATAGCGGCTTATAGAAAGGTGACACCAATAACGCGCACAGCTCACTCTGCATCGACCGTTAAGATCTCGTAGCCTTCGTCTGTGATGGCGATGGTGTGCTCAAAGTGGGCGCACATGCTACCGTCCACTGTCACTACCGTCCAATTGTCGGATAGCGTGCGAACATAGCGTTTTCCAACATTGACCATTGGCTCAATCGCCAAAGTCATGCCGGTTTTCAGGCGCGGCCCTTTCCCCGGTGGTCCATAATGTGGAATTTGCGGATCTTCATGCAAATTTTGTCCCACGCCGTGGCCCACATATTCGCGGACTACAGAAAAATTCGCTGCTTCAACATGTGACTGAATCGCATGCGAAATATCTGTCAGGTGCACGCCAGCTTTGGCGCGCTCCAATCCTTTATACAGAGATTCTTCAGTTACGTCAAGTAACCGCTTCGTCTCTTCAGAGATTGTACCTACCGGATATGTCCAGGCTGAATCTCCGTGATATCCGTTATACTCCGCCCCGATATCAATCGAGATGATGTCTCCATCGTGGAGTACGCGGTCACCCGGAATACCATGGACAAGTTCTTCATTTACTGAAGCACAGATGCTGCCAGTAAACCCATTATAACCTTTAAACGATGGTGTTGCCCCTTGACTTCGAATATAACGTTCAGCAATCGCATCGAGTTGCCCCGTTGTGATCCCTGGACGAATATGAGCTTGCAGCTCCTTATGCGTCCGGGCGACGATTTGTCCTGCCTGACGCATGATGTCGATTTCACGCGGCGCTTTCGTAATGATCATTACTGATCACCAAGAAGTGCTTGAACATCGGAATAAACTTCATTAATCGGACGATCACCGTCCAAATTACGAAGATACCCTTTTTCAGCGTAAAAGTCAATCAAAGGTTGCGCTTGAGCGACGTTGACTTCAAGACGACGGCGAACCGTTTCTTCTTGATCATCTTCACGTTGAACAAGTGCTGATCCGTCGATATCACAGACACCCTCCACTTTTGGCGGGTTATAGATGACGTGATATGTTGCTCCACATGTCGGGCAAATCCGGCGGCCTGTCAAACGAGGGACAAGTTTCTCCGGGTTCACACCGATGTGAACGACATGATCAATTTGTTTATTTAGATCCGCAAGCAATACTTCAAGAGCATCCGCTTGTTTCACTGTGCGTGGGAAACCGTCAAGAAGAAAACCATTTGCACAGTCTTCTTTGGCGAGACGTTCACGTACGATGCCGATTGTGACTTCATCCGGAACGAGTTCCCCTTTATCCATGTACGATTTCGCTTCCTGCCCGAGCGGTGTTTGATCTTTGATCGCCGCGCGGAACATGTCGCCTGTCGAGATGTGTGGAATGGCGTAGTCTTCGATAATTTTCGCAGCCTGCGTCCCTTTTCCAGCACCCGGCAAGCCCATCAATACAAGATTCATGTCGGTAGCCTCCACTTCTATAGACTCTATAGACACAACAGAAAGGAAAGGGATGGTCCCCTTCCTCCCGCCTTATCGGATAAAGCCTTTGTAGTGTCGTTTAACCAGTTGACTTTCAATCTGTTTCATCGTCTCAAGACCTACACCGATGACAATCAACAAACTTGTTCCACCAATCTGCACCGAGTTCGGTAAACCAGCGAACTTAATAAAGAACGTTGGCGTCACCGCGATGACAGCGAGGAAGAGTGAGCCGAAGAATGTCAGACGGTACAGGATCTTCGTGATGTACTGTTCCGTTTGCTTACCAGGACGAATACCAGGAATGTATCCGCCTTGTTTTTGAAGGTTCTCTGCCATTTGTTCCGGATTAACCTGAACAAATGTATAGAAGTAAGAAAACGCGATAATCAGTGCCACATAGATCGACATACCGATTGGACTCGTATAGTCGAAAATGTCACGGATTTTCGTCGCATTTTCCGGACTTGCAAAGAAACTTGCAACCGTTGGTGGCGTCACCATGAAAGATACAGCGAAGATAACTGGGATAACACCAGCAGCATTCAGTTTAATCGGCAAGTGTGTCGATTGACCGCCTACTGGTGCACGGTTCACCGTACGCTTAGCGTACTGAATCGGAATCTTACGGGCAGCTTGCTGCACATAGATGACTCCGACGATGACCGCGATGATGATTAAAAGCAACAGTACGATATAAAGCACATTGACAAACAAAGCATCCCCTGCATTTTGGAGCTTTGTTTCATAGATCTGACGGAACGCGTTCGGGAAGCCTGCGACAATCCCAGCGAAGATGATCATTGATATCCCGTTACCAATGCCCTTCTCCGTGATGAGTTCACCGAGGAACATCAAGAATGCGGTACCCGCCGTCAAAACAAGTGCAATCATAACGTACGTCCAGGTGCCGTATTGCTCATCGACAAGACCTGGGTAGATACGGTTAAATCCAAGCGCGATTCCAAACGCTTGGACTAAGCCGAGTACGATCGTTCCATAGCGCGTTACCGTTGCTAACTTCTTACGGCCCGCCTCTCCTTGTTTTGCCCATTCGGCAAACTTTGGAACAACGTCCATCTGTAAGAGTTGGACAACGATCGAGGCCGTGATATACGGCATGATTCCCATCGCAAAGAGTGAGAAATTCTGCAAAGCATTCCCGCCGAAGGAATTCAAGAAACCAAGAATACCATTCTGGTCAATCTTGAATACTTCAGTGTTTACCATTGGGACCGGGATATGTGCTCCGATACGGAACACGATAATCAGAGCCAGGGTAAAGAGAATGCGCCGACGAATGTCGGCTACGCGCCACATATTGGAGATCGCTTGAAACATTAGATCACCTCAACCGTACCGCCGGCAGCTTCGATCGCTTGCTTCGCAGCTTCGGAGAACTTGTGAGCTTTTACTGTCAGTTTCTTTTCAATCTTACCGTTAGAAAGGATCTTCACGCCATCCTTCATACCTTTGACTGCGCGAGTCTCGATAAGAAGTTCTGGTGTTACTTCCGTTCCATCTTCAAAACGGTTAAGTGTGTCAAGGTTGATAACCGCGAACTCTTTACGAGTCGGGTTGTTGAAGCCGCGTTTTGGTAAACGACGGAAAAGTGGGTTTTGTCCACCTTCGAAACCTGGACGAACACCACCGCCTGAACGAGCTTTTTGACCTTTGTGACCACGGCCAGAAGTCTTACCGTTACCAGAAGACATACCGCGACCTACACGGTTGCGTTCTGAACGTGAACCAGCAGCTGGTTTCAATTCATGGAGTTTCATAGTGGGGCACCTCCTCATAAAATTATATCAAACGTATTACTCTTGAATTTCTTTAACTGTCAATAAGTGTGACACGTGGTTAATCATCCCACGCATAGCAGCGTTGTCAGGTACGACAACAGTTTGGTGCATCTTACGGAGACCAAGCGTACGAGTAGTAACGCGTTGGTTCTCCGGACGACCGATCATGCTGCGTGTGAGGGTAACTGCGAGTTTCGCCATCTGTATTCCCTCCCTTTCTTAACCGCGAAGTTCTTCGACGGTTTTACCGCGGAGTTTCGCAACGTCTTCAGCACGTTTAAGTGAAGTGAGACCTTTAACAGTCGCACGAACCATGTTGATTGGAGTGCTTGATCCAAGTGATTTCGAAAGAATGTCGTTGATTCCCGCTAATTCGAGAACCGCACGAACTGGGCCACCAGCGATGACTCCAGTACCTTCAGAAGCAGGTTTCAAGAAGACGTGACCTGCACCGAAAATTCCGTTGATTTCGTGTGGAATTGTAGTGTTAACGATTGGAACGTTAACCATGTTTTTCTTTGCATCTTCGATTGCTTTACGGATCGCTTCAGGCACTTCCTGAGCTTTACCCGTACCGAAACCTACGTGACCATTCTTGTCACCTACGACGACGAGTGCAGCAAAACGGAAGCGACGGCCACCTTTTACTACTTTCGCGACGCGGTTTACAGTAACAACGCGTTCTTCGAGTTGATCCATGTTAATTTCTAACTGGCGCATGTAGAGGTTCCCTCCTTTTCTTTTAGAATTTGAGACCAGCTTCACGAGCTGCTTCAGCTACTGCTTTGATACGTCCATGATAGAGATATCCTCCACGGTCGAAAACGACTGTTTCAATACCTTTTTCAAGAGCGCGTTCAGCTGCAAGCTTACCAACTGCTGATGCAGCGTCAGTCGTGTTGCCTTTTTCAAGGTCGAGTGATGATGCAGATGCGAGTGTTGCATGTGTTGCATCGTCAATGACTTGTACGTAAATGTTCTTGTTCGAACGGAATACATTCAAGCGTGGACGAGCTGCAGTCCCGATGATTGTACGACGTACACGACCATGACGCTTTTTACGCGTAGCATTTTTGTTTGCCTTTGAGATCATTTATGCCACTCCTTTCCGGTCAATTCGTATCAACGAATTACTTACCTGTTTTACCTTCTTTACGACGAACGACTTCATCACTGTAACGAATCCCTTTACCTTTGTACGGCTCAGGCTGACGGTACGAACGGATCAATGCAGCAACGTGTCCAACACGCTCTTTGTTGATTCCGCGGACGATGATTTGCGTATTCGTAGGAACTTCGACTTCAATGCCTTGTTCCGGAGTGTACTCGATTGGGTGTGAATAACCGAGGTTGAGTACGATTTTGTTACCTTGTTTTTGAGCACGGTAACCAACACCTTGGATATCGAGTGTCTTAGCGAAACCGTTGTTTACACCTTCGACCATGTTCGCGATAAGCGCACGAGTCGTTCCGTGGATTGTACGGTTAGCTTTCTCGTCGTTTGGACGAGTGACAGTCAATTCATTACCTTCTACGTTGATAGCCATAGTCGGGTTGAACTCACGTGTGAGTTCACCTTTAGGACCTTTTACCGTAACTGTGCTGTTTTCAACTGTTACTGTAACGCCTGCTGGGATAACGACCGGCTTTTTACCAATACGTGACATTTAAGACACCTCCGTTCTTTTTATGCGTGAATTACCAGATGTATGCGATCACTTCGCCGCCGACTTTTTGTTGGCGAGCTTCTTTGTCTGTCATAACACCTTTAGATGTTGAAACGATAGCGATTCCGAGACCACCGAGTACTTTCGGGATTTCATCAGCTTTCGCGTAAACGCGAAGACCTGGTTTCGAGATACGTTTGAGTCCAGTGATGACGCGTTCGTTGCTTGCGCCGTACTTAAGGAATACGCGGAGCGTACCTTGTTTGCTGTCCTCGAGATATTCAACATCGCGGATGAAACCTTCACGTTTGAGGATTTCAGCGACTTCACGTTTGATTGTAGAAGCTGGCATTTCCAACTTCTCATGGCGAACCATGTTTGCATTACGAATGCGTGTAAGCATATCTGCAATCGGATCTGTCATAACCATGCGATGTACCTCCTTTCACAACTTTAATGAATTACCAGCTTGCTTTTTTAACACCAGGGATTTGACCTTTATGAGCAAGATCACGGAACTTAATACGGCTGATACCGAATTTACCAATGTAACCGTGTGGACGGCCAGTGATACTGCAACGGTTGTGTAAACGAACCGCTGAAGAGTTACGTGGGAGTTTGCTCAAGCCGATGTAGTCGCCTTGTGCTTTCAATTCTGCGCGTTGTTCAGCGTAGCGCTCTACGAGTGCTTGGCGTTTTACTTCACGTGCGATCATTGATTTCTTAGCCATGTGTGCGGCCTCCCTTATTTTTGGAATGGCATGCCGAGTGCTGTGAGAAGCTCACGTGACTCTTCATCCGTATTAGCAGTTGTAACGATAACGATGTCCATACCACGGACTTTAGATACGCGATCGTAGTCGATCTCTGGGAAGATCAATTGTTCCTTCACGCCTAGCGTGTAGTTACCACGGCCATCGAATGATTTCTTCGATACACCACGGAAGTCACGTACACGTGGAAGTGACACGTTGATCAACTTGTCGAGGAACTCATACATGCGCTCTCCACGAAGTGTTACCTTCGCGCCGATTGGCATACCTTCACGAAGTTTGAAACCAGCGATTGATTTCTTAGCTTTCGTGATGAGTGGCTTCTGACCAGTGAGGAGCTGAAGCTCTTCGACTGCCATGTCAAGTGCTTTCGTGTTCGTAACAGCGTCACCAACACCCATGTTGATTACGATCTTATCGACTTTCGGCGCTTGCATTACAGAAGTATAGTTGAATTTCTCCATCATTACTTTGACGATTTCGTCTTGGTATTTAGCTTTTAAACGGTTCATCAGAAAGTGGACCTCCTTTCTTTAAATCTTCTTATTTATCTAAAGCTTCGCCCGATTTTTTAGCGATACGTACTTTCTTGCCGTCAACCACAGTGAAACCAACGCGTGTTGGGTTTCCTGTCTTAGGGTCGATGAGCATAACGTTCGATACGTGAATCGGTGCTTCTTTCTCGACAATTCCGCCTTGCGGGTTGAGTTGAGAAGGTTTTGAGTGTTTTTTGATCATGTTAACGCCTTCGACGATAATGCGATCTTTTTTAGGCATAGCAGTAAGGACAACACCTTGTTTGCCTTTATCTTTACCAGTCATAACCTGAACTTTATCACCTTTTTTGACATGCATCGTTAGAGCACCTCCTTGTAGGAATTCTTTGGAATTAAAGTACTTCCGGTGCCAACGAGACGATCTTCATGAAGTCTTTTTCACGAAGTTCGCGTGCGACTGGTCCGAAGATACGTGTGCCACGTGGGCTTTTATCATCTTTGATGATGACTGCTGCATTTTCGTCAAAACGGATGTACGAACCGTCTTTACGACGAACACCACGTTTAGTACGAACGACTACTGCGCGTACAACTTCACCTTTTTTGACAACGCCACCTGGTGTTGCTTGTTTAACTGTGCAAACAATTACGTCACCGATGTTAGCAGTTTTGCGACCAGATCCACCGAGGACTTTGATCGTCAAGACTTCACGAGCTCCTGAGTTGTCTGCTACTTTCAAGCGAGATTCTTGTTGAATCATACGATTGTACCTCCCTCCGGATGTTTATTCATCCGAACTAATTAGAGTTTAGATGATTACTGCTTTTTCGACGACTTCTACGAGACGGAAACGTTTGTCTTTAGAAAGTGGACGTGTTTCTTGAATGCGTACGACGTCACCGACTTTAGCTGTGTTGTTTTCATCATGCGTTTTGTACTTCTTAGAGTAGTTTACGCGTTTGCCGTAGAGCTTATGCTTTACTTTAGTCTCAACTGTAACTACGATCGTTTTATCCATTTTGTCAGATACGACGCGTCCAGTTAACACTTTGCGGTTGTTTGTGCGTTCCATTGAGTGTTCCTCCTCTCAGAATCCGAGTGAATTATGCGTTGTTGATGCCGAGTTCGCGTTCACGAAGAACGGTTTTCGCGCGTGCAATCGACTTGCGCACTTCACGGATACGAGCAGGGTTCTCAAGCTGACCAGTCGCAAGTTGGAAACGAAGGTTGAACAACTCTTCTTTCCACGAACCGACTTTACCGTTGAGCTCTTCTGTAGTTTGCTGACGGAGATCAGTTGCTTTCATTCGTATCACCACCATTTTCTTCACGTTTTACGAACTTACATTTTACTGGAAGTTTGTGTGATGCAAGACGGAGAGCTTCGCGTGCGATCTCTTCCGATACTCCTGCGATTTCGAACATTACTTTCCCCGGTTTGACGACTGCAACCCAGCCCTCCGGAGCACCTTTACCTGAACCCATTCGGACTTCAAGAGGTTTTTTAGTGTATGGTTTATGTGGGAAAATCTTGATCCACACTTTACCACCACGTTTCATATAACGAGTCATCGCGATACGCGCTGATTCGATTTGACGGCTAGTGATCCAGCTAGCTTCTTGAGCTTGGATACCGAATTCGCCGAAGTGTACTGTAGTACCACGTTTCGCTTTACCACGCATGTTGCCGCGGTGAACACGACGATATTTTACACGTTTTGGTAACAACATGTTGTGTTGCCTCCTTCCCTAGACGGATGTGGATTATTGTTCGTTAGATGCTGCTTTTTTCGTAGGAAGCACTTCACCGTGGTGGAGCCATACTTTTACGCCAATTTTGCCGTAAGTTGTATCAGCTTCAGCAGTACCGTAATCGATGTCTGCACGGAGTGTATGAAGTGGAACTGTTCCTTCTGAATACTTCTCTGAACGAGCGATATCAGCGCCGCCAAGACGACCAGAAACTTCAGTCTTGATTCCTTTGATACCTGAACGCATCGAGCGTTGGATTGATTGCTTCATTGCACGACGGAACGATACACGGCCTTCAAGTTGGCGTGCGATGTTCTCAGCGACAAGTTTAGCAACTGCATCCGGGTTTTTCACTTCAACGACGTTAACGTGAACGCGTTTGCCTTTTGCAAGGTTAGTGATGTCTGTACGAAGTGTTTCGATTTCAGAACCGCCTTTACCGATAACCATACCCGGCTTAGCAGTGTGAAGTGAGATGTTCAAGCGGTTTGCTGCGCGCTCGATTTCAACTTTAGAGACACTAGCGTCTTTAAGACGTTTTTCGATATATTCACGAACTACGTAGTCTTCATGAAGGAGATCAGCATAGTCTTTATCTGCGAACCAACGTGATTCCCAGTCTTTGATGATACCTACGCGAAGACCAGTTGGGTTAATCTTCTGACCCACGGTAATCCCTCCTTATTTTTCAGATACCACGATGTGAACGTGGCTCGTACGTTTGTTGATGCGGCTTGCGCGACCCATTGCACGTGGGCGGAAACGTTTGAGCGTTGGACCTTCGTTGACGTAAGCCTCTGTTACTACGAGGTTTTCGATGTTCATGTCGAAGTTGTGCTCAGCGTTCGCGATTGCCGATTTCAATACTTTCTCAACGATTGGCGTTGCTGCCTTGTTCGTGTAAGCAAGAATCGAAAGTGCTTCACCGATTTGCTTCCCGCGGATTAAGTCTACTACTAGACGTGCCTTACGAGGAGCAATGCGAACCATATTAGCCGATGCTTTTGATTGCATAATGAGTACCTCCCCTCAGATTAACGTTTAGTCTTCTTATCGTTTCCAGCATGTCCTTTGTAAGAACGTGTTGGCGCGAATTCACCAAGTTTGTGACCGACCATATCTTCTGTCACGTAAACCGGTACGTGTTTACGACCATCGTAGACAGCGATCGTGTGACCGATGAACTCTGGGAAGATTGTAGAACGGCGTGACCAAGTTTTGATAACATGCTTGTCACCAGCTTCGTTGGCTTTATCAACCTTAGCGAGTAAATGGTGATCTGCAAATGGACCTTTTTTCAAGCTGCGACCCATAGTTGTACCTCCCTTTGGCATGATTCAGGAACGGTTCCTACGAACCGTTCGAAAATCACGTAATTATTTTTTAGAACGACGGACGATATATTTATCGCTCGCTTTGTTTTTCTTACGAGTTTTGTATCCGAGTGCCGGTTTACCCCAAGGAGTAAGTGGGCCCGAACGACCGATTGGAGCACGTCCTTCACCACCACCGTGTGGGTGATCAACTGGGTTCATTACAGAACCACGAACTGTAGGACGTTTTCCGAGCCAGCGTGAACGACCAGCTTTACCGATATTGACGAGCTCGTGCTCTTCATTACCGACAGCGCCGACTGTTGCACGGCAAGTAGCAAGGATCATACGTGTTTCGCCTGATTGGAGACGAACGATCGCGTATTTACCATCTTTACCGAGAAGCTGAGCAGAAGTACCAGCTGAACGAACGAGCTGACCACCTTTACCTGGCTTAAGTTCGATGTTGTGGATCAATGTACCAACTGGGATGTTTGAAAGTGGAAGAGCGTTACCGACTTTAATGTCAGCCTCAACTCCTGACATGACTTGCATGTCAACTTTCAATCCTTTAGGTGCGAGGATGTAGCGTTTTTCACCATCGATGTAGTGGACAAGAGCGATGTTTGCAGAGCGGTTCGGATCGTACTCGATTGTAGCGATACGGCCAGCGATGCCATCCTTGTTCCGTTTGAAGTCGATGATACGGTATTTACGTTTGTGTCCGCCACCTTGGTGACGTACTGTCAAGCGACCTTGGTTGTTACGTCCGCCCTTTTTCGAAAGCTTTTCAGTTAACGATTTTTCAGGACGTGAAGCCGTAATCTCAGCAAAGTCAAGCGCAGTCATATTACGACGACCGTTAGTGGTCGGTTTAAACTTTTTAATTCCCATCGAGAGTTCCCTCCTTTTCTACAGAGTACCGATTAACCGAGGTAATCGAGTTCTTTGCTATCTGCAGTAAGCGTGACGACCGCTTTTTTGCGGCGTGCTGTGTAACCAGCGTGACGACCTACGCGTTTTGCTTTTGGTTTTGAGATAAGTGTGTTGATTTTTTCAACTTTAACGCCGAAGATCGCTTCAACTGCATCTTTGATTTGTGGCTTAGATGCCTTTACGTCTACTTCGAACGTGTACTTTTTCTCAGCCATTTGGTTCACTGAGCGTTCAGTAATTACAGGACGTTTGATAATGTCGTGTGCGTTTGCCATTATGCAAGCACCTCCTCTACTCTCGCAACAGCATCCTTCGTGAAGATGACTTTGTCGTGTGCGACAAGATCAAGGACGTTTACTCCAGCAGCGTCAACGACTGTGACACCAGGAATGTTGCGTGTTGAAAGAACGACTGTCTCGTTGTAATCAGCAGTAACGACGAGGACTTTACGTTCGATTGAAAGAGCAGCGAAGACCGAAATCATATCTTTCGTTTTCGGAGCATCGATTGTCAATCCTTCAAGAACGATGAACTCGTTGTTAGCGACTTTCGAAGAAAGTGCTGAACGTAATGCGAGACGACGAACCTTTTTAGGAAGTTTATAAGCGTACGAACGTGGTGTTGGACCGAAGACTGTTCCACCGCCAACCCATTGTGGCGAACGGATCGAACCTTGGCGTGCACGACCAGTACCTTTTTGTTTCCATGGTTTACGGCCGCCACCGCGAACTTCCGAGCGACCTTTTGTATCATGTGTACCTTGGCGACGTGAAGCTTGTTGCATGACGATTGCATCGTATACGACTGCTTCGTTTGGCTCGATTCCGAAAACGGCATCTGCCAACTCGATGTCTCCAACTTGTGTACCTGTTTGGTTAAGCAAAGCTACTTTAGGCATTCGTTATTCCTCCTTTCCTTGCAAACAAATTAGTTGCCTTTTACCGCAGTTTTGACGACAACTTGGCTCTTACGTGCGCCTGGGATAGCACCCTTGACGAGGAGTAAGCCGCGTTCTACATCAACTTTTACGATTTCAAGGTTTTGAACAGTGACTTGCTCTCCACCCATGCGTCCTGGGAGCAATTTCCCTTTGAATACACGGTTTGGAGCGACAGGACCCATTGAACCTGGGCGACGGTGGTAACGCGAACCGTGAGCCATTGGACCACGTGATTGGTTGTGACGCTTGATTGCTCCAGCGAAACCTTTACCTTTCGACGTACCTGTTACATCAACCATTTCGCCTGCAGCGAAAGTATCTGCTTTAATCTCTTGACCGATTTCGAAATCTGTTACAGATGTACGGATTTCTTTAATGAAGCGCTTAGGTGTCGCACTAGCTTTCGCTGCGTGACCTTTTTGCGGTTTGTTTTGACGACCTTCTTTGATATCACCAAAGCCGAGTTGGACTGCTTCGTAACCGTCCACTTCCATTGTCTTCAATTGAAGAACAACGTTACCCTCTACTGAAACAACAGTAACTGGTACTACTTCGCCTGACTCGTTGAAGATTTGTGTCATACCGAGTTTAGTTCCTAAGATTCCTTTAGCCATGAGATACACCTCCTAATATTGAATGATTTTGATCTTCTGGCTAGTATCAACTATTTATAGAAGAAAAATTAAAGTTTGATTTCGATGTCAACGCCCGATGGAAGTTCAAGACGCATAAGCGCATCAACTGTTTTCGGTGTTGGGTTAACGATGTCGATCAAACGTTTGTGTGTACGCATTTCGAACTGCTCACGAGCATCTTTGTACTTGTGAACGGCACGAAGTACTGTGTAGATCGCTTTCTCCGTTGGGAGTGGGATCGGACCAGATACAGTAGCACCAGAACGTTTTGCTGTTTCGACAATTTTCTCAGCCGATTGATCAAGCACGCGGTGATCGTATGCTTTCAAACGGATCCGAATTTTTTCATTTGCCATGTTGTTTCCCTCCTTTTCGCCTATTTTGTAAATAGACATTCTCCGCGGAAATTTCCACACTAGCCATGGCAATGCCGCCTGGTGTGTCATAACCTCCCGCTTCATCGCGTTGTGTTTGTGACCAACATATACTAGTTTACTTAATTCCAAGCTAGAAAGCAAGTAAAATAAAATAGAATTTGTTTTCAAGTCTCTCACCACTCGCACAAACACTTTCCTCAGTATATAAGATGTCTGACCATGTTGCAAGACTGTTTTGAAAGAAATGAAAAAAGGCCTTCCGTCACGGGAGACGGAAGACCTTTTTGTCTTAAAAATTACTCAACGATTTCTGTTACTGATCCAGCGCCTACTGTACGGCCACCTTCACGGATTGAGAAACGAGTTTCTTTTTCAAGAGCGATTGGCGCGATGAGTTCAACAGTCAATTCGATGTTGTCCCCAGGCATTACCATTTCAGTTCCTTCAGGAAGTTGGCACATACCAGTTACGTCAGTTGTACGGAAGTAGAACTGTGGACGGTAGTTACCGAAGAATGGCGTGTGACGGCCACCCTCTTCTTTTGAAAGGATGTAAACTTGCGCTTTGAAAGTTTTGTGCGGTGTGATTGTGTTTGGTTTCGCGAGAACTTGTCCACGCTCGATGTCATCACGTGATACACCACGGAGAAGTGCTCCGATGTTGTCGCCAGCTTCAGCATAGTCAAGAAGCTTACGGAACATCTCTACACCAGTACATACTGATTTTTTAGTTTCTTCGTGAAGACCAACGATTTCAACTTCGTCGTTGACTTTAAGAACTCCACGCTCAACGCGGCCAGTAGCTACTGTACCACGACCAGTGATTGAGAAAACATCCTCAACTGGCATCATGAAGTCTTTTTCAGTGTCACGAGTTGGCTCAGGGATGTACTCATCAACAGCTGTCATGAGTTCCATGATTTTTTCTTCCCATTTAGCTTCGCCGTTAAGCGCGCCGAGAGCAGATCCTTGGATAACTGGGAGGTCATCGCCTGGGAAGTCGTACTCAGAAAGAAGTTCGCGGATTTCCATTTCAACGAGTTCAAGAAGCTCTTCGTCGTCAACCATGTCGACTTTGTTCATGAATACTACGATGAAAGGAACACCTACTTGACGTGAAAGCAGGATGTGCTCACGTGTTTGTGGCATTGGACCATCAGTTGCAGAAACAACGAGGATCGCGCCATCCATTTGTGCAGCACCAGTGATCATGTTTTTAACATAGTCAGCGTGACCTGGGCAGTCAACGTGTGCATAGTGGCGTTTTTCTGTTTCGTACTCGATGTGAGCTGTTGCGATAGTGATACCGCGCTCGCGCTCTTCTGGAGCACCATCGATTTGGTCAAACTTAGTTGCAGCTTTACCTTGTGCTTTTGCAAGTACAGCTGAGATAGCTGCTGTTAAAGTTGTTTTACCGTGGTCGACGTGGCCAATTGTACCAACGTTAACGTGCGGTTTAGAACGGTCGAATTTTTCTTTACCCATTCTGAATTCCTCCTCTATGTGTCTAATAATATTTTATAACTAGGAAGGTGAATCGTCGAATAACGTACACCTTCCTTAGCTTACACTAATCATAAAAGCGTGACAACCTGTGAAGGATTAGCCGTTTGCTTTTTTGATGATTTCTTCAGCAACTGATTTCGGTACTTCTTCATAGTGATCGAAGTGCATCGAGTACGTTCCGCGACCTTGTGTGCGTGAACGAAGACCAGTAGCGTAACCGAACATCTCTGAAAGTGGAATCATCGAACGAACGACTTGAGCGTTCCCGCGAGCTTCCATACCTTCAACGCGTCCACGGCGTGATGTAACATCACCCATGATGTCTCCCATGTATTCATCTGGGATAACGATTTCAACTTTCATCATTGGCTCAAGGATAACAGCGCCGCTCTTATCTTTAAGTTGTTTGACGGCCATTGAAGCCGCGATTTTAAATGCCATCTCGTTTGAGTCGACATCGTGGTACGATCCGAAAACGAGTGCCGCTTTAACGTCAACTACTGGATAACCAGCAAGGATACCGTTTTGAAGCGCTTCTTCGATTCCGTGTTCAACCGCTGGGATGTATTCACGTGGAACAACACCACCGACGATTTTGTTGTTGAACTCAAAGCCAGCACCTTCTTCGTTTGGCTCGAATTCTACGACGACGTGACCATACTGACCACGACCACCTGATTGACGAGCAAACTTAGAATCGATTTTCGCCGCTTGGCGAATCGTTTCACGGTAAGCTACTTGTGGAGCACCAACATTTGCTTCGACTTTAAATTCGCGACGCATACGGTCAACGATGATGTCGAGGTGAAGCTCACCCATACCTGAGATGATCGTTTGACCAGTCTCTGGGTTTGTTTCCGTGCGGAATGTTGGATCCTCTTCAGCAAGCTTAGCGAGTGCTTGACCCATTTTATCTTGGTCAGCTTTCGTTTTTGGTTCGATTGCGACCGAGATAACTGGTTCTGGGAATGTCATTGATTCGAGAACGACGTTGTCTTTCTCTGCACAAAGCGTATCTCCAGTAGTAGTATCTTTAAGACCTACAGCTGCTGCGATGTCACCAGCGAAGACCATTGGGATCTCCTCACGGCTGTTCGCGTGCATTTGAAGGATACGTCCAAGACGCTCACGTTTCCCTTTTGTTGAGTTCTTGACGTAAGATCCTGCCGAAGCTGTACCAGAGTACACACGGAAGAACGTCAATTTACCAACATACGGGTCAGTCATAACTTTGAATGCAAGTGCAGAGAATGGCGCTTCGTCAGTTGACTCACGAATGATCTCTTCTTCTGTATCCATGTTAATCCCTGTGATTGCTTTTACGTCGACTGGTGATGGGAGGTAATCAAGAACTGCGTCAAGCATAAGCTGAACACCTTTGTTCTTGAATGCCGAACCAACGAGAACTGGGTAGAAATCTACTGTAAGAGTCGCTTTACGGATACCCGCTTTAAGCTCTTCAATTGTGATTTCCTCGCCCTCGAGGTATTTCATCATCATTTCTTCTTCGTAATCTGCAACTGCTTCGATTAATGATGCACGAAGTTCTTCAGCTTCTTCTGCGAATTCTGCAGGGAAACCGTCAGTTTCTTCGATATCAGTACCGAGGTCGTTACCGTACATGTATGTTTTCTTTTCAACGAGGTCGATGATTCCTTTGAATTCATCTTCTGCGCCGATCGGGATTTGGATTGCGTGTGCGTTAGCTTGAAGGCGGTCGCGAAGCGTTCCAACCGAGTACAGGAAGTCTGCACCGATTTTATCCATTTTGTTAACGAAAACGATACGTGGTACGCCGTAAGTTGTAGCTTGGCGCCATACTGTCTCAGTTTGTGGCTCAACACCAGACTGAGCATCAAGTACTGCTACCGCACCATCAAGTACACGGAGTGAACGTTCAACTTCAACAGTGAAGTCTACGTGTCCAGGTGTATCGATGATGTTTACGCGGTTACCTTTCCATTGTGCAGTTGTTGCTGCAGATGTAATCGTGATTCCACGTTCTTGCTCTTGCTCCATCCAGTCCATCTGTGAAGCACCTTCGTGCGTTTCACCAATCTTGTGGATACGACCCGTATAATAGAGGATACGCTCAGTCGTTGTTGTTTTACCAGCATCGATGTGGGCCATGATTCCGATATTACGGGTGTTCTTAAGGGAGAATTCTCTTGCCATCTTTAAACATTCTCCTTTCGCATTTTAGTTTAGTGTCCGTGTGTTGCCACACGTCATGACTATACCCGAAAGCCACCTCATATTTCCATACAAAATGGCATAGATGAGGTGGTTGATTCCGGATTTACCAGCGGTAGTGAGCAAACGCTTTGTTCGCTTCCGCCATTTTGTGCATATCTTCGCGCTTCTTAACTGAAGCACCAGTGTTGTTTGCAGCGTCCATGATTTCGTTAGCAAGACGAGCATCCATTGTTTTTTCGTTACGGAGACGTGAGTAGTTCACGAGGTAACGAAGTGCAAGTGTCGTGCGGCGCTCAGGGCGGACTTCGACAGGAACTTGATAGTTAGCTCCACCTACACGGCGTGCTTTAACTTCAAGAACTGGCATGATGTTGTTCATCGCCTCTTCAAAAACTTCCATTGCATCGCGACCTGAACGTTCAGCGATAGCTTCAAAAGCTTTGTATAAGATTTGTTGAGCAGTACCTTTTTTACCATCTAACATAAGACGGTTGATAAGGCGGGTAACGAGTTTAGAGTTGTAGATCGGATCAGCCATTACATCACGGCGTTCTACTTGACCTTTACGTGGCATTCCGAGTCCCTCCTTTCATATAGTGAGGTGATATCTTCTGATATCTAGATTATTTTTTTGCTGCTTTTGGACGTTTAGTACCATATTTCGAACGACCTTGCATACGGCCGTCAACTCCAGCTGTATCGAGTGCACCACGAACGATGTGGTAACGTACCCCTGGTAAGTCTTTTACACGACCGCCGCGAATAAGAACAACACTGTGTTCTTGCAAGTTGTGGCCGATACCTGGGATGTAAGCTGTTACTTCCATTGTGTTCGTTAAACGTACACGTGCGTACTTACGAAGAGCCGAGTTCGGTTTCTTCGGAGTCATTGTACCTACACGAGTACAAACACCACGTTTTTGTGGTGAGCTGATGTCAGTACGAGCTTTGATAAAGCTGTTGTACCCTTTGTTCAGCGCTGGCGAATCTGATTTCACAACTTTTGATTGACGTCCTTTACGGACTAATTGGTTGATAGTAGGCATCTTTGAGATCCTCCCTTCCTGAATTCATGACAAGTTTCAAAACCACCGAGCCGGGTGGTTCATCGAAAGTCATAATGAAACGTTTTGCGTGGCTCAGGCATTCCATCGCCACACAAAACGTATTATCAAACTTTCTTAATAGCAACAGCAGTTGCTGCAACGTCGATTCCACAAGCCTTACCAAGCTCAAGCTTAGAAGGAACGTTCACGACTGGAACGTTTGCTTGTTTCGCCGCATCGAGCAATGCTTGCTTTACGTGTTCATCTGCGTCATCTGCGATGATCACTTCCGACGCCTTGCCAGATCGCAATGCTTTGAGCGTTTGCTTTTGACCGACAAACTTCAAATCTGCGCCGACTACTTTTTTGTAAGACATGAAGATATCCTCCAAAATAACACAGCCGGTTGGCAACACTATATCATAGTAGCACCGCCATACCGGCGTGTCAAGGCGTTTTATTCTACAGGAGAATCTGCTTCTACAGGTGCTTCGCCTGCAATCTCGAGACCGATTTGACGGTAACGTGTCATTCCTGTACCAGCTGGAACAAGTTTACCGATAATAACGTTCTCTTTCAAGCCGCGAAGGTAGTCGCTCTTCCCTTTAATTGCCGCATCCGTAAGGACACGAGTAGTTTCCTGGAACGAAGCAGCTGATAGGAACGAATCCGTCTCAAGCGACGCTTTAGTGATACCGAGGAGAACTGGTTTAGCCGAAGCGAGTGCTTTACCGGCACGGAGCGCTTCTTTACATGCTTCTTTAAATGTGCTGATATCGACTAGCGAACCTGGTAAGAGTGATGTCTCACCAGACTCGATGACGCGAACGCGACGGATCATCTGACGTACCATGACCTCGACGTGCTTGTCACCGATCTCAACCCCTTGCATCCGGTATACTTTTTGAACTTCTTGAAGAAGATAGTTCTGTACGCCTGATACACCTTTGACGTTCAAGAGTTCTTTCGGGTCGATTGAACCCTCTGTGAACACTTGTCCGGCTACAACTTCTTCACCGAGTTGAACACGAAGACGTGATCCGAAAGGAATCGTGTATGTCCGTGTTTCGCTCAGACCTTGAATCGTCAACTCACGCTTATCACGCGACTCCGTAAAGTCGATGACTTGTCCGTCGATTTCCGAGATGACCGCTTGACCTTTCGGGTTACGGGCCTCGAACAATTCCTGGATACGCGGGAGACCTTGTGTGATATCGTCTCCGGCAACCCCACCTGTGTGGAAGGTACGCATTGTAAGCTGCGTTCCTGGCTCACCGATTGATTGTGCCGCGATGATTCCGACTGCTTCGCCGACTTCGACGTCGTTACCAGTCGCAAGGTTACGTCCGTAACATTTCTTACAGACACCATGACTTGTATTACAAGTGAAGGCTGTACGAATCTCAACATTGTCGATGCCTGCGTCCGTGATGGCACGCGCGATATCTTCGTCGATGAGTTCGTTTGTTGAAACGAGGACTGCTCCTGTTTCCGGGTGAACGACTTTTTCGAACGCCGTACGGCCAACGAGTCGGTCGTAGAGGTTTTCGATTTCTTCCGTTCCTTCGCGGAGTGCTGTAACACGGATACCACGATCCGTTCCACAATCATCTTCGCGAATGATAACATCTTGCGCGACGTCAACGAGACGACGAGTCAGGTAACCTGAATCGGCAGTCTTCAAGGCTGTATCGGCAAGACCTTTACGGGCACCGTGCGTCGAGATGAAGTATTCCTGAACCGTCAGACCTTCACGGAACGAAGATTTGATCGGGAGCTCGATGATCCGTCCACTTGGAGCGGCCATGAGTCCACGCATCCCTGCAAGCTGCGTAAAGTTTGATGCGTTACCACGGGCACCAGAGTCACTCATCATGAAGATCGGGTTCAAACGGTTGAGGGATTTCATCAGACGAGACTGAATTTCATCCTTCGCGTCATTCCACGATTTAACGACACGCTCATAGCGCTCTTCTTCTGTGATGAGACCACGGCGATACGATTTCATAACGCGGTCAACATTATCTTGTGCCTCGACCAGGATTTCCTGTTTATCCGGAAGTACGATGATATCAGCGATACCAACCGTAATACCCGCACGTGTCGAGTGTTTGAAACCAAGGTTTTTCATTCGGTCAAGCATGCGGCTCGTCTCAGTCGTTTCAAAACGCTTGAAGACTTCTGCGATGACATTTCCGAGGAATCCTTTTTTGAATGGTTCGATGATCGGACGGCTCTTAATTTCAGCCGCGATATCCGTTCCTTTTTCAAGGAAGTACTGATCAGGCGTTGCTTCCTGCAGATTGTTCATCGATGGTTCATTCAAGTATGGGAACGTCGTTGGGAGGATCTCGTTGAAGATCAACTTACCGACCGTCGTAACCAGTAACTTCTCGTTTTGCGCTTCCGTGAATGTCGGGTTCTTCAGAACGCCGGCCGGAATCGCAACACGTGTGTGGAAGTGGACATACCCGTTTTGGTAGGCAATCAATGCTTCGTTCACCGTCGCGAATGTTTTCCCTTCGCCGATCGCGTTTTCACGCTCAAGCGTCAGGTAGTAGTTACCGAGGACCATATCCTGCGATGGTGTAACAACAGGCTTACCGTCTTTCGGGTTCAAGATGTTTTGTGCAGCGAGCATGAGAAGACGGGCTTCTGCTTGGGCTTCTGCTGAAAGTGGTACGTGAACCGCCATTTGGTCACCATCGAAATCGGCGTTGTAAGCCGTACATACGAGTGGGTGCAGACGAATCGCGCGACCTTCGACGAGTGTCGGTTCGAACGCCTGGATACCGAGACGGTGAAGTGTCGGGGCACGGTTCAAGAGAACCGGATGCTCACGGATGACTTCTTCTAAGACGTCCCAAATTTCAGGTTGAACACGTTCGATTTTCCGTTTTGCACTCTTGATGTTTGGTGCGATGCCACGTGAGACAAGCTCTTTCATGACAAACGGTTTGAAGAGTTCAAGGGCCATTTCTTTCGGAAGACCACATTGATACATCTTCAGGTTTGGACCAACGACGATAACCGAACGACCAGAATAGTCGACTCGTTTACCGAGTAAGTTTTGACGGAAACGTCCTTGTTTCCCTTTCAGCATGTGTGAAAGAGATTTTAATGGACGGTTACCCGGTCCAGTAACCGGACGACCGCGACGACCGTTATCGATCAAGGCATCGACCGCTTCTTGCAACATCCGTTTTTCATTCTGAACGATGATGTTCGGAGCGCCAAGGTCAAGAAGACGCTTGAGACGGTTGTTACGGTTGATGACACGACGGTATAAGTCGTTTAAGTCAGATGTCGCGAAACGTCCACCATCAAGCTGGACCATCGGACGGAGTTCCGGCGGGATGACCGGTAATACTTCAAGAACCATCCACTCCGGATTGTTGCCTGAGTTGCGGAAAGCATCGAGGACTTCAAGACGTTTAATCGCACGTGTACGACGTTGTCCTTGAATCATTCGAAGATCTTCACGTAAGCCGGCTACTTCTTTTTCGAGTTCAACGTCACGGAGCAATTTACGAACTGCTTCCGCACCCATTTCAGCGGTAAACGAACTACCGAATTTCTCGCGATAGGCGCGGTACTCTTTTTCTGAAAGAAGTTGTTTCTTCTCGAGTGTCGATTCGCCCGGATCCGTTACGACGTACGACGCGAAGTAAATGATCTCTTCGAGTGCACGCGGTGACATATCAAGGACGAGACCCATACGACTTGGGATTCCTTTAAAGTACCAGATGTGCGAAACCGGTGCTGCAAGTTCAATGTGACCCATGCGCTCACGACGGACTTTCGACTTGGTTACTTCAACACCACAACGGTCACAAATGATTCCTTTATAACGAATCCGTTTGTATTTCCCGCAGTAACATTCCCAGTCTTTTGTTGGACCAAAAATCCGTTCACAGAACAAGCCGTCTTTCTCTGGCTTGAGCGTACGATAGTTGATCGTTTCCGGCTTCTTCACTTCCCCGAAAGACCACGAACGGATCTTTTCAGGGGAAGCGAGGCCGATTTTCATATATTCAAATCTATTAACATCTACCAAGGGGTGGACCTCCCTTTCGCTTATTCCTCTTCAGTAACAACTGGTGCGACAGGCGCTTGAACTTCTTCGAGTGCTGGAGTCGCGTTCGGGATGTTGTCGTCGTCGTCGTCTTTCATTTCGATCTCTTCATCTTCGGCAGACATCATCTTAACATCCATACCAAGGGATTGAAGCTCTTTAATGAGGACTCGGAACGATTCCGGCACGCCCGGTTGTGGTACATTTTCGCCTTTAACGATCGCTTCATATGCTTTAACACGACCGATTGTATCATCGGACTTGATTGTCAGGATCTCTTGGAGCGTATAAGCGGCACCGTATGCTTCCAGTGCCCATACTTCCATCTCACCGAAACGCTGTCCACCGAACTGGGCTTTACCACCGAGCGGCTGCTGCGTAACGAGCGAGTAAGGACCCGTCGAACGTGCGTGAAGTTTATCATCGACCATGTGGGCGAGTTTGATCATATACATGACACCAACCGAGATGCGGTTATCGAAGGCTTCACCAGAACGTCCATCATAAAGGATCGTTTTAGCGTCGCGGTCCATACCGGCCTCTTCAATCGTTGCCCAAACATCTTCCTCACGTGCACCATCGAATACCGGTGATGCAACTTTGATTCCGAGTTGGCGTGCAGCCATACCAAGGTGAAGTTCGAGCAACTGCCCGATGTTCATCCGTGATGGTACACCAAGTGGATTCAACATGATGTCGATTGGTGTGCCGTCTGGCATGTACGGCATGTCTTCTTCAGGCAGGATACGTGAGATAACACCTTTGTTACCGTGACGTCCCGCCATTTTATCTCCTTCGTGAATCTTACGCTTCTGAACGATGTACGCACGGATCAACTGGTTGACACCAGGTGACAGTTCGTCGCCGTTATCACGATCGAAGATTTTCACGTCAAGGATGATTCCGTCTCCGCCGTGTGGAACACGAAGTGACGTATCACGAACTTCACGTGCTTTTTCACCGAAGATTGCATGAAGCAGGCGTTCTTCAGCTGTCAATTCCGTTACGCCCTTAGGTGTAACTTTACCGACCAGGATATCCCCGTCTTTAACTTCAGCACCGACACGGATGATTCCGCGGTCGTCGAGGTTTTTCAGGGCGTCGTCACCGACGTTTGGAATGTCACGCGTGATCTCTTCCGGTCCGAGTTTTGTATCACGTGATTCACACTCATATTCTTCAATGTGGATCGACGTGTAGACGTCGTCTTTCACGAGACGTTCGCTCATGATGACAGCATCCTCGTAGTTGTAACCATCCCATGTCATGAAACCGACGAGTACGTTACGACCAAGCGCAAGTTCTCCACCGTCCATCGATGGACCATCTGCAAGGATCTCGCCTTTATCGACAGGATCGCCTACTTTGATGATTGGTTTTTGGTTATAGCACGTTCCTTGGTTAGAACGGATGAATTTCTGGATTTTGTAACGGTCAAGTTCTCCCTGAACGATGTTACCATCGACTTCCGTCGTACGACGGACAAGGATTTCACGGGCCGTTACACGCTCAGCGATACCTGAATGTTTTGCAACAACAGCAGCACCTGAGTCTTTTGCAGACACGTACTCCATTCCGGTACCGACAATCGGTGATTCCGGATCAAGAAGAGGTACGGCCTGACGTTGCATGTTCGCTCCCATGAGGGCACGGTTCGAGTCATCGTTCTCTAAGAACGGGATACATGCCGTCGCTGCCGAAACAACCTGTTTCGGTGAAACGTCCATGTAGTCGACACGAGCTGGTTCGACAGACAAGTTTTGTCCGCGGAAACGTGACAAGACGTGTGTATCTTGGAACGTCTTCTCTTCCGTCAACAACATGTTTGCCTGTGCGACGACGTAGAGATCCTCTTCGTCGGCCGTCATGTAGTGAATTTCATTCGTGACGACACCCGTTTCCGGATCGACACGACGGTATGGCGCTTCGATGAAACCATACTCATTGACTTTCGCGAACGAAGACAGTGAGTTGATCAGCCCGATGTTTGGACCCTCAGGCGTTTCAATCGGACACATACGGGAATAATGCGAGTAGTGAACATCTCGGACTTCAAAGCCGGCACGCTCACGTGTGAGACCACCGGGTCCAAGTGCAGATAGACGACGTTTGTGCGTCAATTCCGCAAGCGGGTTCGTTTGGTCCATGAACTGTGATAACTGCGAGCTACCGAAGAACTCTTTAATCGATGCGATAACAGGACGAATGTTGATCAATGCCTGTGGCGTGATCGCATTCTGGTCTTGAATCGACATCCGCTCCTTGACGACACGTTCCATACGGGAAAGCCCGATCCGGAACTGGTTTTGGAGCAATTCACCGACTGAACGGAGACGACGGTTACCGAGGTGGTCGATATCGTCTGTCGTTCCTACTTCATGCAACAAGTTGAAGAAATAGTTGATGGCAGCAATCATGTCAGCAGGCGTGATGTGCTTGATGTCACGATCGATGTTACCGTTACCGATGATATTGATGATGCGTTCACCTTCAGCATCGTCCGGTGCGAACACCTTGATCGACTGTAAGTTGAAGGCTTCGCCTTGCGTTACGCCGCCAGTTGGCGTCGCTTCGATGTAACCGACAGATCCTTCAAGGAATGGCAAGACTTTGTCGAGCATGCGACGGTCAAGAACCGTTCCTTCTTCTGCGATCACTTCCCCTGTTTCCGGATCGACAAGCGTTTCCGCAAGTTTCTGCCCGAACAGACGATTCTTCAGATGAAGTTTTTTGTTGATTTTATAACGACCAACGTTTGCCAAATCATAACGTTTCGGGTCAAAGAACCGTGACACGAGAAGTGCTTTCGCATTTTCGACAGTCGGTGGCTCTCCCGGACGCAGACGCTCATAAATTTCAATGAGGGCTTTTTCCGTTGTTTCTGTATTATCTTTTTCAAGGGAGTTACGGAGGTACTCATCATCTCCAAGGAGATCGATGATTTCCTGATCCGTACCGAAACCAAGAGCACGTAAAAGAACCGTTACTGGAATCTTACGCGTGCGGTCGATTCGGACGTATACGATATCCTTCGCATCTGTCTCAAGTTCGAGCCATGCTCCACGGTTCGGGATGACCGTTGCCGAAAATCCACGTTTACCGTTTTTATCTAACTTATTGTTGTAATACACACTTGGCGAACGAACAAGCTGGGAAACGATAACTCGTTCCGCACCATTAATAATGAATGTTCCCGACTCCGTCATAAGCGGGAAGTCACCCATAAAGACTTCTTGTTCCTTCAATTCACCCGTCTCTTTGTTTTGAAGACGGACTTTTACGCGTAGTGGTGCCGAATAGGTCACATCGCGCTCTTTTGATTCATCAATCGAATACTTCGGCTCTCCGAGCGAGTAGTCGATGAATTCTAATACGAGATTTCCTGTGAAGTCGGAAATCGGCGAGATATCATGAAACATCTCACGAAGACCTTCCCGTAGGAACCATTCGTATGAATTCGTTTGAATCTCAATAAGGTTTGGAAGTTCTAAAACTTCGCTGATACGTGCATAGCTTCTTCTCTGACGGTGACGACCGTACTGAACAAGTTGACCAGTCAACTGATTCACCTCTCAGACCCAGTTCTTCTTCTTGAGAAGGACGGGTGTAATATCGAACATTGAAGCCATTTTTTGACCGATAAGCGCAAAAAAGCGACGTCTTGTCTACTCAATCATCTGTAGTCGAGAACGCCAGCTGCTTCAAACTGCTTATCCAAAAATCACTCCAATGGCATTTTATAATACTATCATAGACATTAGACAAGGTCAACGACAAATCACTCGATTTGTCAAGACCGAATTGATTTAAATATCGAATACCCTTTATCGCGGGTAACCGTCTCACATGAACCAAACACTTCTTCCATCAACTTCTTCGCTGATGGACCACCTTGTTTCTTTTGAATGACGACCCATAAGGCACCGCCCACTTCAAGATGATCATACGCTTCCCGCAAAATCCGGTGAACAACCGGCTTCCCCGCCCGAATCGGTGGATTCGTCACGATCGCTGCAAACGTCTGTTCAGCCACGCCAGCATATCCGTCACTTACACCGGTCGTCACGGAAACACCATTCGCACGTGCATTGTCAGCCGCAAGCTCAAGAGCCCGCTCGTTTACATCTACTAAAACGGCTTCTCGTCCGGTTGTTTTCGCAAGCGAAATGCCCATCGGACCATATCCGCACCCGACATCCAAAATTGCTCCCGGTACATCCGGCTCCACAAAGGCTTCAATCAGTAAACGCGAACCGAAATCCACGCCGCCTTTTGAAAACACTCCATGATCCGAAGTGAAGCGGAACGTTTCACCACGTAAGACGAATTCCCACGACTTTGGATCCCGTTTCGAGGAGGGATCATTTGTGTAATAATGATCTGCCATGTTTCCTTCCCCTCTCTATATTAAAGTTGAAAACAAAAGAAGCCCGCAAAGCGAGCTTCTTTTGTTTTAAGTGAAGAAGAAAATTACTTAACTTCTACGCTTGCGCCAGCTTCTTCAAGCTTAGCTTTGATTGCGTCAGCGTCTTCTTTCGAAACGCCTTCTTTAACTGGAGCCGGAGTTCCGTCAACGAGTGCTTTCGCTTCTTTAAGACCGAGGCCTGTCAATTCGCGAACTGCTTTGATGACGTTGATTTTACCAGAACCTGCGCTAGTAAGGATTACGTCGAATTCAGTTTGCTCTTCAGCTGCTGCTGCGCCTGCACCTGCTGCTGCTACTGGAGCTGCTGCTGATACGCCGAATTCTTCTTCGATTGTTTTTACGAGTTCGTTAAGTTCAAGAACAGTCATGCCCTTGAGGTCTTCGATAAATTGCTCTTTGTTGAAAGCCATTATGGTTTTCCTCCTTTGATTTAACCCACGTTGGGGTGTGAAAAATTGTGTGTTTGCCTATCCCGCTAAGCGGACATTAAGCAGATTGTTCTTCTTTTTGCTCTGCAATTGCGTTCGTTGCCACCGCAAGACCACGGATTGGCGCTTGAAGCACGCTGAGAAGCATCGAAAGGAGACCTTCGCGTGATGGAAGTTCCGCAAGGGCTTTGACATCTTCTACTGAAGTGACTTTGCCTTCGATGATACCACCTTTAAGCTCAAGAGCTTTGTGGTCTTTCGAGAAGTTGTTTAAGATCTTAGCTGGAGCGATAACGTCTTCATTGCTGAAGGCGATCGCAGTAGGACCTGTAAAGACTTCGTCAAGACCCTCAAGATTGCTTTGAACTGCAGCACGGCGGAGGAGACCGTTTTTGTAAACTTTGAATTCAACACCCGCTTCGCGGAGTTGTTTACGAAGTTCTGTTACTTCGTCTACTGTGAGACCACGGTAGTCGACGACGATTGTTCCAGCGCTCGCTTGCATTTTCTCAGCGATCTCAGTTACGAGATCCGCTTTGACAGCGATAACTTTTTCGTTTGCCATTTCTGTTGCACCTCCTGGTAAATGGAATGTACCGGCGCGAGGGGCTGCTCGATTTCAAATAAAAAGCCTCCGTCTGCAAGGCAGAGGAGGCGTAATCGTCAAAAAGGATACCTGAACAAACAGGCTCTCTGAGCAAGAACACCTCGGAAGGGTTTATGCTCAATCGATGAGCACCTTCTGTCTACGGTATGTCGAATATATCAACGTTTTATACTGTAACAGCGTTCTTAGAACGTTGTCAAGTTCGTTTTAGACGAAATTATTTCGCAAAGTCAGCTGAAGATACTTTTACACCAGGACCCATTGTTGAAGCGATCGCGATGTTTTTAAGGTAGATACCTTTAGCAGTAGCAGGCTTAACTTTAACGAGAGTTTCGATGACTGTGTTGATGTTCTCAACCAATTTAGCGTCATCAAATGATTTTTTACCGACTGGAACGTGGATGTTACCAGATTTGTCGACACGGTACTCAACTTTACCAGCTTTGATATCGTTGATTGCTTTCGTGACGTCAAATGTAACTGTTCCTGTTTTCGGGTTAGGCATGAGGCCTTTAGGTCCGAGAACACGGCCGAGTTTACCAACTTCACCCATCATGTCAGGTGTCGCAACGATAACATCGAAGTCGAACCATCCTTGTTGGATTTTAGTGATGTACTCAGAATCACCAGCGAAGTCTGCTCCAGCAGCTTCCGCTTCTTTTAATTTCTCACCTTTAGCAAAGACGAGAACTTTTTGTGTTTTACCAGTACCGTGTGGCAATACGACTGCTCCACGGATTTGTTGATCTGCTTTCTTCGGATCGACTCCGAGACGAACAGCAAGTTCGATTGTTTCATCGAATTTCGCAGTTGCAGACTTTTTAGTTAAGTCTACCGCTTCAGCGAGTTCGTATGAAACCGTACGATCGATAAGTTTAGCAGCTTCTTTATACTTCTTACCCATTTTAGGTTCCTCCTTTGTGGTTGTGCGGAAAATCCTCCCACATAATGAAAGGGTAGCAAGGCTTCAAGTAACTATCCGCCTGCGACCCTCATCGTTGTTCATTGCAATCAAAAGACTCAGTCTTCGATTACGATACCCATAGAACGTGCAGTACCTTCAACCATCAACATCGCTGTTTCAACAGATGCTGCGTTGAGGTCTGGCATTTTCGTTTCAGCGATTTCGCGAACTTTGTCACGTTTGACAGTCGCTACTTTCTTACGGTTAGGCTCGCCTGAACCGCTCTCGATTCCAGCTGCTTTCTTCAAGAGAACTGCTGCTGGTGGAGTTTTAGTAATAAACGTAAATGAACGATCTTCAAAAACCGTGATGACTACAGGAATAATCAAGCCGGCTTGGTCTTGTGTACGAGCGTTGAACTCTTTACAGAAGCCCATGATGTTCACACCTGCTTGACCGAGTGCCGGTCCAACTGGTGGAGCTGGGTTTGCTTTGCCCGCAGGAATTTGAAGTTTAACTAGTTTCATAACCTTCTTCGCCACGAGACACACCTCCTTAATTCTTTAATGTGGTTTAATTGGACGTTGCGCGTCCTCCCACTCATTCTATTCGACGAGTAATTTATCGAAATAAGCACAACATCAAACAGGAAAAATTGTACCATTAAAATAAAAGTTTCGCAATAGGAAACTTAATCTATTTTCTCAACTTGTGAGAAATCGAGCTCTACTTTCGTTTCACGACCGAACATATCGACAGAAACCTTCATTTTCTCTGTTTCTGTTTCAAGTTCTTCGATCGTACCTTCCAGGTTCGCAAAGACACCTTCTTTGATCCGTACGATTTGTCCCATTGTAAAGTCATAACGACTCTTCATGTCAACAAGTCCCATTGATCCGAGAATGTTTTCCGCTTCTTCTGGAAGAAGTGGTGTCGGTTTTGAACCGCCGCCGACCGAACCGAGGAATCCCGTGACGTTCGGTGTGTTACGGACGACATACCAAGAATCATCCGTCATGACCATCTCCACGAGGACATACCCCGGGAAAATCTTGATTTCACGTTCCTTGATTTTCGTTTCACCTTTTTTGTTTGTTACTTCTTCCTGTACCGTTTCGATTGGAACGAGTACACGGAAGATTTTCTCGTCCATGTTCATGGATTCAATCCGACGCTCAAGATTTGCCTTGACGTTATTTTCGAATCCAGAGTACGTTTGGACAACAAACCACTGCTTATCCATGGTACGTCACCTCTTCTTTTTACTTAATCAACCAACTCATGAATGCGCTGAGCCCTGAATCGATACCGAAGATGAAGACACCCATAAAAATGACCATACCGATTACAGTCAGTGTATACTTCGTCAGTTCTTTTCGTTTCGGCCAGCTCGTCTTTTTCAGTTCATTCCATACGTCACGCAAAAATTTCATCGTACTTTCCCTCCAGGATGTAGTAAATGGGGATAGATGAAGCCTTATTTCGCTTCTTTATGAATCGTATGCGCGTTACAACGGCGACAGAACTTCTTCAGTTCCAAGCGGATGCTGACATCCTCTTTTTTCATCGTCGTGTAGTCGCGGGCACCGCAAATATCACAAGCAAGGCCTACTTTCTTCGCCATCTCAAACGACCTCCTTCTTTGCCACTCCTTCTCTTCAAGAAGAGAATCCTCTCTAAAAAAGAGCGTAAAAAAAAACGCCTATGAGCGGCGTCTCGCTAGTAAGGCGCTATTTATACAGTAGCACACCCGGTTAACGGGGTCAATCCACCTCTCGGTCAGACAGTCAGTTTTCGTGCTTCAAGATACCGTTCCAGCTTTTTCTTCACACGTTGAAGGGCATTATCGATTGACTTGACATGACGATCGAGATCATCCGAAATTTCCTGATAGGTTCTTCCGTCGAGATAGAGCGCCAGTACTTTCCGCTCCAGATCACTAAGGATTTCATCCATCTTACTTTCAATATCCGCATACTCTTCCCGGTTCACGATCAACACTTGCGGATCCGACGGGGCTGTCGATGTGATGATATCGAGTAACGTCCGTTCCGATTCGTCATCGTAAATCGGTTTATCGAGCGAAATGTAGGAATTCAGCGGAATATGTTTTTGACGCGTTGCGGTTTTGATTGCTGTGATCATTTGCCGGGTAATACACAGCTCAGCAAAGCCTTTGAACGAAGCCAGCTTATCCGTGCGGTAATCCCGGACTGCCTTATACAGGCCGATCATACCTTCCTGGATGATATCTTCCCGGTCCGCTCCGATTAAAAAGTAAGACCGTGCCTTGGCACGCACGAAGTTCCGATACCGCTCGATCAGAAATTCGAGCGCATCACTGTTGTCAAATACCTTCGCTTGTTCCACAAGCGCTTCATCGGTCATGCACTCAAACTGGTCGAACGAAACCAAACTCATCCGTCATCCCTCCAAGCTTCTCTAACAAACTAATCGATTGTTTCTAATTATACAATAATTTCCTGTCTTACGACAATGAAAATTGGCATGACCTCTTTTTTTACTCTGTTGATCGTGCGAAGACGTGACACCTGAGGAATTAAAAAAAGCGAATTTCACGACTTTATCGTGAATCCGCTTTTTCATTTTCTTCATGAATCTGAATTTTTACGCCGCCGGATCTCTTCAAGCCGTTCAATGACATCAGCCGGCATATCGATTGTCGAACGTGGTTTCTTGCTCGTCTTCGACGCAATCGTCTGTCCACGGATGACGGCAACCGCCGCCTTCCAGTCCCGTCGTAATTCCTGCGCCGAGATCCGAAGGGCACCGAGCGTGAAGATGACCCACTGTTCGGTGAAATCGTTTGTCGCAACCGTCAGCTTGACCCGGATATCCTGTAACCATTCCGCCGCTGTTTTCTCAATCCATTCATCCGCCGTTTCGTTTTCCCGTGTATAGATGACTTCGATACCGCTTTTCCTGATCCGGGATTCTCTCCCCGGTTGGAGATAGGCATCGAAGACAATCGTCACACTGATTCCTGTCACGGCCTGGTACTCGGCCATCGCATCGACCAATCGTTCCCGTGCTAATTCAAAATCCTGCTCCCGCAATGTCCGGAATTCCGGCCATGCGCCAATGATATTGTAGCCATCAACGATCAGACGGTCGTATTTCATCGCGAATACGGCTTTCTTGTCCGGTAGACCTCATATAACAACAACGAGGCAGCAACCGATGCGTTGAGTGACGTGACATGTCCTGCCATCGGGAGATGTACAAGGAAATCGCATTTTTCGCGGACAAGCCGGCTCATGCCTTTTCCTTCGCTGCCGATGACGATTCCAAGTGGCATTGTTCCGTCGAGCGTCCGGTAGTCATCACTCTCACGGGCATCCGTCCCGACAAACCAGATCCCTTTTTTCTTTAAATCTTCCATTGTCCGCGTCAAGTTCGTCACACGAACGACCGGGATATGTTCGATCGCCCCCGTTGAAGCTTTCGCGACAACCTGTGTCAATCCGACAGACCGGCGTTTCGGAATAATGATCCCGTGGGCACCGACGGCATCTGCCGTCCGGAGAATCGATCCGAGATTATGCGGATCTTCGAGTTCATCGAGTAAAATCATCAATGGCGTCTCGTCTTTCTTTTCTGCCAGTGCAAAGATATCGTCGAGTTCTGCATACTCATAGGCAGCGACGGCAGCAACGACACCCTGGTGATTGTCGCTTCCCGTCAAACCGTGTAATTTCGAGCGTGGAACGATTTGTGTCTGGACACCTGCCTCTTTCGCCATCGCATGGATGACGGCAAGCGGTCCTTTCTGTTGCCCTTCTTGGATGAAGAGCTTGTTCATCTCACGACCCGTCCGTAACGCTTCGAGAACCGGATTCCGTCCGTATAAGAAATCCTGTCCTTCCTCGAGCGGTTCGATCACGATGGTCTCTTCTTGTTTGGGCTCAACTTTCTTCTGTTTCGTTTTTTCGCCATGCGGCTTGTCTTTTTGTTTACGCGCCGATTGGAACGATTTATTTTCCGTCCGTTGCTTCGGCTTCGAGTAATTCGAGCGCTTGTCCGATGAGTTCTTCAAGACGATCCCCTCCTTCTGCAAGATAGACATATCCGAGCAATGCCTCAAACGCCGTTGCGTACCGGTACGTATGGACGTCCGTACTTTTCGGAACGGAACCTGATTTAGCGTTCTTCCCGCGCCGGACGACAGCCTGCTCTTCTTCTGTCAACGTATTTTCATTTAACCAGTGTGTCACGACGAAGGCTTGCGCCTGAGCACGGACATAGCGGATGGCCGCTTGATGCAGTTCACCCGGTTTGACATATCCTTTTTCAAGCAACCGTTCCCGGACATGCATTTCATAGACAACATCGCCCATGTAGGCGAGTGCCAGCGCATTTAATTGTTTGTAGTTCTTCATCCGCGCTTCCACCGCATCCCTTGCGCTGTATCCTCAAGCAGGATGCCTTGGTCACGCAGTTGATCACGGATCGCGTCCGCACGGGCGAAGTCCCGTTCTTTCCGTGCCGTATCCCGATCACGAATCAGCTGTTCGACTTCTTCATCGAGTAACCCTTTTTCGATTGTCAACGTGACTCCGAGGACTGTCGATAGTTCATCAAAGACTGCCAGGAATCGTTCCAGCACTTCTGTTGCGACCTGGTCTTCCCCAAGATAGAGGTTGGCTTCCTTCGACAGATCAAACAAATCGGTCACAGCGTTCGCTGTATTGAAATCATCATCCATCGATGTGATGAAATGCTGTTTGATTTCTTCGATCCGGTTCAGCCATTTGTCCGTTGCCGTTCCAAGATTAGCCGTCATCGTCAAACGGTGTTCGACGTTTGCGACCGATTCACGGATCCGTGCCAACCCGTTTGCTGCCTGATCGATCAGATCACGGCTGTAGTTGATCGGATGACGGTACTGGACTGACAGCATGAAGAAACGTAAGACCATCGGATCGACGGCTTGAATCGCTTCGTGGACCGTCAGGAAGTTGCCCAGTGATTTTGACATCTTTTCATTTTCGATGTTAAGGAACCCGTTATGCATCCAGTAGTTTGCAAACTTCTGTGAGTTGCACGCTTCCGATTGGGCAATCTCATTTTCATGGTGCGGGAATTTAAGGTCTTGTCCGCCTGCATGAATATCAATCGTATCCCCGAGATACTTTTTCGCCATCGCTGAGCACTCGATGTGCCAGCCGGGACGGCCTTCTCCCCATGGACTCCTCCATGCCGGTTCACCCGGTTTCGCTGCTTTCCATAGGACGAAATCGAGCGGATCTTCTTTTTTCTCGCCGACTTCGATCCGCGCACCCGAGCGGAGTTCATCAATCGACTGTTGACTTAGCTGACCGTAATCTTTAAAGCTGCGTGTCCGGAAGTAGACATCTCCGCTTGACGCATAGGCATTCCCTTTTTCGACGAGCACTTCGATGAAAGCGATGATATCGTCCATCGTTTCCGTGACGAGCGGATGAATATCCGCTTTTTGGACATTCAACGCACCTGTATCCGCGTGATAGGCTTCGATGAATCGTTTCGTCAGTGCATGGTAATCTTCTCCGAGCTCATTCGCTGTCCGGATGATTTTATCGTCGACATCCGTGAAGTTCGAGACATATTTAACGTCATAGCCCCGGTACGTAAAGTAGCGGCGGACCGTATCAAAGACGATGGCCGGACGGGCATTCCCGATATGGATGTAGTTATAGACGGTTGGTCCACAAACATACATCTTGACCTTTCCTTCTTCGAGCGGTTTAAACGGTTCCTTTTTTCCGGTCATGCTGTTGTAAAGTTGTATCATGGCGGTGTCCTCCTTTTATTCGTTCAATCTCACGTTTTAATTGTTCAAGTTCCAGTTCAACCCGTTCCTGGCATTCACGAACCGGATCGGGTAATTGATGATCAAGCGGTGCATCGACTTTTATTCCGTCTTGTATCACGACACGTCCGGGAATTCCGACAACTGTCGCATTTGACGGTACATTTTTTAGAACAACGGAGCTTGCGCCAATCTTCGATGAATCACCAATCGTGATATCACCGAGTACGCGTGCTCCGGCTGATACGAGGACACCATTTCCGAGTGTCGGATGCCGTTTGCCCGTTTCTTTCCCTGTTCCCCCCAGTGTCACACCTTGGAACAGGGTGACATCGTCGCCGATAATCGCCGTTTCCCCAATGACGACTCCCATACCATGGTCGATGAAGAGACGCCGGCCGATTGTCGCACCGGGATGAATCTCAATTCCCGTCAGGAACCGGCTGAATTGCGACAACAGCCGTGCGGCAAGATGCAAATTCATCTTCCACATACGATGAGCCAACCGGTGCATCCAGACGGCATGTAATCCCGGATAGGTCAAGACGACTTCCATCGTACTCCGGGCTGCCGGATCCTGTTTAAATACATTGCGGATATCTTCACGCATCCGTGTCATGTTCGTTCTCCTCTCCATAAGAAAAAGCGCCCCCGTGCATCGCTGCACAGAGACGCCAATCAGCGCGGTCCCACTCTGTTTGGATGAACTGAATCATCCCTCTCCGGTCCGTTAACGCCGGAGATACGTCTACGCCTACTCTCACTGATTTCGGGCAGCACTCAGAGGGGCATTTCGAAAGCGCGTCCGTTCAAGCTTTCTCACCACTCAAGCTTGTCTCTGTACAACGGACATCGTTCCTACTTTCCTCATCTACGCTTTATTTTATGCGTCCAGACGCGCAAGTACGCGGTCTTTTCCTAATAATTGAATCGTGTTCGGAAGCTCCGGTCCGTGTGTTTGTCCGGTCGTTGCGACACGGATTGGCATGAACAGATTTTTCCCTTTTTGTCCGGTTGCTTTTTGGGTTGCTTTGATTGCCCCTTTAATGGCTTCCGGTGTCCATTCTTCAAGTGTCCGCAACTGGTTCGCGAATTCACTCAAGACTGCAGGAACGGTTTCTCCTGCCAAGACAGTGTTTGCCTCTTCATCATACACCAGTTCATCCTCAAAAAACATCTCTGAAAGCTCGACGATTTCTGCGCCGTGTGTCATCTGTTCCCGGTATAATCCGACCAGATTTTGTGCCCAGACAAGCTCTTCTTCCGTCGGTTCGCTTGCAACACGTCCCGCGTCCTGCAGGAATGGCAGACTCGCTTCGAATACTTCTTCGAACGATTGGTGTTTCATGTATTGACCGTTGATCCAAGCCAATTTTTGCTGATCAAAGACAGCCGGACTCTTCGACAAACGAGATGCATCAAAAATCTCGATGAACTCTTCTTTCGTGAAGATTTCCTGTTCACCGACCGGCGACCATCCGAGTAACGTCACGAAGTTCAGTAACGCTTCCGGCAAGTAACCGAGATCTTTATACTGCTCGATGTATTGGATGATCGACTGATCACGTTTTGACAGTTTTTTGTGTTCTTCGTTGACGATTAATGTCATATGTCCGAATGTCGGATAGTCCCAACCGAACGCATCGTAAATCATCATCTGCTTTGGTGTATTCGAAATATGGTCGTCTCCACGCAGGACGTGGCTGATCGCCATCAAGTGATCATCGACAACAACAGCGAAGTTGTACGTCGGAATCCCGTCTTTTTTGACGATGACCCAATCGCCGAAATCTTTTGATTCGAACGAGACATCTTCTTTAACGATATCGTTCCATGTGTAGGTGACGCTTTCCGGAACACGGATCCGAATCGACGGTGTCCGGCCTTCTGCCACAAATGCATCTTCTTGTTCTTGCGTCAGATTACGGTGTGCACCTGAATAACGGGGTGCTTCCCCACGTGCGATTTGCGCTTCCCGTTCCGCTTCGAGCTCTTCCGATGTCATGTAACAGCGGTAAGCCAGTCCTTTTTCAAGTAACTCGTCTGTGTATTTTTTGTACAGATCGAGTCGCTCCATTTGGAAGTAAGGACCATAGTCGCCGCCGCGACCCGGACCTTCATCCCAGTCGATGCCGAGCCATTCGAGGTACTTCATCTGACTTTCCACACCACCATCGATGTTTCGTTTCTGATCCGTATCCTCAATCCGTAAAATCATCTTACCGCCTGCGTGTCGTGCAAACAGGTAGTTAAACAATGCTGTTCGTGCGTTTCCAATATGAAGGTGTCCCGTTGGACTTGGTGCATAACGTACACGTACTTCTGCCATTACCGATCCACTCCTTTAGTCTAAAATTCGCTTACCTAGTATACCTTATTCTTCGATTCGTTTCAGCAAAATCACAGCCTGACATGCGATTCCTTCTTCACGTCCCGTAAAGCCTAGCCATTCCGTCGTCGTCGCCTTGACGTTGATCTGTTCGATATCCGCTTCAAGAAGTTCCGCGATCCGTGCCCGCATCGTATCGATGTATGGACGTAACTTCGGCGCTTGTGCAATGACGGTCGCGTCTAAATTGCCCAGTTCATAGCCTTGTGCTTTGACGAGCGCATACACGTGCTGCAGCAATTTTGCTGAGTCGGCGTCTTTAAATTCCGGATCCGTATCCGGGAAGTGTTTCCCGATATCCCCCGCCGCAATCGCACCAAGCGCTGCGTCAGCAATCGTATGTAACAGGACGTCAGCATCCGAGTGACCGAGCAACCCTTTCGTATGCGGAATCTCAATCCCGCCTAAAATCAGTTTGCGGTCCTCTGCAAAAGCATGTACATCAAATCCTTGTCCAATTCGGATCATCTTCATTTCCCCCGTTTCGTTAGAATGGCTTCTCCAAACAATAAATCGTCCGGCGTCGTCACTTTAATGTTCTCGTATTGTCCGGTGACCCAAGTCACCGTTCCTCCGTCCCATTCTATCAAACTTGCGTCATCCGTACCTAAAAATTCCGTCGCCGCCTTCGCATGAACAGTTCGAATCCGCTCCAACTCAAAGGCTTGCGGTGTTTGGGCTGCCATCAGCTGATCCCGGGGAACCGTCTCGACAATCGCGTCGCCGTCAATCCGTTTGACGGTATCCTTAATCGGCACACCTAAAATCGCAGCTCCGGTCTCTTCAGCTGCTTGGACGACCTGCTGAATCGATTCGATCGTCACGAATGGTCGGGCTCCGTCATGAATCAGGACGATACCGGGTGCTGTCACCGCTTCTAGTCCACGCTGCACACTTTCCTGACGCTCACGTCCACCCGGGACGAGACGGATCGACGTCTTGTATGGTGCCGTGATACGTTCGAACCACGATTGCTCCGCCGGATTAATTGCCAAAATGATTTCAAGACAAGCCGGATCCTGCTCAAAGACATCCAGTGTCCATTCGATGATGGACCGGTTTCGTAACGTCAGCATTAATTTGTTTCGATCTGCTCCCATCCGTTTCCCTGCTCCGGCGGCCGGAATGACAATCCGGTATGTGTGCTCTTTCATTTAGTTCCCTCTTTTCCCATAAGTAAAGACTGCCAAAAGAGATTTGGCAGTCTGCTGTTTATTTTTCCTGGGGTTTCGCGAAAATCATCCGTCCGGCAGATGTCTGCAGCACACTGGTCACGACAACACCAATCGTTTTCGAAATCAAATGTTTTCCTTCTTCCACGACGACCATCGTTCCATCCTCGAGATAGGCAATTCCCTGTTTCTGCTCTTTTCCTTCTTTGATGACGAGGACCGTCATCTCTTCACCGGGGATGACCACCTGTTTGACGGCATTCGCCAGGTCGTTGATGTTCAAGACCGGTACATTCCGTACTTCACAGACCTTATTTAAGTTGTAGTCGTTCGTGACGACGATTCCTTTAATCAGTTCTGCCAGCTTAATCAACTTGATGTCGACTTCCGGAACATCCTCAAAGTCCCCGTCATAAATCTCGACTTCCATGCCGGGAATCGATTGCAATTCCTTCAGCACATCGAGCCCGCGACGTCCGCGGTTTCGCTTCAGTGTATCTGATGAATCCGCAATATACTGCAACTCGCCGATGACGAATTGCGGAACAATCAGTTTGCCTTCGACAAATCCTGTTTTTGCGATATCCGTAATCCGACCATCGATGATGACACTCGTATCGAGGACTTTACTGTTTGATTTTGCGACAACAACAGGCTCAGCCGCTTTTTTCTCCGTCTGATTGTTACTGTTGCGCAAGAAGACTTTCGTCAGTTCGTGACGCTTCCGGTAGCCGACCGTAAATCCGAGGTAACCGAACAGTACTGCGACTATCATGGTTAACACATTACTGAGTAAAGGAATACCGACAAGTTCAATCAGCATGCTGACAAGAAAAGCCATGACGAGACCAACCAATAAGCCGAATGTGCCGAAAAATAGATCGGCGACAGGTGCTTTCACTAACTTTTCTTCTAAAAACCGGAGAAGCCGAATCACAGAATCCGTAATGAATAATCCAATTAATAAAAATATGAGTGCACCAATCGTTCCTGTTACGTATGTGGTCATCAACCATTCCGGGAAAGCCATCTTCGTCGCCGCTTCAATCAGCTGAAACAATTGAGGAAGCAACAAGATACCAAGCGCAAGACCTAGTAACGCAAAAAAGATCCTGATGACGATTTTCAATCTTCCCACCTCCTTTTATTATTTTAAGTTCATTGTAACATGTATTTATTTGAATCACCTACGCCTTAAGATGGGGAAACTGTTTACAGGTCTGTTACACCTTCCCCATCTTTTGCCGTAGTTGAAACCGCTTAAAACGGAATCGTTTCCCGTAATGCTTCATCCACACTCTCGACTCCGATTACCGTGATACCGGGTGGATATGTCCAGCCCCCCAGATTGTTTTTCGGAATGATGGCACGGGTGAAACCAAGCTTCGCCGCTTCCGCGACCCGTTGTTCGATCCGTGAGACGCGTCTGACTTCGCCCGTCAGGCCGACTTCGCCGATGACGACATCTGTTGGTCGGGTCGGCTTATCGCGGAAACTGGATGCGACCGCGACACAAATTGCTAAATCGATGGCCGGTTCATCAAGTTTGACTCCACCCGCCGCCTTAAGATACGCATCTTGCGTCTGGAGCAACAAGCCCGACCGTTTTTCTAAAACAGCCATCAGCAAAGCGACTTTATTCTGATCAATCCCGGTCGCCATACGACGCGGGTTACCAAACGATGTCGGAGAAATCAATGCTTGCAGTTCCACAAGAACTGTCCGAGTTCCCTCCATCGAGGCGACGATGGTCGAACCGGATACACCGGATGTCCGTTCTTCGAGGAAAATCTCCGATGGATTCAAGACTTCTTCAAGACCGGATTCACGCATTTCAAAAATACCGATTTCATTCGTCGAACCGAACCGGTTTTTGACCGCCCGTAAAATCCGGAACGTGTGGTGGCGTTCTCCTTCAAAGTACAGAACGGCATCTACCATATGCTCAAGTAAACGCGGTCCGGCAATCGATCCTTGTTTGGTTACGTGACCGACGATGAAGATGGCAATACCACGACTCTTCGCGATTTTCATCAGCATCGCTGTACATTCCCGGACTTGCGTGACACTGCCCGGAGCTGACTGAATCTCATCGATATACACGGTTTGAATGGAGTCAATGATCAAAAAGCCCGGGTTTTCTTCATCGACGACCCGTTCGATCATGTTCATGTCTGTCTCACTCAAGACAAACAGGTCCTGTGTCGGTAATCCGAGGCGTTCCGCCCGCAGTTTCGTTTGTTTCAGCGATTCTTCCCCTGAAATGTACAGGACTTTTTCTCCACGCGCCGCAAGACGGGCACTGGTTTGAAGCAAGATCGTCGACTTCCCGATTCCGGGATCGCCGCCGACAAGAACCATCGAGCCCGGTACGATTCCACCACCGAGGACCCGGTCAAATTCACCGCTGCCTGTAAAGACACGGCTTTCTTCCTGTGACAAGATATTCGATAAGCGTTCCGGTTTTAATTGTTTGGTTGTCGTATGCACGAAGGCAGAACCGCGCCGTGCTTTTTTCTCTTCAACGACTTCTTCGACCATCGTGTTCCATTCGCCACAGCCGGAACAGCGTCCCATCCATTTGGGAGATTCCGTACCACAACTCTGGCAGACAAATTTCGTCTTTATTTTAGCCACGCGATTCATCCTTTCTTTTTATCAAGAAAAAAATCCAGCTTTCGCCACATACTTGCGAAAGCTGGACCCTGTTGATCAATTATTCGGTCGTTGCTGGTTCAGCCTGATGACGGCGGACGATGAATTCACCATCTTCGACATCAAGTGCCACCCGCTCACCTTTTTGAATATCACCTGCAAGCAAGGCTTCTGACAAACGATCCTCTGCTTCCCGTTGAAGAGCACGACGGATCGGACGGGCTCCGTATTCCGGATCGTATCCGATATCCGCGATTTTCGAAAGCGCGGCTGGCGTCAACTCGAAATGCACTTGTTGTTCCGCAAGACGTTTTTCAAGCGTTTTCGCCATTAATTTCACGATTTCTTCGATGTGTTTTTTCTCGAGTGAGTGGAAGACGATTGTTTCGTCAATCCGGTTCAAGAATTCAGGGCGGAAGGCTTTTTTCAGCTCATCCATGACTTTCCCCTTCATGTCTTTGTACTCGCGGTCCGTATCATCGGAGACTGCGAAACCAACGTATTTGTTACGTTTGAGTGCACTTGCTCCGACGTTTGACGTCATGACGATGATCGTATTTCGGAAGTCGACTGTCCGGCCTTTTGAATCCGTCAAGCGACCGTCGTCAAGCACTTGAAGCAAGATGTTGAAGACTTCAGGGTGTGCTTTTTCGATTTCATCAAGCAAGATGACAGAGTATGGTTTCCGGCGTACTTTTTCTGTTAACTGACCGCCTTCTTCATACCCGACGTATCCCGGAGGAGAACCGACAAGACGACTTGTCGCATGTTTCTCCATGTATTCGGACATATCGATCCGGATGATGGCATCTTCGTCACCGAACATCGCTTCCGCGACAGCCCGGGCCAGTTCCGTTTTACCGACACCGGTTGGTCCGAGGAAGATAAATGAACCAATTGGACGTTTTGGATCTTTTAAACCGGCGCGTGCACGACGGATTGCTTTGGAAATCGATTTAACGGCTTCATTTTGACCGATGACACGTCCATGAAGGATTTCTTCAAGACGCAATAAGCGGTCGGTTTCTTCTTCTGCAATCTTCGTGACCGGAACACCTGTCCAGTTGGCGACGACTTGTGCGATATCCTCTTTCGTCACTTCTAATTTTTCGTTGCCTTGCTTGTTCTGCCATTCTTCTTTCAAACGTTCCAATTCATCACGCAATTTTTGTTCTGTATCACGGAGACTGGCTGCTTTTTCGAATTCTTGACTTTGAACGGCTTCATCTTTGTCTTTACGAATACCTTCAAGCTTCGCTTCGACTTCTTTTAGGTTCGGTGGTGCTGTATAGGAGCGCAAACGAACTTTTGAAGCGGCTTCATCAATCAAGTCAATCGCTTTATCCGGTAGGAAACGATCCGAGATGTAGCGGTCCGAGAGTGTTACCGCTTCTTGGATTGCTTCATCCGTGATCGTCACCCGGTGATGTGCTTCATAACGGTCACGAAGACCAAACAATATTTGTGTCGCTTCATCTGTTGTAGGTTCAGCCACTTGAATCGGTTGGAAACGACGTTCGAGTGCCGCATCTTTTTCGATGTATTTCCGGTACTCATCGAGTGTCGTTGCTCCGATACACTGGAGTTCACCACGGGCGAGTGACGGCTTGAGGATGTTCGAGGCATCAATTGCCCCTTCTGCTCCGCCGGCACCGATCAATGTGTGCAATTCGTCGATGAAGAGAATGATATTACCGGCCTGACGAATCTCATCCATGACTTTTTTCAAACGGTCTTCGAACTCACCACGGTATTTTGTACCGGCGACGAGTGTTCCCATATCGAGAACCATGACGCGTTTATTCCGTAACGTCTCCGGCACTTCATTGTTAATGATTTGTTGGGCAAGACCTTCGACGACGGCTGTTTTACCAACACCCGGCTCTCCGATCAAGACCGGATTGTTTTTTGTCCGACGGCTTAAGACTTCAATGACACGTTGGATTTCTTTCGCACGGCCGATCACTGGATCAAGACGTGTTTCCCGTGCCTGTTGTGTCAAGTCGCGTGCGAGACCGTCAAGCGTCGGTGTCGCGACACCAGATCCTGCTTGCGACGCATTGGCTGTCGTTTCACTGTTACCAAGCAGTTGAAGCACCTGCTGACGGGCTTTAGAGAGGCTGATGCCAAGGTTGTTTAAGACACGTGCTGCGACGCCTTCTCCTTCACGGATCAGACCGAGTAAGAGATGCTCTGTACCGACATACGAATGACCGAGTTTACGGGCCTCATCCATCGACAGCTCGATGACTTTTTTCGCGCGTGGTGTATAGTGAATCGTCGTCGCACCGTCTTGGCCGCGACCGATTAAAGCTTCAACTTCCATTTGAATCTTATCTGAACTGAGTCCGAGTGCTGTTAAGGCTTTCGCCGCAATCCCGTCTCCTTCACGTACAAGTCCGAGTAAAATGTGTTCTGTCCCGATATTATGGTGACCAAGACGTACCGCTTCTTCTTGAGCAAGTGCGAGTACGCGTTGAGCACGTTCTGTGAATCGTCCAAACATCATTACGCAAAACCTCCTTGTGTGTGATCCCTGTTTGTCTGTTCGGTTAACATCTGACGAATGATACTCGCTCGTTCGATGTCCCGTTCTCTTGATGTTAATTGTTTCCCGAAATGCTTTTGTAGAAAACCTGTTTGTAGCGATACAAGTAAATGATGGAATAAGTTTGGCGGAAGTTCCACGGCCAAACCGAGGCTATCGGCTAACCGGACATCGGATAAACGCTCCGTTGCTTCCCGTGCCGTAATTAATCGGGCCGATCGCAAAATTCCGGATGACCGGTAAAGCCGGTCTTCTAGTTCTTCTTGATACGTCTCCAATAATCCTTTTCTTGCCGCTTGTTCTGCCTCAATTAATGCTTCAACAGCAAATTGATAATCCGTAATCAGCATATCCTCACTCGCACCAAGTGTCCGTTGATTCGATAATTGGAACATTCGACCGGAAGCATCGCTTCCTTCGCCGTAACGCCCGCGAATCGCAAAACCGAGCTGCCGCAGGTGTTTAATATACCCTTGGATTTGATTGGTCAGGACGAGTCCCGGTAAATGCAACATCACCGAGGCCCGTAGGCCTGTGCCGACGTTACTCGGACAAGTCGTCAAATAACCGAGCGTATCATCAAAAGCTATCTTGAAGCGTTCACTGATTAAACGATCGACCTGCTTTGCCACCCGAAAAGCTTCTTCTAACTGCAAACCCGGTAACAGGGTTTGAATACGAAAATGATCTTCTTCATTCACCATGACACTGATCTGTTCATCTTCACTGATAAAAAGTCCGGTTCGTGGGTGTGTCGCAAGGGCAGGACTGATCAAATGTTTTTCTACTAAAGCAGTTCGCGTTAAGGCATCAACTTGATCGACCCGCCCGAATTGAAATCCTTTTAGTCCGGATAATTGACGTTCTGTTTCGTTGATTAACGCATTTGCCTGTTCTTCTGTCATTCTTGTCGAAAAAGGATAATGGGCTACATTACGCGCTAAGCGAATTCGTGTCGAAACGACGATATCATCGTAAGGTGCCTGTTGATCCATCTTTTGACTAAGAGGTTGCGTCAATAGTTCTTCAAACATGGCGCAAATCCTCCTCCACATTTACAATCTGCTGTTTAATGAGTTCTGCTTCTTCATAGTCTTCCGATAAAATCTTACGGTTCAACTGTTCTTTGAGTCGACTCAACTGTTGTGCCAATCTTTTTTCGACCGACTCTTCTTCAGGACGTGAACCATAATGTTTCGTATGACCGTGTTGAAACTGACGAATCATCCCATCTACTTCTTCTTTGAAAAACGAATAGCATGTTGCACAACCAACTTTTCGCAAATGTAAAAGTTGTTGGCGTGTCATCCCACATGAAGGACAAGCGGTTTCTTGATAGGCTTTTGCCAGTTCTTTTACACAAACTGAACAAAGAACTTGTTCTGTTCCCTCTTGATCTTGTGGGAGTTTGACACGGACGACAGCTTCTCGTTCACCACACCGCTGACAACGCATACACATTCCTCCCGTGTCACAGTCGCTTAATGGTTTGCAGGACGGTCTGCATCAAATGAGCCCGCATCCGGCGTTGATCCTCAAGTGCCATTGGTAGACTTTCCTTTTGCAACAACGATTGAATCAAAATCGCTTCTCGCCGTGTCAACAGCTGCTCGTTTACTAAACGAATCAGATAATCTTCTGCAGCTTGTTCGGTTAAATCGTTTCCAACCCATTGGCTGACTTCATCTAACAGATCATGACTATCTAAAATGACAATCTTTTGAATGCGGATATACCCACCGCCACCACGTTTACTTTCAACAAAATAACCCTTTTCAACCGTAAAACGGGTGTTGATGACATAATTGATTTGTGAGGGTACACAATCAAAACGTTCTGCAATTTCCTGCCGTTTGATTTCAATTTTTTTCTCATCATGTAAAATCTGCTTTAAATAGGCTTCGATGATATCTGTGATGTTTTGCATGGGCACCACCTCTCTGACCATCTTTGACTATTGTTTGATTTAATAGTAATCATCTTAAAAGTGAAATGCAACCATTTAGGCTTTTCATTTGGCATACACAAAAAGACCGACCTGCAAAATGCAGATCGGTCCTTTATTGGCCTGGCAACGTCCTATCCTCACAGGGGGAAGCCCCCAACTACTTTCGGCGTTCA
>NZ_JACSMU010000008.1:0-131839 GCF_018618855.1 Exiguobacterium sp. s166 | reverse complement strand
CAGGTAACGGCGGCATGAGCGACAACAATACAGCAGGTACAACTGGTGCGATCGCTCTCTTCGGTCTTGCACTCGGTGCAGCCGGAATCGTCCTCGCACGCAAACGTCAAAACGCATAAGATTTCGGGTATACTAAAAAGGATAGCGCCTCGGCACTATCCTTTTTCTGTGTAAGAGGCTTTGTCTCGGAAAGGAGTGACGTGTCATGAAAAAATGGTTATTACCGGTCAGCATCCTCTTGATGCTCGTTTCAATCGGTACGTTAATTTTTCTACTGTTTGGAAACACGAATGAACCGGAAACGAATATTACGCAAGGCGATACAAAAACGGACGCTGCGACATCTTCCGAGACAAAGGAAGATCCACTCAAACCGTCCGAAATCTTTAAAAAAGAATTTAAGAATCTCTCTACGAATCAAGTAGAACTGCCAAAGACCCTGACGATTGATTCGCTTAAAGTTAAAACCAACGTGGAACAGGTTGGCCTCGATAAAAAAGGCGCCATGGGGACGCCGAAAAACGAACAGCAAGTCGGGTGGTATAAATTCGGTCCCCGTCCGGGTGATGTCGGAAATGCCGTCATCGACGGACATACCGATACGAAGACCGGTCCCGCCGTCTTTTATCAACTGCACGAACTCAAAAAAGGCGATACGGTCAAAATCAAGGATGAGTCAGGCCGTAATCTCGTCTTCCGGGTCAAAAAACTGGTCGAGTACGGTCATCTCGATGCACCGCTCGAAAAAATCTTCGGGACCTCTGATCAGCGTAACCTGAACTTGATCACGTGTATCGGTACGTACGATGAAAATGAAGGCACGTACGACAATCGGCTCGTCGTCTTTACTGAATTAGATGAGAAGGCATCCGATCCCGTCAAAACACCACCAAAACCAGCGACGAACGTCCGCGTCTCGGGTGGGTTCGTTAACTGGTATGCATCGACTGATGATGAAGTCGTCGCGTATAACATCTATCAGGAACAAAAAGGAAAACGGAAAAAGCTTGGTTCGACGGAATCGATCGAACGAAAAGCCTTCCCGTTACCAAAAGATAAGACCGGACGTTTTATCATCACGGCTGTCAACAAAGCCGGGATTGAATCAGAAGAAGCATTCAGTGCCGTTCAAAAATAATCCGACTGACCGACTCCAGCAGCTGCCTGCAGGGGTCGGTCAGTTTTTTGGTTGATTCAGCGGTACACGCAACTGTTTCTCACCCGATTGGGTTTGATAAAGTAAATCAAGATGTCCCGTCGTCAGCTGTTTCTGCTCCGTCCGGATGAACAGGACTCCCATTCGTTCTTCTCCCGCCCGGTACGTGCCGACGAGCGGATGATTTTCATGTAAAATCGATGTTCTTTTCCCGTTCGTCTCATACTTGCCAAGTTTTTTGGACAAATCAATCGGATTATCCGATTGATTTTGAAGCGTTACGGTCAAAGCCAGTAACCGGTCCGTTCCTGTGCCGACTTGCACTAGTTTTTCTTTTGAAACTATCACCCGTAACAAAGGGGTCGCCCGAATCGTATTGCGTTGCTTCATCGCTAACGTCTCGACCTCCAATCCGCCGAGCGTATACCGGGTACCGACCCGGTTTTCCCGGTCAAATTGTTTCAATTGATCTTCATCCCATTTTTGCATGACAGGAATGGGATTCGGCTTGACCGGTTCAGAGTCTGCTCCCCACCCTGAGACGGGAATGATCCACTTGACGATCACGAAAATGACGCATACCGGTATCAGGACATACAACAGGATTGTTTTCACACCGATTCCTTCTCTCCTACTCTGACGTCAACGTTCTTCCCCTCATTATGTCGGTTTCAATTCAATAATTATACATTTTTTCACAATTATAATAGCAAAAACCCCCGAGCAACTGCTCGAGGGGGCAGACTTCCTTAATAGGTGATGTGCTGCTTGCTCCAGGCAATCGATTCCTTGAACTGGCGAACGAGTTCTTCCGCCGGACTGGTCAAGGAATAGGCAAGTCCATGGACCTTTTCCGACATCTGTTGCAAGACGAGTCCGTCTTCAATCAATTCCTGCAATTGTTCGAGAATCTGACCGTGCGACTGATCGAGACGTTGTTCAATCTCACCAATCGTCAGCGCCCCATCCCGCAAAATATAGATGACACTCGACTTGAGACTATTTTCGAAATTGTGCTGAAACTTTTGGAGGGCCAATAAATCAGCCTGTTCTTCTACGTGACGTTGATCCATCTGACACATACCCCTTTCGTGACACAATCGACTACTCTTTCAGTATGACCGAACTGTCCTGAAAATTCAAAGTCAGTCTTTTGTCGTCACGATTGTATTAAACGTCTTATCGTCTTCTGCGATAACCATCTTTTTTTGCGACCGCAGATGATACAGACGACGGATGTTCAGGATGACGACCTTCATGACCGCGTAGAATGGAACACCGAGCAGGACACCAAAGAATCCGGCGATGTTTCCGGCGACGAGCAGAACGATGATGATTGTCAACGGGTGGACATCAAGCGTTTTCCCTTGGACGAGCGGTGACATGATATGCGAGTCAATCTGTTGGGCGACCGTCATGACGATGACCGCATAGACGGCAAGAATCGGATCCTGGATGAACCCGACGATCAAGGCGGGTACGACGCCGATGACCGGACCGAGGAACGGGATGATGTTCGTCAATGTCGCAAACAACGCGAGCAACAGCGCGTAATCAATTCCGATGATCAAGTAACCAATATAGGCGATGATCCCGACCCCGATACTGACGATGACCTGGCCACGGATGTAACTCATGATCGTTAAATGGACATCATGCAGAATCTTTTTCGTTTCCTTATGGTATTCAAACGGCATCATCTTGACGAGGTTGCCTTTCAACTTATCTCCGTCTAGTAGCATATAGATCAACATGATCGGAATGATGATAACCGTCACGACCGTCGTCGTGATGACGCTGACGACACCGCCGACACCGGTTCCGATATTTTTCAGGAACGATGACGCATATTCCGAGACGCTTCCGGAAAACTTATTAAACAGGTCATCTTGTCCGCTGAGGAAACGGGAGAAGAATGCACTGTTTTCAAGTTGATCCCGGACATCAATCAGTTGACGCTGAAACTGGGAAGCGAGTGTTGGAATCGAATTGACGAATTCCGTAATCTGATCCGACAACATCGGACCAAAGATGAATCCGAGCGTCGTCAGGATACTAATCAAACCTATCAACACAATGATGACAGCAGGACGCCGTTTCATCCTCTTCTCGAGCAGCTCGACAATCGGCAATAGGACATAATACAGAATACCGGCAATCGCGAGTGGTGGAACGACCATCTGCAATAAAATCGCAATCGGTCGGAACAGGAACGTCACGTGGTTGCCGATCCAGACGATGATCAGCAGTGTCATGATCCACCAGGCACCGCGGTACCATTTGTTCTCAAACATTTTTTGCATCTTGTCACTTCCTTATGATTAAAATGAGGGCTTCTCCTTCATTAGATTCCCTTTATCCCGACTCTTCTAATCCTTATTTTCAAAAAATAGTTGAAGGGTTGTTTATTCGATTTCTTCCATAAAAATTGATTACTTTTTTATTCATTCTACAAATCTAGTAATTAAAATATCTTTTTTGCATCTTTGCGTGTTAAAGTTTGATGAATGCCTGTTTTATTAAGTAAGATAAAAATGCTGGATTAATTCTTTGAACCTTAGAAAATAATATACGGAGGATAAACAAGTGAAATGGATTAATCAAAAAATCGGTCGCCAGTTGATGTTTGCCTTTTATATGGTTTTCATCGCGCTCAGTCTGACATCAGCTATCGTCTATAACTATACAGAACGAAAGATCGACCAGACGAATGCCGCGTTCGATGATTTACGGGAACGCCGAACGAATGCCAATACATTAGCCAACGAATGGACACTTGTGCAGAGCAATGTGAAATCGTATGTGCTGTTCGGTACACCAGAAATACTCGATACGATCAAAGCGAACCAACGGGAAATTAATCGTTTGACGACCTGGTTCGAAAAAAATGCGATTTACGAACAAGGAAAGGAATACGCTATTGCGACCCGAACATTTTACGACGATTACTTCGGGACCGCCCTCCCCTTGTTGACGGAATATGTCACCGGGAAGAAACAAGGTTCAATCGACGAGACATTCCTCGATCCGAAAACACTTGCTTCCTTATCGAATGGTGAAGATTTATTTAATGAGAACGGCACATTAAAAGGATCAAACAGTCAATTGACGACAAATACGGATGCTGCCGGCATCGATACTTTACTCGCCAACTACCTGACCTTGATTCAAGATAAAGAGACACAGGCAAAGACTAGCTTATTGAGCGAGATGCGGGTCGCCCAGTTCATCTGGCTGTCGAATCTCGTCGTTCTAATCATCATCCTGTTGCTGCTCGTCCGTCCGTTCATCAGCCGGGTGACGAAGCAGGTCAACACGTTATCGCGTGACAGCGCTCTGCTCGCCAGTGGTGAGGATATCAATACCATTCCGTTACCGAAACGGCATGACGAGCTCTATACACTGACGACATCGTTTAACCGGATGGCGACGTCGATCGCCGACAATAAAGTCCATATGCTGTCGAAAAATGAAGAGCTACAAGCGCAGCAAGAAGAACTCGTCGCCCAGCAGGAAGAACTGCAGGCGCAGCAAGAGGAACTCGAAGAGGCACTCGAAATCACGTTGCGCAGCGAACAGCATCTCAAATACCGCAATGAACTGACCGAGACACTTGCGTCACGCGAGACATTAACGGCGTATCCGGAAATCATCGAAAAGCTCGTCGCCATCACGCACTCGGAAATCGGTGCCCTGCTGTTCCTCGATCAGCATGACGTCCGCTCGACGATTGAGTATGGGATGACGGAAGAGATGGTCGGTCAGCTCGTCAAGGACGATCAGTCCCTGTTCCACCGGGCCCGCGTCCTGAAACGACCGGTCCATTCGTCGAAACAAGTTGCCCACGACAGTCCGTTGCCGTATCCGTACTATATGTATGAGGTCGCCGTTCCGATCCTTGATCCGAATGAAGAACAGATCATCGCCTGTGTCTACCTTGTCCGTTACCGGGATGCGTTCACACCGGAACAGATGGGTGACATCCTGTCGTTCTCGCACCAGTTGTCGCTCTCGCTGATGCGGATGGGGATTTATGAAAAAATGATGCACGAGAAAAATAAGACCGGCCAACTCCTGAACTCGATTCGCGAAGCCGTCGTCTACATTGAACATGAATCAGATGAACTGCTCGTCAATGAACCATTGATGAAACTTTTCCCGGAAGTCCAGACGGAATACCAGGACGAAAGTAATCTCTCGTCGTTCCGCCAGGCGATGTCGGCCCTCTCTGCCATCATCGATGAACCGGAACCGTTCGAACAGTATATCGAACAAATCGTCGAACAGAATCTGCCGAAAGAGAGTCTTGTCGTCTCGATCCGCTCGCAAAGTGCCTACATCCAGATTTATGCGGAAAAAATCCAGATCAATCAGGTCTGGGTCGGCACGATGCTCGTCTTACGGGATGTCACGAAGGAAACGGAAGCGGACCGGATGAAAGAAGAGTTCGTTTCGACAGTCTCCCATGAACTCCGGACACCATTGTCCTCAATCTATGGTTTCACGGAACTGATGCTCAACCGGGAAATCGATTCCCTGAAACAACGGAAATACCTGACGACGATCCACTCGGAGACGGGTCGCTTAACGACACTCGTCAATGACTTCCTCGATGTCCAGCGGATGGAGTCGAGCGAACAACGGTATCAGATGGCGACGTTCGATCTCGTCCAGCTCGCAAGCGAACTGATTGATTTCCACGACGCCTCGCACACGACGCACCAGTTGTCCTTTGAAGCGGAAGGTCCAATCATGATTGATGCCGATGCGGAAAAAATCAAACAGTTGCTGAACAACCTGCTCAGTAATGCAATCAAGTATTCACCGGATGGCGGCGATGTCGCCATTCAAATCGAGAACAACGACGGCTTCGCAGAAATTACGATTCGGGACCAGGGAATCGGGATTCCGCAAGAAGCGATGTCGAAGTTGTTCGATAAGTTCTACCGGGTCGACAATTCGGAAACCCGGAAAATCGGTGGAACCGGACTCGGTCTATCGATTTGTAAGGAAATCGTCAAACATCATAACGGGACGATTGATGTCGAATCGACGATTGGTGCCGGATCGACGTTTACGATCCGTTTCCCGATTGCGGTCATCTCGACCATCCTCACGTACGAAGAATAAGCTGACGTGCCTTTGTCATCAGACAGGGGCACGTTTTTTTGTCAGGTTACGGACCGCTGCAGGACGGGTATTGGGAGAAAGAGCTGAAAAACGAAGGGAGTTTTATTGATGGCATTAGGATGGATTGGATTAGGTCATATGGGAGTACCGATGGCGTTACGTCTCAGACGGGCCGGACACCCGGTCAACGTCTATAACCGGACGGTCGAGAAGACAGCGTCCCTCGTCAAAGAAGGGGCCGTCGCACTGAAGTCGCCCCGCGCCGTCGTCGAACAATCGGAGATTATCTTCGTCATGCTGGCGGATGGTCCTGCCATCACGGCAGTCCTTGAACAGGAAGACGGTCTGCTGACAAGTGCGCTGTCGGGGAAGACCCTCGTCAACCTGAGTACCATTTCACCGGAACAATCGACTTCATTTGCGGAACGTGCCGAACAGGCCGGGGCGACGTATATCGAAGCACCGGTCTCAGGATCCGTCGGGGTCGCTGAAGCCGGTCAACTCGTCCTGTTACTCGGCGGAGATGAACAGGCGATCGCCGCATGTCGTCCCTACTTCGACATTCTCGGTAAGGAAAGCATTCACTTCGGAGCACATGGAACCGGGAGTTCAGCAAAACTTGCCATCAATCTACTGCTGGGTCTAGTCGGTGAAGGAGTCGCCGAGACCTTATTGCTCGGCGAACGCGCCGGACTCGACAAAGAAAAGCTCCTCCAGCTGATTGGTGCTTCCGGAATGAACACACCACTTTTCCAGGGCAAACAAACGATGTACCGGGACGAACAATTCCCGCCTGCGTTCCCGCTTCGCCTGATGGCAAAGGATCTCGGATTGATCACGGAAGAAGCGAAACGATTGACGCTCGATCTGCCACTGGCCACGACGGCAAACAAGCAGTACCAACATGCTTTAGAGGATGGTCACGGTGATGAAGACATGGCGGCGATTTATCTTGCGTTGAAAAAAAACTAACAGCATCTACTGACATCATCAGTACGCACAGAAAAGAGGGGGGCGGATTTTTAACATCCGGCCCCCTCTTTCATCTATCCAAATATACAATTTCCGCTTATTTCAGCGACGTCACGATGCCCATCATCTGGTCCGATGTCGTCAAGGCTTTTGAATTGAACTGATAGGCCCGCTGAATCTGCGTCAAGTTCGTCATCTCCGTCGCCATATCGACATTCGAGGTCTCAAGTGTTCCGACCGTCAACGGATTCACGGTTGTCGTGTTCTGGTATTGTCCCGTCGCGGTAAAGAGTCCGCCTCCGACATCCGTTAATTCTCCGTGGTTCGGAATATCAGCGACGCCAATCCGGGCGAGTACACGCCGTTCCCCGTTCAGGACACCAGTGATGTTGCCATCCTTGTTCAGTTCAATCGAAGTCGCATTGTCCGGGAACGTGATTGGTTCGTTCGCCTGATTGATGACCGATCGTCCGGCATCATCCGTCAACAAAACTTGACCGTTTGCCTGCGGTGACAATTCAAAATTGCCGTCGCGTGTAAATTTCGTCACGCCGTCCGCATCAATCACGCCAAAGAAATGATGGGGATTGCTGAGGGCCGCATCCAGCTTGCGCCCGGTATTTTGGAACGTCCCGGTTGCGAAGCGTGTCGCTTCATTGGCGACGTATCCGCCGACACCGAGTCGGAGACCAGCAGGTGTCGTCAGCGGTCCGGTCGTCAGTCCCGCCGGTTGGTTATTCAGATTCCGGACGAGCAGTTCATTGAACTGGGAATCCCGTCGTTTGTATCCGTTCGTATTGGCGTTCGCCAAATTATGCCCCGTCGTATCAAGCTGTTTTTGAAGCTGAGCCATCGTACTGGCCGATGTATAAAGTGATTGCATGAATTTCCTCCTTGATTAACGGACGCGTCCGATTTCCGAGACTGCTCTTTCAGCGGTCCGGTCATAGGCCTGGATGACTTTCTGATTGGCTTCGAATTGACGGAGACCGGCGTTCATCTCTGTCATCGTCTGTTCGACTTCGACATTCCCGAGTTCGAGCACTCCTTGATCGACTTTGACGGCACCGGCGTTTAACGCGTCCGGCGAACGGAACAGACCGTTCCCGGTTCGTTCAAGCGTCTCCGGCTGATTCGTCACGACAAGACCGAGGTTACCTATGGCTTGACCGTTCCCGTCCGTGACGGCACCGTCCGCACTGACAACAAAATCTTCATTGACGACGTTCAGCGGTTGATCGTCTTCACCGAGGACAAGATCATTTTCCGTCGTCCGCAGGAGACCGTCCTGTCCGACGGCGAACTGACCGTTCGTCGTATAGAGTGTCTCTTCTTCACCGGTCGCAGGATCGGCATGCCGGATCGTAAACAGGGCTGCTCCTTCAAGCGAACTGATTTGAATATCCGTTGCGTTACCTGTCTCTGTAATCGAGCCGAGAGCGAAGTTCGGTGTCGCGGCCTGCATGAAAACACCGGTCGCAAGTTTCCCGACTGTCCCGCGGGAACGGACACCGGATTGTTCGTTGACGCCCGACTGCTGGATCATCATCTCCGGAAAGGTCCGGAGGGACGCCTGATCGGCCCGGAAGCCCGGCGTCCGCGCGTTGGCTAGGTTATTACTTAACATTTCTTGTTGCCGTTGTAACGCCTGCATCGCACCAGACGCCGTATACATTCCTCGTAACATATGTGTTGGCTCCTCATTGACTTATTGTTCAATTCTGTTCCTTAAGTATATCGGTCAATTTTTTGGAAATTCGATGTTTTTTTCAAAATAAGGCAATGAATCTCGTAGATGCATCGAAAGGCCTACCCCTGTTGTTCAAAAACACTTGCTTATTTTTCAACAGACACGATATGTCTAAATTCCATAAATTGCTATAATCGACCTATAACGACACTAATGAGGTGAGTTCATGCCTTTCTTCAAAAAGAAGAACACAAAATCCTTCATCAACGGCTCCTTGGATTTTAAACAATTGGTCGACGCGACCCACTTTCTCGAAAATCATCCGGATGCGGTCTATATCTTGAATTTAGAAGGAGAAATCGTCTCTTACAATCAAAAACTGTCCCTGCTTCTCGGCTATGGTAAGAAACAACTTCACCATCAACATTTCAATGAGTTCATCACACCGACCGAAGCGAAGCAAAGTACGCCGCTTAAACAACGGATTTTGACGGATATCATCCATCTGAAAACACTGATTGAACCGCTCGCCGTGACCGAACTCGAGAACGGACTGTTTCACTACTCGGCCGACTATAAAATCCGCGCCCAGTCGGGACAAATCATGAAGGTGCTCGAAACATCCGAACAACTGAAGCTGGATAAATTCTTCGTGTTATCCTGACGTTGCTACATCAAAAAGGCGGTCCCGATGCAGAATCAGAACCGCCCTTTCGTATGTTTTAAGAATGTTTTTTACTGAGGACAGCCGTTTGCGTTCGTTCGAGCACCGCGTTCGTGATGACAATCAGACCAGTGAACAGGAACAACGCTTCAAAGCCGAAATGACCTGCAATCTGGCCACCGGCAAGTGGTCCGAGGAAGTTCCCCATGAACTGGGCCGACTGGTTATATCCGAAAATCCGACCCGACGCATTCGCCGGCGTATGTTTCCGGAGAAGCGTCTGGACCGACGGCATCAAAGCGGCAGTCGCAAAGCCGATACCCATCCGTAAAATGATCAATTGACTCGTATCCGTCACGAATGCTTGCGGAATCAGGAAGGCGGCGAAAATCAGTAAGGCGAAGAACAAGACGCGTTCCGCCCCAATTTTATCCGACAGCCGACCGAGCCGCTGCGCGGCAATCAAGGCCGCAATCCCTGGAGCCGACGCGACGATACCGGACAGTAAGGCCAATCGTTCCGTACCAGGACTAAGTTCCCGGACGTACAGCGATAGAATCGGACTGATCGATTGTGCTGCGAACTGAATCAAAAACGTCGTCAAAAAGAGACTTAAAATCAGTTCCGGATGACGTAACGACTGGATGATTTGTTTCGCTGACGCCATCTGCTTTGTCTGAAGCGGCACGAATTCTTCTTTGACGAAGAAATACGTGACGAGGAACGTCAGGAAGAGCGGAATGCTCGTAAAGAGAAAAACGGGTCGAAGCCCAATCATATCGGCAAGGAATCCTCCAATCAGAGGTCCGAGTAATCCACCGGCAATCCCACCGGTCGATAATGTACCGAGCGCCCAGCCACTTTTCTCTTTTGGGGTTTGTGACGCAATTAATGTGATTCCGGCAGAGATGAATCCGGAGACGGCTCCCATGACGAGTCGTAAGAAAACGAGTTGATACACATCTTGAACGAAGCTGATTAAGAACATGACGATCGACATACCGAGACTTGCCCGCAGTAACATCAACTTCCGGCCTTTTTTATCGGCCAAACGTCCCCAAATCGGTGAGACGATTGCTGCGACGAGGAAAGTTGCACCAAACGCTACGCCGGACCAGGTCGTGATTTCCTGGCGTCCGTGGACACCAAGTTCTTCAATGAATAAGGGCAAAAACGGTAAGACTAAACTTAACGCGGCAGCAGTCAAAAAACTACCGATCCATACGACGACTAAATTTCGTTTCCACAATGGCATTGTGGCATCACTTCCTTTTTAATGGTAATTCCGTTTCAATTCAACAACTTCTAATATACACTTCACAAAGTGAAATGTCTAGGATTTGAACTGATTCTTAGGACTCTCGTACTTTCGGCTTATATCCAAATTGCACCGGACGACCGATAATAAGATAACTTAAGTATAGGGAGTGAACGATATGAAACGCCTCATCATCAGTTTGATTTGTCTTACGATGGCCGCTACACTTCTACCTGCCAGAACCGAAGCGGCCGTTACCGTAACGCGTCATACCGTAATGTGGTCCATTCCTGAAGCGAAACAAATTTCAACGAAAGTCACACAGCTGGCAAACAGACAGATGAAACGTGTCTACCTGCATGTCGCTGTCGAGGGTGACCGAACTCTCTACCGCACATTCGTTGAAAAAGCCCATCTTGCCGGGATCGAAGTCTATTTCTTGTTCGGTCAGCCTGCATGGATTACGAATGAAGGGACGACGAACCGGCCGAACGTCGAAGATCCGTTAGCCTGGATCAATGTCTATCTTCAAGAAACAATGGAACGTCCCGATGGCATCAGTGTCGATCTCGAGCCTTATGCCTTACCGGCCTGGGAAACGGATCAAGCAGCCGTTATCTCCTCTTATCAACGTCTGTTGACAGCTTTTCACGATGTCAGTGCGTCGAAACGTCTTCCGTTGCAACTGTTCCTGCCGTTTTGGTTCCATACCGTTCCGGATGCTTCCGGACAACAGCTTAGCGAATGGGCAATGGAACTGGCCGACGAAGTCACTTTAATGAGTTACCGGACCGTCTACGGCGGCGGAAACGGTCTCGCTGCGATTACGATGACCGACGCGCTCTACGCCGCCAGTCATCAACATCGTCTGTCGTATGCTCTGGAATTCACGGAACTGCCGGACACACCAAGTATCACGTTTTACGGACAGACGCGGACCGCCCTCAATCAGCTCGTCAATCAAACGATGAACAGTTCACTGCCGCCAAGTGCGATCGTCTATCATGATTTTGATGCGTATCAGGCCTTCATGCGCAGTACGCAGTGATTTTTACTTTTCGCTCCATTAAAAAAAGGTTCATTTCCATTTTGGAATGAACCTTTTTGATTCGTCTTATTTCCCTAAATGATCAAGCATGATCCCTGTCCCGCGTGCAACGCATAACATCGGATCTTCTGCGATCAAGACCGGAAGTCCAAGCTCTTTCGCCAGCAACTGGTCGATGCCGTCAAGTAATGCTCCGCCACCCGTCAGGATGATCCCGCGGTCGATGATGTCTGCCGCAAGTTCCGGTGGTGTTTTCTCGAGGACACGTTTTGTTGCTTCAACGATTTCCATTGCGGCTTCCGCCAATGCTTCATGCATCTCCTGCGATGAAATCGTGATGTTGTCCGGGAGTCCTGTCACGAGATTCCGGCCACGAATGTCCATCTCTTCCTGACGCCCCTCATCTGAAACGGTCGCGACCGTCATCTTGACGTTTTGAGCCGTCCGTTCCCCGATGATGAGTTTATGGTTATCTTTGATCGCACGGATGATGTCGTGGTCAAACCGATCCCCTGCTACTTTGATCGTTTCACCGCAGACGATATCGCCCATCGATAGGACCGCGACATCTGTCGTCCCGCCACCGATATCAATGACCATGTGTCCGGCCGGCATCCAAATGTCCATACCCGCTCCGACGGCTGCGACTTTTGGTTCCACTTCAAGGAAAACTGTTTTCGCGCCTGATTTTTCACCTGCTTGACGAATCGCTTTCGCTTCGACCGTCGTGATGCTGGCTGGTGTACAAATCAACATCCGGACTCCGCCGAACATACTTCTCACTTCAATTTTATCGATGAAGTGACGTAACATCGCTTCCGTCATCTCGAAATCAGCGATGACCCCATCGCGTAATGGACGGATGGCAACGATGTTACCCGGTGTTCGGCCGACCATTTGGTGGGCTTCCGTTCCGACCGCATGAATTTTGCCTGTTACTTTATCAATAGCGACGACTGACGGCTCGTCGAGTACGATTCCCTTACCTTTTACGTGAATGACGACATTCGCCGTCCCTAAGTCAATTCCGATATCCTTTGTCAAAAACATCTCGCGTGATCTCCTTTATCCACTGGCTATTATTCCAAAATTTAGAACGTCGCTTGGACGTCTAACCCATTTATGTATACATACCTTTCAATTCTAGCACAGGGAAACAAAAAGAGACGACTTTCTTTTTGAGAAAGTCGTCAAGAATGTATTGGAATGAAATAATAGCTTAAAGCTTCGTCGCTGCTGTCTCTTCGATGGCGACTGTTTCTTCCGTGATGCGTTCGACATCTGCGCCGAGTGCTTGTAATTTAAGATGGAAATCAACGTATCCGCGATCAATGTGATGCAAGGCACCAACACGTGTTTCGCCTTCTGCAATCAATCCTGCCGTGACAAGTGCTGCCCCTGAACGAAGGTCCGTTGAAAGGACTTCTGCGCCTTGAAGCTGGATGCCGCCTGTGATGATGGATGAACGTCCTTCGATCTTGATGTCAGCGTTCATACGACGGAATTCTTCGACATGCATGAAACGGTTTTCGAAGACTGTTTCCGTGATGACAGAAGTGCCTTCTGCTTTTAAGACCAACGCCATCATTTGCGCTTGAACGTCTGTCGGGAAACCAGGGTGTGGCATCGTCTTGACATCAATCGCAACGAGTTTCTTCGGTCCGACGACACGAAGTCCTTCTTCTGTGTCTGAGATTTTAACACCCATCTCTTCCATTTTCGAGATCAATGGACGAAGGTGTTCACGCTCAGCACCGATGACTTCAACGTCACCTTCCGTGATAGCAGCTGCAATCATGAATGTACCAGCTTCGATCCGGTCTGGAATGACATAGTGGTTGCCACCGTGAAGTTTTTCGACACCTTCGATGCGAATCGTCTCTGTACCGGCACCGCGGACTTTTGCGCCCATTGCGTTCAGGAAGTTTGCGAGATCGACGATTTCCGGTTCTTTCGCGACGTTTTCGATGACTGTCGTACCTTCAGCAAGTGTCGCTGCCATCATGATGTTTTCTGTTGCACCGACTGACGGGAAGTCGAGGTAGATTTTTGCACCTTGCAGGCGACCGTCAACGTGTGCTTCAACGAATCCATTGCCGATGATTGTTTTTGCGCCCATCGCTTCGAATCCTTTTAAGTGAAGATCGATTGGACGTGAACCAATCGCACAGCCACCCGGCATGGCGACACGTGCACGACCGAGACGCGCAAGGAGTGGTCCCATGACAAGAATTGACGCACGCATCTTCCGAACGTATTCAAGTGGTGCTTCGTCTTTCAATTCTGCTTCTGCATTGACCGAGACTGTGTTTGCTTCAGCATCGAATGTTACTTCTGCGTTCAAGTTCCGTAAGACGTTATTGATGGTATAGACGTCTGCCAAACGGGGAACGTTTTGAAGGACCGATGTACCTTCTGAAGCCAGCAATGTTGCGACCAATGTTTTCAAGACTGCATTTTTGGCACCTTCTACTTTTACCGTTCCAGCTAATTTACGTCCGCCACGGACAACGATTTTTTCCATTACTCATACTCCTCTGCTTTCGTTTCTGTTCTATTATGTTCAATTCGCGATTGGTGTGCATCATAGTTGAAGACCAACGCATGATAGAAGAGAAACACCCTATAGTTAATCTCTCATTCCAAATCCAACACGACTTTTCAGCTTTACAATGGTTACGTTTCTTCATTATAAGAATACTATCCTGTTCCATACTAAATCAGATTGATGATTTAGGGTTTACAACGAAGTTACAAGTTCACCCGACTAAGAACTGGAGACGCTGTGCGAATCCTGAATAGTCGAGCAAAAAACGGGCGATCAGCGAACCGAGCGCAACGGCAAGCAACACACGTAAGACGACAGCCTGTGGTCCTTTCGGATGTTGCAGGAACTTCTCCCACTTGACTGGAAGGAGTGCCCACCAGGCGAAGACAATCGCCGTTAAATAAACGAGCATACTGATTAATGCACTTAAACCGATTGACGTCACTGCTACTGCACCTCTTCTGTTAAGGTTTTTCCAACCTTACCATGATTTCATACAATGAATGATTGCGCAAACAAAAAGGCACAAGATAATTTATTTTATCCTATAAAATATATTATGAAAAGATGATTATGGAAAATTCCACATAATAAGATTGAAAAATGTGTGAAGAGGACACATATATGTCCTTTTACTTTTTTTAGCGTTGTTAAACCTGAATCACCCAACAGATTTGTGAAAGCGATTGTCCTGCAGGAAATCATTGACCTCTCCTCAAAAAAAGACCCGGCCTCCATGACGGAAACCGGGTCTTTTAACTTGGATCAATCGCGACCGTACTCTTTTAGGTTGAGACGGTTGATTGCGCGTTTCAATGAAAGCTCAGCGCGTTTGAACTCAAGATCTGATAATTTCGTGTCCTGGAGGCGACGTTCTGCCCGGACTTTCGCAGCCGAGGCACGGTCGTAGTCGACCTTATCCGCTGCTTCAGCCGTTTCAGCAAGAACCGTCACTGTATCCTGGCGCACTTCCATAAAGCCACCGCTGATAGCGATCAACGTGCGTCCGCCATCTTCGTGGCGCAACTTCAAGATGCTGATGTCGAGTGGTGTTACGAGTGGTACGTGGTGCGGGAGAACCCCGATCTCACCAGATATCGTTTTCGCAACGACCATACGGACATCGCCATCATACACTTCGCCATCCGGGGTGACGATATTGACATGAAGTGTGTTCATCTCAAGTCCCCCTTATGCTTTGTCACTTAGACAAGCGTCTTCGCTTTTTCAATCGCATCTTCGATCGGACCGACGAGACGGAATGCTTCTTCCGTCAAATCATCGTGTTTCCCACCGAGGATTTCTTTGAAGCCGCGGATCGTGTCCTTAACCGGGACGTACGATCCTTTTTGTCCTGTGAACTGCTCAGCTACGTGGAAGTTCTGCGACAAGAAGAACTGGATACGACGCGCACGGTGTACAGTCAATTTGTCTTCTTCAGACAACTCGTCCATACCGAGGATCGCGATGATATCCTGAAGTTCTTTGTAACGCTGAAGTGTTTCCTGAACTTGACGAGCTACGCCGTAATGCTCTTCGCCGACGATTTCCGGTGAAAGGGCACGTGATGTAGAAGCAAGTGGATCCACGGCAGGATAGATACCCATCTCAGAGAGACGGCGCTCAAGGTTCGTCGTTGCATCCAAGTGGGCAAACGTCGTTGCAGGAGCCGGGTCAGTATAGTCATCGGCTGGTACATAAACCGCTTGGATTGATGTAACCGAACCTTTGTTTGTTGACGTGATACGCTCTTGAAGCATACCCATCTCTGTAGCAAGTGTCGGCTGGTAACCAACGGCAGATGGCATACGACCGAGAAGGGCCGATACTTCTGAACCTGCTTGTGTGTAACGGAAGATGTTATCAACGAAGAGAAGAACGTCTTGTCCCTGCTCATCACGGAAGTATTCCGCCATTGTCAAACCAGTCAAGGCAACACGAAGACGTGCGCCCGGCGGCTCGTTCATCTGACCGAAGACCATCGCTGTTTGTTTGATAACGCCTGAATCCGTCATCTCGTGGTACAAGTCATTACCTTCACGCGTCCGCTCACCAACACCTGCGAATACCGAGATACCGCTGTGCTCTTGCGCGATGTTGTTGATCAGTTCCTGGATGAGGACGGTCTTACCTACACCGGCACCACCGAAGAGACCGATCTTACCACCCTTGATGTAAGGAGCGAGTAAGTCAACGACTTTAATTCCTGTTTCGAGGATTTCAACTTTTGTTGAAAGGTTATCAAACGTCGGTGCTTTTTTGTGGATCGGAAGACGTTCCACGCTTGCATCGAGTTCTTTTTCATCAATTGGGTTACCGAGTACGTTGAAGACGCGACCAAGCGTTGCTTCTCCGACAGGTACCGAGATTGGAGCACCAGTGTCCAGTACTTCCACTCCACGGCGTACACCATCCGTAGAATCCATCGCAATGGTACGGACGACGTCGTCACCAAGGTGCAAGGCGACCTCAAGCGTCAAGTCGATAGCCACTTCTTCTACTGTTTGCGGCGTATATTGAATACGAAGCGCGTTGTAGATCTTCGGCAAGTGTCCGTCGAACTTAACGTCGATGACAGGTCCCATGACCGCGACGACGCGGCCTTTTAAACCGAGTTCGTTCATCGTGTTTCCTCCTAGCTATCATTACGCCGAGTAGATTACTGCTGGGCAGCGGCTCCACTGACGATCTCTGTGATTTCTTGCGTGATTGCAGCTTGTCGAGCCCGGTTGTAGACGAGAGTCAATCGACCGATCAAGTCATCTGCGTTATCTGTCGCACTTTGCATTGCTGTCATACGTGACGCATGTTCTGCTACTTTCGCGTCAAGAAGCGCACCGAAAATCAAGCTCTCCGCATAACGCGGAAGGAGTTCAGCCAGGATTTGTTCCTCGCTTGGCTCGTACTCATAAGTCGTCGAAGACGAAGCTTCGATTTCTCCGAGCGGGAGAAGGGTTTCGACTTTCACTTCCTGGCTGATGACAGACATGAAGTGGTTGTAGCACAGCTTGAGTTCGTCGATTTCGCCGAGCGTGAACGCACTCACTGTACGCTTCACGATTTCTGCGACATCGACATACGAAGGAGAATCGTTTAGTCCTGTGATCGCATCCGTGACCGTGATTCCGCGTGAACGGAAGAACTGGACACCGACTTTACCGACCACGAACAAGACGTAACTGTCCGTAGTATGCTTTTCATTGATTTCCCGGTAGACTTCACGCAGCACGTTGGCGTTATATGCACCAGCTAAGCCGCGATCCGATGTGATGACGATATATCCTGTCTTTTTGACAGGACGTTTTTCGAGCATCGGATGGCTAGCACCTGTCGTGCCATTCGCAATGGTTCCGAGCACTTCCTGCATTTTCAGCATGTAAGGCTGGAACTTCGCGCTATGTGCTTGAGCGCGGTTCAGTTTCGACGCCGAAACCATGTTCATCGCTTTCGTGATCTGTTTCGTACTTTTCGTCGAGTTGATCCGCATTTGTATCTCGCGCAACGATGCCATTTCGATTCACCACCTTGTTAGTATCAAGAGTGTTCCGCCGAGTCTAAGAGAAATCCCTTAGACAGTCGGTTGGAACGTTTTCTTAAATTCTGAGATTGCAGTAACGATTTCTTCGTCAGCTGGAAGGTTACCTGTTTTACGGATCTCGTCGCAAAGTTGTTTGCGGTTTTGATCGAGCCAGAGGTTGAGTTCCTTTTCAAAACGACGAATATCTGAAACGGCAACATCATCAAGGTGACCACGAGTCAAGGCATAGATGATGATGACTTGCTTATCGACAGTCAACGGTTGGTTAAGGTCCTGTTTCAGAACCTCTACTGTCCGCTCACCACGGTTAAGCTTCGATTGTGTCGCTTTATCAAGGTCAGATCCGAACTGTGAAAAGGCTTCGAGCTCACGGTAAGAAGCGAGGTCAAGACGGAGCGTACCCGCTACCTTCTTCATCGCTTTCACTTGAGCCGAACCACCTACACGCGATACCGAGAGACCCGGGTTGATCGCTGGACGGACACCTGAGAAGAAGAGATCCGATTGAAGGAAGATTTGACCATCCGTGATCGAGATAACATTTGTCGGGATGTAAGCCGAGATATCCGACGCTTGTGTCTCGATGAATGGAAGAGCTGTTAAGCTACCTGCACCAAGTCCGTCGTTCAATTTCGCTGCACGCTCAAGGAGACGTGAGTGAAGGTAGAAGACATCACCCGGGTAGGCTTCGCGGCCTGGTGGACGCTTCAGAAGAAGCGAAAGCTCACGGTATGCCGCTGCTTGTTTTGAAAGATCATCATAGATGACAAGAACGTGCTTGCCGAGATCCATGAAGTGTTCACCCATCGCTACACCAGCGAATGGTGCGAGGTAAAGAAGTGGCGCCGGCTGTGAAGCTGCTGCCGAAACGACGATTGTGTAATCAAGTGCACCGTTTTTACGGAGTGTTTCAACAACACCACGGACTGTTGATTCTTTTTGTCCGATTGCGACGTAGATACAGATCATGTTTTCTTCTTTTTGGTTGATGATCGTATCGATGGCGATTGACGTTTTACCCGTCTGACGGTCACCAATGATCAACTCACGTTGTCCACGACCGATTGGAACGAGGGCATCGATTGCCTTGATTCCCGTCTGAAGTGGTTCGTGAACCGATTTACGTGCCATAACACCAGAAGCTTTACGCTCGATCGGGTTATAGTGTTCTGTTTCGATTGGACCAAGACCATCGATTGGCATACCAAGCGGGTTGACGACACGTCCGAGGAGTGCGTCTCCTGTTGGTACTTCCATGATGCGGCCCGTACGGCGAACAGAGTCGCCTTCTTTGATTTCAAGGTAGTCACCAAGAATGATGATACCGACGTTGCCTTCTTCTAAGTTTTGCGCCAAGCCCATTGTGCCGTTAGCGAATTCTACGAGCTCTCCCGACATGACGTTGTCGAGTCCGTGTGCACGAGCGATACCATCACCGATTTGGATGACTGTACCTGTCTCGTTCACTTCCATCGTAGAACCGTACTGCGCGATACGCGCTTTAAGCAGGGCGCTGATTTCTTCAGCTCTAATGCTCATGCGTTTCACCCCTATTTTCTTACGCTTTTAACAGCTCACGCTCAAGTCGCGTTAGTTTCGTTTCGATCGTGCCATCATATGTCGTGTAACCGATTTGAACACGAAGTCCGCCGATTACGTTCGTATCAACAACATTTTCTACTTCAAGCGTTTTTCCTGATTTTTGGCCAAACGTTTCCTTCACGTTCGTGAGTTCTTCGTCCGACAGTTTGTATGCACTTGTCACGATTGCTGTTGCAACGTTACGGTGCTCATTCAACAACGCGATGAAATGCTCCGGCAATGACAATACTTCCGGTGCCCGGTCGTTTTCGACCATGACGAGGATCGTATTTAAGACAATCGTATTGAAGCCTGTGAAGCTCGTATGAAGGACTTGCTTCAGCTCTTCTGCAGAAATCGACGGGTTTCCTAAAACCGATGCGAGCTCTGGTGTTGCGTGGAGCACTTCGCCGAGCGTTCGCACATCAGCTTCTGCTTGTTCGAGCACATGGTGCTCAAGTGCAAGATCGAAGAGCGCTTTTGCGTAGCGTCCCGCTACGTGGTCACGCATTAGTTCGTGCCCTTAGTGTCAGCGAGGAATTGGTCGACGAGTGCACGTTGTGCCGCTTCGTCTGTCGCAAGCTGTGTTTTCATGACGTGGCGTGCTGCAGCGATTGCTTGAAGAGCAACATCGTTCTTCAAAGCAGCTTGTGCTTCAGCGCGTTCACGTTCGATTGCACGGCGAGCTTCTTCCTTGCTCAATTCTGTTTCGACACGTGCCTGCTCCATCGCACGTGCTTGTTCCGCCTCAGCTTGACGGCGTGATGCTTCTAACAGGTCACGTGCTTCCGTACGTGCCTTGTTGAGTTCTGCTTGTTGTTGTTCTACGTAGACTTCAGCGTCTTTCCGGCTTTTTTCAGCCGAATTGATCTCGCTAGCCACATGCTCTTCCCGCGCTTTCATCATGTTGACGAGCGGGCCCCATGCGAATTTCTTCAAGAGGATGAGGAGCAAGAGGAAAACGACGATCGTGACGATCATGTTAGCAAGTAAGAGGTGACTACCTTCGCCGCCTGCTTCTGCCGCAAGATACGTGAGATTCATTCGATTACACTCCCCTCGTGGTTGGTCCTACTTCTAATATCTACATAAGGGAGCCGCAGCCCCCATGACGGTTCACTCTAGTGGAACGAATAACGCCCTATGTAGCTCAGTTCTTGGTACGTAAAATTAAATACGGATTAAGAGTTGAGGAGAAGGAAACCGACCGCTACACCGATGATTGGAAGTGCCTCAACGAGACCGATACCGATGAACATTGTTTGACGAAGTTCGTTTTTGAGTTCTGGCTGACGTGCTTGTCCTAATACTGTACCGTTTACGATAAGACCGTTACCGATACCTGCGCCGAGTGCGCCGAGTCCGATGATGATCGCTGTTGCAATAAGTTCCATTATGAATTGCCTCCCTAGATTGTGTTCGAAATTTGGTCGTGCGATTATCGGAAAAGCAGATGCTTTACCTTCGAATTAATGGTCGTGCGCTGCCTTATGCCCGATGTAAACCATCGTTAAGATAAGGAAGATATACGCTTGGATTGCTCCGATGAAGAGTGAGAATCCTTGCCAGATCAACATTGGGATCGCTGACAGGATGACACCGACTGGTCCGAGGAATTGGAAATCGTTCGTTCCAGAGATGATACCGATCGAGAGAATGATACCAATCATGATCTCACCCGCGAAGATGTTACCGTAAAGACGAAGACCAAGTGTCAACGTGTTTGCGAATTCTTCGATGATGGTAATAATAAACATCGGCGTCATAAACGTTTTCGCATACGAGCCGAAGCCGCGCATTTTCACACCGTAATAATGGCTCATGACCACTACCATAGATGAAAGTGCAAGTGTCACATACGGATCTGCAGTTGGTGAGTTGAACCAAATGTAGTGACCCGTCACAACGTTAAAGGGAAGACCCATTAAGTTGGACACGATGATGAACAGGAACAGTGTCATTCCGAAAGTTAGGAAGCGACCCCCTGTTTTCCAGTCCATCGTGCTGCTGATGATTCCGCGAACGAACTCGAGGAACATCTCCATCACGTTTTGAGCACCGGTCGGCTTCATCACAAGACGTCGCGTACCGGCCACGGCAATCAGGAAAACGAGAGCAGCTGCAATCAGCACTGTGATCAAGTTTGTCCAGCTACCGTACAGAACGAAGTCGCCCCAGAGTGGGATTTCGTAAAGTGGCATTTCGTGGTTCATTTGATTATTCACCTCTTTTCCCGCTTAAGTTCGTGAGTAAAATACTCACAAAATTGTATGACGTGGCCGGCGAGAAGGCCTATTACCACCGCAGTTAATGACAATTCGGCTTCATACTTCAAGCCGATCATCACACAGAGTACCGCGACCGCCATGCGTGATACGGTCCCTCGAGACATCGGCTTGCGCCCACGCTCGATTACACGATACATTCGATCGACGCTTAATCGTTGCAGCGTCAAGATCATGAAGCTACCTGCCCCACCCAGCGCCAGTCCATAAATCACCGGATCACTCGGATAACCGACAAGTAACAGAACGGCAAGGATTCCATAGTAGAGTCCAAACCATCGTAAGTACGCACGATACAACGCATCTTGAAGGATGATATTCATGTCTTGTCTCCTAACAAGTGCCTGATCATTGCGATCATGCAGAGAATTCCGATGAAAATCCCGATGAACACTGCAAACGTCGCGCCCATCTTTTGCCACCAGTCCTGCTGTTCCCCATAGTTCCCAACAAGAAAGCCGATGACGATCGGTGCGGCTAGTGCCGTCGAAATTTGCGAGGCCATGACCATACTCGTCGCGAGCCCTTTTTGGCGCACTAGAGACGACCCCCTTTTCCCAGTTGTGAGTTCTTTTTCTTTCCCACAATTTGCGGATTTTCATACTAGTCAAGAATACAATGAGAACCATTTCATAGTCAAATGAATTCACAATTAAAATGGACCGTCGAAACCATTGTATATCAACAATTGATAAGGTTTTCACAGAGGTCTCCCCCGGCACTCTTTTCACGAAGATGTGAAGAAAATATGTAGTACTATCAACGTTTATCGAGATGGTTCACTAGGTGAACAAAACCATTGAACAGTAACGTTATATCGTCTTTCGTAATGAGAAACAAGTCGTCTAAATTTGATTTGTGTCGATTTTGTGAAAAAACATTTTTTCTTCACAATTGTAAACGCTTCCGTTACGGGACACGAAAACCCCTCTGACATCTGTTTGTAACAAAGCCCGCAGACGATTTCCAATTCGTTTCGTGTGTGCCTTGTCACAGCTTAAAAATTCACGGATGATTTGCTGCTTTCAAGGTCATGGTGCAGCTGTTTTTTTACAAAAATCATATATTTAGTTCTTCCATTTGAGTGGAGCCACTGCTCGTTTACTCGTTGATTGTGATTTGAAAATGATTGTCTACATATGGTAAAAAGAAGTGACATGAACAAATCAAAAGGATGTGAAGAGAATGGAAACCGAACGCTTTCGAGTTCAGTGCGGGGACTGCTTCGGATTGTGTTGTACGGCACTCGCTTTTTCCGCCTCAAGCGATTTTGGTCACAACAAACCGGAAGCGACACCATGCCGGAATTTAGATGCTGATTACCGTTGCGGGATTCATGACCGTTTGCGCCCGAGCGGGTATAAAGGATGTACCGTTTATGACTGCTTTGGTGCCGGACAACAGATTTCGCAAGTGACATTTTCCGGCGTGTACGATGAGACGACAAAACCGGTCATGTACGCCCTGTATCCGAAGATGGTCCATCTGCAGGAAATGATGTGGTACCTGACAGACGGCATCCGGCCAGCAACCCGCTCGATTCATCATCTGCTAGAAAATAAGCTGGCTGAACTGGATGCAATGACCGGTTCTTCTCCGGACGAGCTTGCGGCACTCGATCTCGATCAGGTACGGGCAACATTGCTACCGCTCCTTGCAAAAATCGAAGGACTGGTTCAAACACCGTTTTCAGGGACGAGCAGACGCCCACTTCCCCGCGACTGGATTGGGAAAAATCTTGCCGGACAGGACTTTTCCGGCATAAGTGTCCGCGGACAGTTTTTGCTCGCGACGAACTTATCGAACAGCCGGTTGCGTGGCGTCAACTTCCTCGGTGCCGACCTGCGTGACTGTCAGTTGGCAGGAGCCGATCTGACCGACGCGCTGTTTTTGACGCAAGCGCAGGTCAATGCGGCGCAAGGCAATACGAAGACACGCCTTCCGGAACGGTTGCTCCGCCCTTCGCACTGGGCGTAAGGGAACAATGGGGTATTAATTATTGTCCAAAAGAAGTGCCGTCTCTTTCCCAAAGATAATGCGTCATTCTATCGTCACAGGCGTTCCGCCCTCTTCCTCATTCGCTTTCCGCAGGCGAGACACAAGCCAGCTTTCCTGCACCTGTGGTCAGGAAACCGGGTCTTGTTTGTCTCTGACAGCGCAAAAAACGCGCTTTTCCCTGCAGGAGTCGCATGAAATGAGGACGTTCACTCGGACTGTTGACACATCGTTCGTACGTCCATCTTTGGAACAGATGATCTGTTGGATTCCATAAAAGGACCGGTGCCTCCGTTTGTGACGGGGACATCGGTCCTTTGCTGTATGTCTAAACTTTCGTCAGTTTTCGACTTTAAACGGCTCAAACTCCGCATCCTGATTAAAATGTTCCAGAATCGCCGCTGCAATCCGTTCGGAAGCATGACCATCTCCGTAAGGATTTGAAGCCTGGGCCATCTTGTTATACGCTGCTTCGTCCTCGAGCAACTCACTCGCGAGACGATAGATTGTTTCTTCATCCGTTCCGGCCAGCTTCAGCGTTCCCGCTTTAACGCCTTCCGGACGTTCGGTCGTATCGCGTAAGACAAGAACCGGCACACCGAGTGACGGAGCTTCTTCCTGGACGCCGCCGGAATCCGTCAAGATAAGGTGCGCCCGGCTCGCAAAGTTATGGAAGTCAAAGACGTCGAGCGGCGGAATCAAGGTGATGCGGTCGTGTCCTCCGAATACGTCACTCGCCGCCTCCTGGACGACAGGATTCAAGTGAACCGGATACACGACATGAATGTCCGGATGGTCGTCGACAAGACGCCGGATCGCCCGGAACATCTGGTGCATCTTCGCACCTAAATTTTCCCGCCGGTGCGCCGTCATCAGGACAAGTCGCTTCGAACCGATCTTTTCTAGAATGGGATGCATATAATCTGTCTGGACCGTCGTTTGCAGGGCATCGATCGCCGTATTCCCGGTCACGAAAACGCCCGCGTGTCTGTTTTCCGACGCCAGATTCACTGCCGCCTGCTCGGTCGGTGCAAAATGCAGATCGGCCAGCGTCGAGGTCAGTTGCCGGTTCACTTCTTCCGGGAACGGTGAGTACTTATTGTATGTACGGAGTCCGGCTTCGACATGTCCCACGGCGATTTGATTGTAGTAGGCAGCGAGACTGCCGACGAACGTCGTCGTCGTGTCGCCATGGACAAGGACGAGATCCGGTTTGACTTCCTTCATGACAGCATCGAGTCCCTCGAGACCGCGTGTCGTGATATCGACCAAGGTCTGCCGCGCTTTCATGATGTTCAAATCGTGATCCGGTGTAATCTCGAACAGCTCCAATACTTGATCGAGCATCTCCCGGTGTTGGGCCGTAATCGTGACATGGACGTCAAACGCAGGATTGTTCTTTAAGACGTTGACGAGCGGTGCCATTTTGATGGCTTCCGGTCGCGTGCCGAAAATCGGCATGACTTTGATGGGCATACAGACTTCCTCCTTCTTGCTTCTGCTCCTATTAAAACATATTCCATGTCACGTGCGCAGTTCACACCTGTGGCAACTCGTACAAAAAAAGGCGCTCCCTTCACAGGAAGCGCCTTTCAGTCTGCTGATTATTTCGTACCAAACAGACGGTCACCCGCATCCCCGAGTCCAGGAACGATGTAACCATGGTCATTCAATTTCTCATCGAGTGCCGCGAGATAAATGTCGACATCCGGATGTTCTTCCTGAATGCGTTTGACGCCTTCAGGTGCCGCACAGAGGCAAGCCAGCTTAATGCTTTGTGCACCCTGTTTTTTCAAAGAGGAGATTGCGTCAGCAGCAGAACCGCCGGTCGCAAGCATTGGATCGACGACGACGAAATCACGTTCTGCGACGTCTGTCGGTAATTTGAGATAGTATTCCGTCGGCTCAAGTGTTTCCGGATCACGGTAAAGACCGATATGTCCTACTTTGACGTTCGGCATCATGCGAAGCATGCCGTCCACCATCCCAAGACCTGCACGAAGAATCGGAACGATTCCCAGTTTCTTACCCTCGATCATTTTTTGCGTCGTTTTCGTGACCGGTGTCTCGATTTCAACGTCAGTAAGTGGAAGATCACGCGTGAGTTCATATGCCATCAATGAAGCCACTTCGTCGACAAGCTCCCGGAATTGTTTCGTTCCTGTTTCGACTTTACGCATGATCGTCATCTTGTGCTGAATCAATGGGTGATCAAATACATGTACTTTACTCATTGTTTTGCATCTCCTCTCCATTCTCTTTTCGCATTGTACTCCAAAAAGCGACTGCTTGGGAACTGTTTTCTTCGAATCAATCTCCCAGCGTACTCTTCCCTTGAAGGATTGCCTTCGCAGCATATGACCATTCGTTGTCCGGTTGTTTCGCTAACTCCTGTAATGTCGTTTTGTAATTACCAATTTTATTTTTTTGTTCGTAAACAGCCTGCATCCATAAGACATCACTCATGTAACCGGATTCCGGAAAATCATTCCGGTAGGCCAGGTAGTCACTTTGTTTCGTTTCTTTCAGCTTTCCGGCTGCAATCAATTTGTAGAAACGCGCCATACCGGCTGTTTCTTTATTCGTCAGGACCTTTCCGGTCAACAATTGGTTCGCCGTTTCATACTCTTTGGACTGAACGGAAGAAACTGCCTCCTGAAGGGCCTGCTCAGGATCCTTCGTTGACGCCTGCGGCTCCTCTTGTTCCGTTTCTTTCGATTGATCGGCTTTGGTTTTTTTTGTTTCCGTCTTTTTTTCTTCAGATGCCGCCAGCTTCTCATTTTTTTGTTTCAGCTGTTCGACTTCTTTTTCTAAAGACGCAAGCTTTTGTTCAACGTTCGTTTGTTCGGAAGTTTTTTTAGACGGAGCTTCCTCGGAAAAATCAACTTGCGTAATGCCGACTGCTAATAGGCCGGCTACGACTAGTCCACCTAACCACAACGGATTGCTCCGAAGATTTTTTTTCCATGACTTCAGTTGCGAATGATTTTGTACAACAGAAGGATATGCCGAAAAACGTTTTCGGGCCAATCGTTTCCCACCGATTTTTCCCGCAATCGCCAATCGGTAACGGTAAATCTCTGCCGGTAACGGAAGAGGTTTCCACTGCATGAACCGTGCATCGGCCTGTTCATAAAAACCGGCTTGTTCCATGATGACAATGGCTTTAAAATCTTCAACCAATCGTTTATAGTCACGTTTTGATAAACTTTTATCTTCCAACCATTTCGTAATGTGTGCCGTATTAATCGTCTCTAGTTCCGACCGTATGAATTTAGATAAGTCCATCGTTTAAATCCACCCTTAAATTATTCGTGTTCAGTTCAGTATATCAAAAATACTGCTCCAACTTTTATTTTTCGTGCGAAAACAAAAGTCAGAGCAGTATCCCGTTTTAATTGATTTCTTGAATCTGTCCATCTTCCATCCGTAAGACACGGTCACAATACGTCAGCATCCGTTCGTCATGGGTGATGACGATGACCGTCTTGCCGTGCTCATGTGCCTGTCGCTGCAACAACTCCATCACCTGTCGGGCATTCGTATAATCAAGACTCGCCGTCGGTTCATCCGCCAGAACGAGACGCGGATCATTGACAAGCGCCCGGGCAATCGCCACCCGTTGCCGTTCTCCGCCGGATAAAGCGTGCGGCAAGTGATGACGTCTCTCACGTAATCCGAACACTTCCAGCTGAGCTGCTGCATCAATCGTTCGTCCGGCTTCTTCCGCAACGAGCTCCAGTTGTTCCGCTGCTGTTAAGAAGGGTACAAGATGGGATTCCTGAAAAATAAAGCCGATTGCCTCAAGGCGCATCCGGCGCCGTCCTTCATCCGACGTATCTCCAAGCGGACTTCCATCAAATTGAATCAGACCGGCGGATGGTGTCTGCAACAGCCCCAGCAATTGGAGTAACGTACTTTTCCCGCTGCCGCTCGGTCCAACAAGCGCAATCAATTCTCCTTCCCGGGCTTCGAACGAGACGTGTTGCAACACCTTCATCGCACCATATGTTTGTTCGACATCTGTCAGCTTAATCATCCTGTCATTCCTCCAATCGCATCAGCCGGTTCCAGTTTTTTCAAAGCACGCAACGGAATCAGACCGCCCAGCAAAGCCATCAGGATAATCAGTCCACCATACAGCAGACTGGTCGTCCATTCAAACCGGAATGGTAAATCGTCCGGCAACAATTGTCCGACCGTCCAAGTCAAAAGCAGACTGACTGAAAACGAGATGACCGTCAGCAGGAAAACCTGTAGGACGAGTCCTTGCCCAATCGTCCGCGTCCGAATCCCGATTGCCTTCAAGATACCAAGTTGTTTCATTTTTTGCATCGTCAAGATGTAAAAGAAAGCCGTCAAAATCAACGAACCGATGATGATGAGTGCGAGCCGCATCATTTGGAACGAGTTTTGTTCCGCCGCGTAACCCGGCACTTGTTCGACGATTTGCTGTTTCGTATACGTCGCAAGCTTTGTTTTAATCGAATCCCGGCTGATGAATGCCGAGACATAACTCGAGTCCATCTTTTTTTGCCAGGCATCCCATGTCGAAATCGTCATCCAGACGACCGGTGCATGGCTGTAGCGTCCGTCGTTGACCGTACCGACGATTTCAAACGTCTGTTTCGTCCGGAAGTCCGTGACCGAATCGCCGACTTTCGTGCCTCTCTGTTCGGAGTACTGTCGATCGACCAGGACTTGACCGTCCTTTAAGTCCGCTAATTGCTGCGGTCCGTAACGCGTATTACTCGGAGAAGCAAACACCGTCACATCTTCTTTTGTCCCATTTTTCTTTTCAAGCACCATGTTTTGCACACCTAATGCTTCCGTCGCCACCGGTTGATCCGTCCGTTCCAAAAAGGATCGTGTCAGCTGCCCTTCCGCATCTTTACTCAAGGCAACCTGCTCGATCGGCAAGTTGCGGACAACCGCTCCATTGTCATAAGCCAGTCCGTCGGCCAGTCCGGAAATCATTAAAATCAACAAGACGATCAACGTCGTCACGATTGCCATCAAGAAGAAGCGTTGTCGCATCCGAATCAATTCACGCCATCCCATCTTCATCTTTCATCCCTCCTGTTTGTACGTTACAGGTTTGATTGTAGAGGTGAAAGATGAACGGAACATGAACGACTCAGTCCTGACTTACAAAAGTCAGCACAATCGTCGTTCCCGCATCCGGAATCGACTCGATTCGAATCTGTCCATCCAATTGATCCATCGTTTCCTTGACAATTGCCAGTCCGAGACCGGATCCGCTCGTCCCGCGTGACGCATCACCTTGATAAAATCGTTCGAAGGCATGAGCGATTACTTGCTCCGTCATGCCCGGTCCTTGATCTTTGATCTGAACGATGACGGAATCCGCTTGTGTGTCGACTTGAATCGTAATCAAGTCGCCTTCCGCCGAGACATGTAAGGCATTTCGAATCAGATTTTGAAAAATCTGTTCCAGCGCCAATTCGTCTGCACGAATCACCGGATCATCCGATGCATCGAGTGCGACGGCCACTCCACGTTCGTCCAACTGATAACGAAGTGTCTCCAGTGTCGCCTGAATCGACTGGATGAGCTGAATCGGCTGGCGTCTCAGCGGACGCCCCTCGTCAAGCCGTGCCAAGGTCAGTAATTGACGGGTCAATTCGGCCATTCGTGTCGCTTCCTGTCCGATTGTCCTTAATTTCGACCGGTCTTCGGGTCGTGCAGACCGGTCGAGTTGTCCGGCGTATCCTCTGATTGTCGTCAGTGGTGATTGGAATTCATGTGAGACATTGGCGACGAATGCTTTTCGTTCGGCGTCCGACTTGGCAACGGCCTGCGCCATCTCGTCGAACCGTCGCGATAATTCCCCGATTTCATCTTGCCCGGTCGTCGCGACCGAAATCGAGTAATCCCCCGTCGTCATCCGTTCCGTCGCCGTCGTCAATCGTTTGATCGGACGCACCAGGTAACGGATCGAAAAGACGAGCAGCAGGAAGCTGAGCAGGACGAGTAACGCCAGGAACGCACCGACGAACAGATGCAACTCACGAATCTGCCGGCTTAAGTCCGGACGAATGAACACGGCATCCGTCCCCGTATCCGTTTCTAAGGACGTTCCGTACGTATTGATGACTTCATTATCAAACAATCCAAGCAGGAACAAATGGAACGGGTAGTCCCGCATCCCTTGATAGACCTGTCCGTCTTGCACTGATTGAATGACAGCAGGTGCGATTGTCTCATTACGGAACGGATTCCCGTACCGCTTGACCTGTCCGGATTCCGACACGACATAAAGTTGAAAGCCGGTCGCACTGAGCATCTCGTAAAACGAATCGACACGCCGGTCCCCGTGTCGTTCGTAATAAGCGAACGATGTCTCGACCGCCTCTTCTACCTTCTGACTGTAAGAAGCTTGCCACACGGTGTAATACAAGACATTACTGATCAATAAGGCAATCAATGCGGAGACGAGCAGAACCAGACAGACGAGCCCGACAATTTTCACATACAACGATTTCATGCCGTCGCCTCCAACCGGTATCCGAGACCGCGGACAGTTTGGATTTTGATTGCGTCCGTCTCCTGCAGTCGTTTGCGCAGTCGCTTGATATGGACGTCAACCGTCCGGTCGTCCCCCATGAAGTCGAGTCCCCAGACGTGTTCGATCAATTCTTCCCGGCTGAAGACCCGTCCCGGAAAGTTGGCCAATTGGTGCAACAATTCGAACTCACGGCGGGGAATCGTCAACCGGGTCGTTCCGATCGTCAGCTGCTGGCTCTGTTTATCAATCGTAACCTCACCAAATTGTATGATGGGGACAACGGCTTTTTGATACCGCCGGGCAACGGCATGCAGACGGAAAACCAGTTCTTCCGGATCAAAGGGTTTCGTGATGTAATCATCCGCTCCCGATGAAAAACCGTCACGTTTATCGGTCAGTTCTCCGAGAGCTGTCAGCATCAAAATCGGAATTTCATGACTTTCCCGCAACAAGGTACACAATTCAAAACCGGTTCGTCCCGGCACCATCACGTCCAGCACGGCTGCTTCGAACAGTTGGTCGTCCATCCATCGGGCCGCTTCGTTCCCGTCCGCCGTCGTGACAATCTGATGGCCGTCCGCTTCAAGTGTCTCCCGGACAAGTCGCTGAATATGCAGATCATCTTCCACGACTAAAATCTTCATCATCCTTCACTTCCTTTCCGATTAGCTGAAGGTCATCAAAAAAAAACCACCCCGCACTTCTCATCAATCGAAAAGGTAGAGGTGGTGATTGTACGCTTAAAACTTAACCGCGTTCCGGGTAAAGCGGGAAACGACCTGTCAATGCCAGAACTTGCTTGTGGGCACTTGTCAGTGTTTCTTGATCTTCCGGGTTTTTCAGAACGAGTTCAATCAGCTCTGCGATTTGTTTCATCTCGGCTTCTTTGAATCCACGCGACGTCATCGCTGCCGTCCCGATTCGGATTCCGCTCGTAACGAACGGGCTCGCCGGATCAAACGGAATCGTGTTTTTGTTGACCGTGATGCCGGCTTCGTCCAAAGCATGCTCCGCAAGCTTGCCCGTGATGCCTAGCGGTTGGAGATCAACGAGAAGCAGGTGGTTGTCGGTACCGCCAGAGACGATCCGCAGTCCACGTGCCGTCAACTCTTCGCCGAGGACTTTCGCATTGGCCACGACTTGCTCGATGTACTCCTTGAAGTCAGGTGCTAATGCTTCCGCAAAGGCAACGGCTTTCGCTGCGATGACGTGCATGAGCGGTCCGCCTTGGATTCCCGGGAAAATCGATTTATCGATGGCTTTGGCATGTTCTTCCTTACAAAGAATCATCCCGCCGCGTGGTCCGCGAAGTGTCTTGTGCGTCGTCGTCGTGACGAAATGCGCATGTTCGACCGGATTCGGATGGAGACCTGCCGCGACGAGTCCCGCGATGTGCGCCATGTCGACCATCAAGTAGGCACCGACACTGTCCGCGATTTCACGGAATCGTTTGAAGTCGATGACGCGCGGATAAGCCGATGCTCCCGCGACGATCAGTTTTGGTTTGTGTTCTTCCGCAAGCTTCGCGACGACATCGTAATCGATCATCTCTGTTTCTGGATCGACGCCGTACTCAACGAAGTTGTATTGAACACCGGAGAAATTCACAGGACTACCGTGTGTCAGGTGACCACCATGGGAGAGGTTCATCCCGAGGACCGTGTCGCCCTGATCAAGAATCGTGAAGTAGACCGCCATGTTGGCCTGTGCACCTGAGTGCGGCTGAACATTGACATGTTCTGCTCCAAAGATGGCCTTCGCACGATCACGTGCCAAGTTTTCCGCTAAATCGACGAACTCACAACCGCCGTAATAACGACGACCCGGATAACCTTCTGCGTATTTGTTCGTCAGCACGCTGCCTTGAGCTTCCATGACCGCTTGTGAGACAAAGTTTTCTGACGCAATCAACTCGATATTATCGCGTTGACGCCCTAATTCCTTGCGCATAGCCGAAAAGAGTTCCTCATCTTGCTGTTTCAGATACGTTAGTGGTGTTTGTTCCATCTGAATTCCCCCATTCATTTCGATAGACCTATCTTAACACGAATAATCACTTGCTGGCACCCTCTAAAAATCCATTAAAAAAGCAAGGGGAGTGCAACCCCTTGCGCAAATCATTCGTATTTAGCACGCGCGCCACCAATCAGTTTTGGTCGCGTGACGGCAGCTGTCACATGTGCCTCACCGATTTCGCGGTGCGGCAGACGGACCGGAATCGCCACTTGCTTCAAGTGCATCCCGATGAATGTGTCTCCGATATCGATCCCGGCATCGGCCTGGATCGCTTCGACGACGACCGGTGCCGAAAAACGTTGATAGGCGACACTCGCCATCGAACCGCCTGCTTCCGGAACCGGTACGACCGTCACCGCTTCCAGTCCGAGCCGTTCGACGATTTGCCGCTCCAGCGTCAAGGCACGATTGATATGTTCGCAACCTTGAAACGCCAGATCGACTTGATGCGAACGACGGAACGTATCAAAGACATCGAACAACGCTTCTGCGACTTCGGGCGAACCCGCCTTACCGATTTGTTTGCCGATGACTTCGCTTGTCGAACACCCGATGACGAGTAGTTTCCCTTTTAACGGGAATCGTTCATTCAGTTCCGTCAACGACGCTTCGAGATCTTGTTTGATTTGTTCCAGATCCATTTACTTCACCTCATAATCTGAGATTTTGCAGACGCGGTTTTCGTGACGTCCGCCTTCGAACTCCGTCTCAAGCCAGATTTTCGCGATGTCACGCGCAAGACCCGGTCCGATGACACGTTCGCCCATCGTCAAGATATTCGAGTTGTTATGCTGACGTGTCGCTTTGGCGCTGAACGTATCATGGACGAGTGCTGCCCGGATGCCTTTGACTTTGTTCGCAGCGATACCGATTCCGATACCTGTCCCGCAAATTAAAATCCCTCGGTCGAATTCACCGTTCGCGACCGCTTCCGCGACCGGAATCGCGACGTCCGGATAATCGATTGATTCAGACGAATACGTTCCGAAGTCCGTATAATCAATTCCGAGCTCCTGTAAGAGTTCATTCAGTTCCGCTTTTAACTTAAAACCACCATGGTCTGCTCCGATTGCTACTTTCATCGTTAACTATTCCCCCGTTTGTTTAGGTTGTTTTTTCGGAAGCTTCCGGTTGTCCGGTGCTTTTCTTCCGTTTCCGTTCTGCGTCAATTTTAACACAAGACGGTTGACGAGGGGTTCGAGTTCATTTCGGACCTGGCGGTAAACGTTCATCGATCCGCCGTACGGATCATTGATATCCCGTTCAAGGCCGGTCACGTACTCGTACAGCGTAAACGTCCGGTCTTTCAGTTCCGGGTACCGTTCGCCGACTTCCTGTTTATGGCTGCGTGTCATCGTCAAGATGATATCCGACCAACGCCCGAGGACGTCGTCAAATACTTGCGTATAGTGTTCAAGTTCAATGCCGCGCTCACGTAAAACCTGCAATGCGTTTTCAGAAGCATCGAATCCTTGCATCGAACGCAGACCGGCGGAACGGACATCAAATTCTTGATCGGCCACTTTTGACCGTAATAATGCCATTGCCATCGGACTGCGGCATGTGTTTCCTGTACAGATAAACAATACACGACGTGTGCTCATCTCAGTATCCTCCTTCTTTACGGGCGAATGATCCGACCACCTGCTGCCTTGTGGAGCCGATTTCGGACTGCCAGCCCAACCCCTTCTTCTGATAGATCCCGTACAAAAATCTGATCTACTGTCGTCTGATCAAATCGCCGTAAACAATCGTAAAGACGTTGCGCAGCTGTTTCCATCGTCGTTCCGAGGAAACAACGGACATCGGCTTCGATGTCTTCTCCGTCAAAGAGAATGACGCCTGTCTTTTGTCCGGTTTGGCGTGCTTCATCGATGAGTTGCTGCAGGAATGAGAGGTCACCCGCTACAACGGATAACGTTGCTTCCGGTGCATAGTGCGTGTACTTCATGCCTGGTGCCTTCGGTGTCTGGTCCTTCATCGATAAGGCAGGATCAAGTGACACGTCTCCGATGATCGATTCGATCTGTTCCCGCGTCACACCACCCGGCCGTAAAATCACCGGTGGATTCACGGTACAGTCGATGACCGTCGATTCGACACCGATTCCGGTCTCCCCGCCGTCGACGATTGCGGCGATGCGGCCCGAGAGGTCATGTGCGACATGCGCAGATGACGTCGGTGAAGGTTTTCCGGAACGGTTGGCACTTGGTGCTGCCAGACCCAACCCGGTCGCTTCGATTAACTCAAGCGCCAGCGGATGGTCCGGCATCCGTAATCCGATCGTATCCAGTCCTGCGGTGACGAGTGAGGATGCACGTCCGTTTGATTCTAAAATGATCGTCAAGGCACCCGGCCAAAACGTATCCATCAATTGAGTCGCGACATCCGGAATATGAGTGACGAACTGCTTTGCCTGTTCAATGGATGCGACATGGACAATCAACGGATTGTCGGAAGGTCGACCCTTCGCGGCGAAAATTCGCCGAACGGCCGTTTCGCTCGTCGCATCCCCTGCGAGACCATAGACCGTCTCCGTCGGAATCGCGACGACTTCACCTTCTTGTAATAGTCGTACCGCTTCATTTAATGTCTTCTGCTGAATCATTTCCGTCTTCACTCTGGACAATCCTTTCGTTCCGCATACACGATACGGTCTTTACCGTTTATATCTTTTAAAATACCCGTTTCTACAGTTGGATAACGTTTTTTTAACATCATTTGCACTTCATCGCCCTGATTGTGTCCGATTTCGAACGCAATCAAACGAAAATCATCGCGCAGGATCCGATTGCTGTCTTCAATCAGGCGGCGGTAGAACACGAGTCCGTCTTTCCCGCCAAACAACGCGAGGTGGGGCTCATGGTCAAACACGACGTCACTGAGCAATTCATCTTCTTCAATATAAGGGGGATTCGAGACTAACACCCGGACTGACCGGTCAGCAAGCGGTGCCAGCAAATCCCCTTCCAAAAAGGTGACCTCTCCGCCAAGCATCTGTTGATTTTCTTTGGCAACCGCAATCGCCTCCGCCGAAATATCGACCGTCGTGACCGGTTGTTTCAGTTCAAGGGCAAGCGTCAGACAAATCGCTCCGCTGCCGGTTCCGATATCGACGATTTCACCGGGTTTGAATGTTTCTCCTTGCAGGCGTCCCGTCACGAATTCAATCAATTCTTCCGTCTCCGGCCGCGGAATCAAGACAGCGGGTGACACGCGGAAGTCGCGTCCGTAAAACGGTTGGTATCCGATCAAATGCTGGACCGGGACACCATTTAAATGGGCCAGTAAATATTCACTGAACAACAGGTCCTGTTCCGGCTCAAGTTCGTCCGACAAACGGATCAACAATCCGGTCCGGTCGACCTGTAAAACGTGCATAAGTAACCATTCGGCACTCGAGGCCTCGCGTCCTGCCGTCAAGAGCATCGTTTGTGCCTGATTCAGACGTTTTGCGATTCGCATCAGTTCGCCGCCTCCGATGCCCGGGCCTGATACTCCATGACGAGAGTATCGATGACTTCATCCATCTCACCTTGCAGAATCCGGTCAAGTTTTTGAATCGTCAAACCGATCCGGTGATCAGTGACACGGTTTTGGGCAAAGTTATACGTCCGGATCCGCTCTGACCGGTCACCCGTTCCGACCGCTGATTTCCGCTTTTCATCGTACTCGGCCTGCTGCTCGCGTTGAATCTTATCGTAAACACGTGCCCGCAGCACCTTCATCGCTTTTTCTTTATTTTTAATTTGTGACTTTTCATCCTGACAGCTGGCGACGATTCCCGTCGGTACGTGCGTGACCCGGACAGCCGACTGGGTCGTGTTGACCGATTGTCCGCCCGGTCCGCTCGATGTGAACGTATCGACGCGGACATCTTTGTCGTGAATCTCGACTTCGACATCTTCTGCTTCCGGCAAGACGGCAACGGTTGCGGTCGATGTATGAATCCGTCCGCCCGACTCGGTTGACGGGACACGCTGGACTCGGTGGGCGCCGTTCTCATACTTTAGCTTCGAATACGCACCCGTTCCTTTGACGATGAAGATGATTTCCTTGTAGCCGCCAAGCTCCGTATAGCTGGCATCGATGATCTCAATTTTCCAGCTCTGTTTTTCAGCGAACTTCGAATACATTTTAAAGAGATCGCCGGCAAATAACGCCGCTTCATCACCGCCTGCCGCACCGCGGATTTCGACGATGACGTTTTTATCGTCGTTCGGATCTTTCGGCAGGAGCAGAGCTTTCAGCTTCGTCTCGAGTTCCTTGATTTCCGGCTCGAGCACGGCGACTTCCTCTTTCGCGAGATCGCGCATCTCCGGGTCCGTCAACATATGACGCGCCTCCTGGTAGGCTTCCATCTTATCGCGGTAGACGCGGTACACTTCAACGGTCGGTGCCAGTTGGGACTGCTCCTTCGATACCTCACGCAGTTGATTCGTATCTTTAATGATGGCGGGGTCCGCCAACAGGTCATTTAATTTTTCATAACGGTCTTCCAACGCACTTAATCGCTCTAACATTCTCGGTCATCCTTCCTGATGATTCTTCTGTCGTCAGTATAGCAAATATTTAGAGTCGCGTTACGCCGGAGCAACATTTCTTCCTTATTAGCAGCGTTTCCCGTCACTCCTTTTTTTACTCCACTTGACGTCCTGGATGGATTTTCCTATAATTAGTGTACTAATTGAATTAATACACTTAAGGAGGTAATCGAATGTTTACGGTTGACCCTAAAAGTTCGTTGCCGATTTACGAGCAACTGGTCGCCCAAATCATCCGTGCGGTTGCCCGCGGACTTCTCCGGTCCGGTGAACAGATGCCGTCGGTCCGTGAACTGGCGAGCACGTTACTCGTCAATCCGAATACCGTTTCCCGTGCCTATCAGGAACTCGAAAGCCGTAACTTCATCGTCACGATGCGCGGCAAAGGTTCCTTTATTTCCGATTTACCGATCGAACAGGTCAAACAGGCTGCGATTCAACCACATGTGCAGACACTGTGCAGCGTAGCCGATGAATTATCGATATCCAATGCAGATCTTTATCAACTACTTATCCAAACAAGGGAGGATTCCTCATGTTGACCGTGTCTCACCTGACCAAACAGATTGATTCCAAAATGATTTACGAAAACGCCTCGTTCACGTTGCCAGCCGGAACGATTACAGCACTGATCGGACGAAACGGTGCCGGCAAGACGACGTTACTGAAAACACTCGTCGGAGCACTTGAGCCGTCCCGCGGAAAAGTCGAATGGAACCAACAGTCCATCCATCACGTTCCGTCAGCCCGGCAACATCTGTTTTTAGTTCCGGATTCAATCGGCGTCTACCGTCAGATGACACTCGGGGAATTGATCGGCTTTTACAATGCGTTTTATCCGAATTTCGAACGGACTTTTATTGAAAACTATTGCCGGTCGTTGAATCTCGATCGTGGACGCCGTGTCACCTCACTCTCAAAAGGTCAGGCCCAGCTGTTTTTACTGCAGCTTGCTTTCGCAACCAACGCACCGGTCCTGTTACTCGATGAACCGACGGACGGACTCGACCGGATCAATAAACGAAATTACTTAAAACAGCTTGTGACCTTGCTTGCCGAACGTCAAACCGCCGTCCTGATCGCGTCCCATCAGTTAGAGGAACTCGATTCACTGGCCGACCGGATCATGACGATCGAACAACACCTCGTCAAAGAACCGCAAACACTCGAAGATGCGAAATCCAGCATGCAGAAATGGCAACTCGCCTATGAGACGGTCCCGGATTTCCACCATAACGATGTTCACGTCCTGTCACAAACCGGCCGGGTCGTCACGCTGATCGTCCGCTCGGAAGCCGGTGCCGCTTACGTCGACAAGACAAATCCGTTACTGAGAGATGTGTTACCTGTCCAACTCGAAGATTACTTTTTAGGAACGTTCGGAGGCGATCAACATGTATAAACAACTGATACGTTATCATATCAAGCAGGGCATCTGGCCACTCGCTTCTCTTTTCCTGCTCGCTGTCTTCAGTTACGGCTTCGGCAGTTACACGGTCATCGATAACTTCGGTACATACGGTGGAGCAGAAAACGAAATCATCCAATCCGTCCTCGTCAGTCCGAGTTTTGCCGGATTCGGCGCGATTCTGATGGCGGTCTTCGCGATTTTAATCCTCGGAAAAGAGCGTGGAAGCGGCCGGAGCTTAATGCTTCACGCTTTGCCGGTCAATAAAAAAACGCTCTACTGGATCAAATGGAGTCTTGGTGTCGCCATCCTGCTGATTTTGCCGATCATCGGTTTCTTCGTCAGCTGGCTGATTTTACAAGGAATCGGCGGCATTCATCCGTTTGACTACGTCAGCCTGTCTGACCTGACGCTCGATTTTGTCTCGTATTTTCTATTCGATCTCGTCGTCTTCAGTATCTTTTTACTCGCGGGAACGATTGCCGGCGACGTCATCGGCCAATTATTACTCGGATTGTTCTTCCTGTTTTTAAACTACCTGACCTTTTTTGCGATCGCCGCCATCACGACACTCGGATTTGGTCTCGCCGATGAGGAGGCTTCGTTGTTCGATTTCCTGACGACGACGGCTTCACCGTTCACCTTGTTGTTCCAAGACGAACAGTTGATCAGCGCCCTCGTATTCAACCTGGTCTTGCTGGTCCTCTTAATCAGTTGCGGCAGTCTGCTTTATGTCAGAAGCGAAAACGAACGCCTTGGCCGTTTCACGGTTTTCCCGAAGATCCATCCGCTGTTGATCATCGTTTTCTCCGTCTATACGACCATTTTGCTCGCAGCTGTCATCGGTGTGATCTCGTCTGAAAATCAATTTCTCTACTGGCTTGCCGTCGCGATTCTCGCCTGGCCTGCTTTTAGTTCGTACCGCCGGATGATTGGGTGGAAACGTTGATTCCGTGCTACACTATCCCCAACACTTTGGATAAAGGACGGAATCGATGATGCCAAAATATCTTCAGATTTATCAGCAATTGGTCGACCAGATTCAGGGCGGGACGTTACCGGCCGAAACCAAACTTCCTTCGGAAACGGAATTGATGCAGGAATTCGGTGCCAGCCGCGGCACGGTCCGCAAAGCAATCGATGCCTTGCAGGACAAGGGCTTCGTCCGTAAACACCAGGGAAAAGGAGTCTTCGTACTCAGTCAGGATGCGATTGCCTTTCAGTTCAACGGCATCGTCAGCTTTTCTGAAGCAAACCGGCAAATCGGCGAACATGACGTCAAGACCGATGTCATTTCCTGTGAACTGCTCGAAGCGACCGAGGAACTGGCCCAGTTGTTCCATGTCACACCCGGTACGTCGCTCACGCAGGTCAAACGGGTCCGGTCGATTGACGGGGAACGGGTCATCTTTGATATCAACCTGTTCGTGACGTCCCTCGTCCCCGGTTTGACGAAAGAAATTGCCGGTGCGTCGATTTATGCGTATATCGAACAGACACTCGGACGGCAGATCAGTTATGCCAAACGAAAAATCGAGGCCCAACCCGCGACGGTGGAAGATCAGCAGTATCTGGATCTCGAGGGCACCACCCACGTCATCGTCATTACGAATGATACGTATTATTACGAGGGTCAGCATTTTGAACGGACACAGTCGCGTCACCGGCTCGATAAGTTTCAGTTTACGGATATTGCCCGCCGCTAAGGACTCTAAACTCAGAGTCCTTTTTTTGTTTTTTTGAACGAAACGTTCATTCTTCCATTTGAATGTTATATTATAAAAATGTGAACCAAATTTTAGGTTTCTTTTTATATTTTTTAACTGGAGGTTTTGCCATTGTCATTTAAGAAAGGACTACAGACCCTACTAAAACGTGGTCAGGACGTATCCACCATTGACGAACACTTCATGGAAAACCATCCGGATGCGATTTATACACTCGACATTTTAGGACGTGTCACGCGTCTAAACGATAAAACATCCCTATTACTGGGCTATACGAGAGACGCTTTAATGAACCACTTCAAACATTTTGTTCATCCAGACGATCAAGACAGCACAGTGTTCCATTTTCAACAGGTCATGCAGGGACAAAGCGAAACGTATACGGCACACATCCGGCATTCGAAAGGTCATTATCTCGAAATGATGATCGTCAATATTCCGATCTTCTCCAATGGTCTGATTGTCGGGGCTTATGGAATTGCTCGCGATTTAACGACAAACCGACTGATGAAACAACAGATGGACTCGATTCAGTTTGATCAGCAATTGGTCGAAACACTTCCGGGAATCGCACTGGCCGCATTCAATGAGCACGGTAACTTGTTGCGCTCCTCCGACTCGTTCGCGGAATTATTCGGAGTCCGGCCCGAACAGCTCAAACATTTGTCTAAACAAGAGTTTTTCCAACGGATTCATCCTGCTGACCAACAGGAGTTTCGTGAATATCTCGATCTGTTGAAAACAAACCGCTGTTTGCCTTCACTCGACATCGAAACACGTGTCCTTCATCCACAGCATGGTTATCAGGATATCTTCTGCCGATGTGCGTTCCGGCAAGATGACCGGCAACAACAGGCAGAGCTCACTTGTGTTCTCTATAATCTTTCGGAACACAAATCATTGGATAAACAACTTCATGATGAAAAAGAAAAGTTTTTAACGTTCCAACAAGTGTCGACGAGTGCGATTTACCGGTACGATATTGATCAAAAAAAGATTGATTTTCACACACGGGGATTTGAAAATATCTTTGAAGGATTGCTGCACCGGCACCAACAGGTCGACGGGCTTTGGATCGAGGATTTGATTCTTCCTGAAGATCGATCAAAAGTCGAAGCGAGTTATCACCGGATTCTTGCCAATCATGAGTCCGAAGTCTCCTATCGTATCCGTCACGACGATAGGATTCATTGGATTTTAGAAAACCGGACACCGATCCGTAGCGCAGACGGTGTCGTCTCCGCTTTCCAAAGTGTCATTCAGGACATCACACAGTTAAAACAACAGGAAGAGAAAATTTTTCAACTGGCGATGCATGACCGGGTGACGGGACTGCCGAACCGGACACTCGTTCTTGAACAAATGAACCAATGGATTGCTACTTATCCCACGTTCAGCGTCTTGACCGTCAGCTACAATGCCTTACAGGACATCAATCATGATTTCGGTTATCCGATTGGTGATAAGTGGTTGTCAAAAACAGCAACACAATTGTTACACCACCTGCCGACTGCTTCTTACTTTGGTCACCTCTACGGAGATGAATACATCGTCCTGTTCCCGAACGTCGTCGAAGAATGTTCAATCAACAAGATCTGTGAACAATTGATTGAACTGTCCAAACAAAAAATCGTCGTCGATTCCTACGAATGGTACCCGTCAATCGGTATCGGCGTGAGCCGTTTTCCGGAAGATGCGGATTCGGCGGAAGACCTTGTCAAAACAGCGAGCATCGCCCTCGGTCGGGCCCGTGTGAATGAATACAGTGTCTATTCCTCGACGTTCAATATCGAGACTTACCGGCGCCATCAACTTCAAAAAAGTATCCGAACGGCTATCCGCCGGAACGAACTGTTCCTTGAGTATCAGCCAAAAGTTAACGCGTGGTCCGGAACGATTGTCGGAGCTGAAGCGTTAATCCGCTGGCAACATCCGGACTGGGGCCGGATTCCGCCAAACGATTTCATTCCGTTATCCGAGGAAAGCGAGATGCATATCCTGATTGCCGACTGGGTGCTCGAAGAAACATGCCGGAATATCAATCAATGGATTCTTGCCGATTTACCGATCGTTCCGATTTCAATCAACGTTTCTCCAAAACGCTTGATCCACGGGAACTTTGCCGAGACCTGCCAGGAAACACTCCAGCGCTTCGGTGTTTCCCCAAGCATGCTTGAAATCGAAATTCTCGAGACCGATGTCTTGTTTGATAACAGTAAAATTCAGCAGTCACTTCAGATGCTCAGTCAAATGGGCATTAAGATTGCCTTGGATGATTTCGGAAAAGGCTATTCATCAATCTCTTATCTGCAACAGTATCCGATTGATACGATTAAGATTGACCGGCAGTTCGCGACGACGCTGGTCCAGGACAAAAAAACACAATCCGTTGTCCGGAGCGTCCTCTTCATGGCAAAGGAATTCGGCATGGATGTCGTCGCAGAAGGTGTCGAGACGATGCGACAACTCCACTTCTTACGAGGACTCGAATGTACGACCATCCAAGGATACTTGTTCAGTAAACCGTTACCTAAAGTCCATTTCGAACGCGCCATGCGCGAACGGCAGATTGCAGCGACGGAAGCGATGACTGCCCCAATCAGCACCCGGACGGTCGATGCTTCCATTACGATTCAACGGCTGAACGGACAGGATATCCACGTCGGTCGAACAAATATCGTGGTCTCCAAAGGGACCATGCATAGTGTCTCCTTCTATTCCCCGCTACATCTGCCTGTTCATGAAGGGATTGAACTCGTTTTGATTTTGAAACAACAGCCGATTCCGGTCCGACCGCTTCAGGCGATCGAACTGGATAACGGTCAGATCGAATATGAATGCCAGTACTTGGATGTGAAGCAGTCCCATCTCGTCTTCGAAGCGCTGCAATCTTCCTGAAAAACAAGACTGATTCAAAAAGGAATCTCTCGTCTTTTCACGCTCTTTCCTGTAGGAGTTGCGTGAAACAGTGATTCCTGTTTAAACGAGAAAAGGGCGGCAGAATTAGAATCTGCCATCCTTTTCTTTGTAGGGACTGACTTTTGAGTCAGCCCCTTTTTTATTGATCAAAGCGGTTTCAAACTTATCTATATAAGTTATTGACTTAACTTATATAGATAAGTTAAGATGAGTGTGCGCATATAAGAAAACGTTTTCATTTCAAAATGAGTCTTCAGTTCAATCCCAAAGGAGAATGTGAGATGAAACCCAACTATCGGCAAATTGCAGAACAAATCATCGAACGAATCGGTGGCAAAGATAACGTCGAGCAGGCAGCCCACTGTGTCACCCGCCTCCGCTTGACATTAAAAGATCAAAGTTTGGTCGAACAAGAAGCGTTACTTGAAGTCCCGCTCGTCAAAGGAGCTTTCCTGAATGCGGGTGTCTATCAGATCGTCATCGGTGCCGGCGACGTTGACCGTGTCTACGCCGAGTTCATTCAATTAACCGGTTTACAGGCGACGACAATCGCTGACGTCAAATCGTCCGGTGCCTCGAAAATGAATCCGTTCCAAAAACTGATCAAAGTCTTTTCCGATGTCTTCATGCCGATCATCCCGGCCATCATCGTCGCCGGACTGTTAATGGGAATTAACAATCTGTTCGGCATTGAGTTTGGCGGCAAGACGATGATCGAACGGTATCCGAACCTGCAGGGTTTATGGGATTTAATCAACATGATGGCGAACACGGCGTTCGTCTTCCTGCCGGCACTGGTCGGCTGGTCCGCCACGAAACGCTTTGGCGGCAGTGAAATCCTCGGGATTGTCATGGGACTGATGCTCGTGCACCCGGATCTCCTGAACGCTTGGAATTACGGTCAAAGTGCACTAAAAGGGGATATTCCGACATTCAATATCCTCGGCTTATTTGAAATCGAAAAAGTCGGTTATCAAGGACAGATTTTACCGGTCCTCGCTGCCGCTTACGTCTTAAGTACAATCGAACGTTGGCTCAAAAACCGTGTTCCGAATGCGATTCAGCTGCTCGTCGTCCCGATCACGACCATCACATTAACCGGCTTCCTGGCCCTTGCCGTCATCGGACCGGTTACACGTCAAATCGGAGACTGGATTACAATCGGCGTCGTCAATACGTTTGAAGCCGTTCCACTCCTTGGTGCGTTGCTGTTTGGTGCCCTTTATGCCCCGCTCGTCATCACGGGAATGCACCACATGTTCATCGCCGTCGATCTGCAACTGATCGGTCAAAGCGGGACGACGTTCATCTGGCCGATGATTGCCATCTCGAACATCGCTCAAGGATCGGCGACACTTGCGATGCTGTTCCTCGCGAAAAACGTCAATGATAAAAACATGGCATCGACTTCCGCCATCTCGGCTTACTTCGGAATCACCGAACCCGCCATGTTCGGGGTCAATCTCCGGTTCAAGTATCCGTTTTATGCGGCACTGGTCGGATCCGCGATTGCATCTTCCTTCATCGCTGTCAGCGGAGTACTCGCACCGGCAATCGGTGTCGGCGGTCTTCCGGCCTTCATCTCGATTGTTCCCGGATCGATTCTGTCCTTCATCATCGGGATGGTCATCGCGATCATCGTTCCGATCGTCTGTACGTTCCTGTTCCATTACGTCTCGACGAAACGTGCCCGCAAAGCGGCACTTAAAGAGGCAGCATAAGTTTTAGAAAGGTGTGACCTGATATGACTCTTACGACAACCGACTGGCGTAAATCCGCCGTCTACCAAATCTATCCGAAAAGTTTTTACAGCCCGGAAGGCAAAGCGACCGGTACGCTGCGTGGTGTGACAGCGAAACTCGATTATCTGACGGAGCTCGGCGTCGATTACCTATGGCTGACGCCGGTCTATGCGTCCCCGCAACGCGACAACGGCTATGATGTCAGTGACTATTACGCGATTGACCCGTCTTACGGTACGATGGCAGACTTCGATCAATTGATTGCGGAAGCAAACAAACGCCAGTTATCCGTCATGATGGATATCGTCGTCAATCATTGTTCGACCGATCATATGTGGTTCCAGCAAGGACGAAATCCCGACAGCCCCTACCACGATTACTTCATCTGGCGGGACGAACCAACGGATTGGGTGTCAAAATTCGGTGGACCGGCCTGGTCGTTCGACGACGTCGCCGGTAAGTATTACCTGCATCTGTTCGACGAGACGCAAGCCGATCTCAACTGGGAAAACCCGGCGCTCCGGGAAGCCGTCTATCAGATGATGGGCTTTTGGCGCGATAAAGGCGTCCGCGGCTTCCGGCTCGACGTCATCAATCTGATTTCAAAAGATGACAGTTTTGCAGATGACCCGACCGGTGACGGCCGGAAATACTATACGGACGGTCCGCGCGTGCATGACTACCTGCAGGAGATGAACCAGCGTGTCTTTGCCGGTCATGACTTGATGACCGTCGGTGAGATGTCGTCAACGACACTCGATCATTGCCTTCGTTACTCGAATACAAATGAGCAGGAGCTGAAGATGACCTTCAACTTCCACCACTTAAAAGTTGATTACCCGAACGGAGAAAAATGGACGGCAGCCCCGTTTGATTTCCTCGAGCTGAAACGGATTCTCTCCGACTGGCAGGTCGGGATGCAGGGAAATGCCTGGAATGCGATTTTCTGGTGTAACCATGATCAGCCCCGCGTCGTCAGCCGGTTTGGTGACGACACGGTTTACCGGATCGAAAGTGCGAAGATGCTTGCAACGACGTTACACGGCTTACAAGGAACACCGTACATCTATCAGGGCGAAGAAATTGGCACACCAAACCCGGACTTTACCGACTTGGCGGATTACCGGGATGTCGAGACGCTGAACGCCTATACTGAAAAAACAACGCTCGGTGAAACGGAAGCTGATATTTTGGCCGCAATCCGTCAAAAATCCCGGGACAATGCCCGGACACCGATGCAATGGGATGCGTCACCGCACGCCGGTTTCTCGACCGCGACACCATGGATTCCGGTTCCTGAAAATCATACTTCGATCAATGTTGAAGCTGCTCTCGCCGATCCGGACTCGGTCTTCTATCATTACAAGAAGCTGATTCACCTGCGCAAACAGTATGATGTTTTGACGAACGGCATTTACCGGCTTCTGACACCTGATGATCTTGCGCTCTGGGCGTACGAACGAATCACTGATGAGGAACGGCTGCTCGTCTTGTCAAACTTTTACGGTACGACAACTTCGTTCACGTTACCGGACGAGTGGCTTGATCATCAGATCCTGATTCAGAACTATCCGGATGTGTTAGAGACGTCAGGGCAAGTCACATTACGCCCGTACGAATCCCTCATGCTCTATCAAACGGCTTAATCAAACAAATCCCGCACTCTCCATATGAGAATGCGGGATTTGTGCAATGTCAGAGATTCTATGAAATTCGTCGTTCGGCCTCCTCCCGTTTCAACTGTTCCCGGAACAGTCGTGTTTCCGCAATGACGACACCGGACAAACCAATCAAACCAATCAAGTTCGGAATGGCCATCAGTCCGTTGAAAACGTCGGAAATCGCCCAGACCATGTTCAAGTTCGTCGTCATCGCACCAAGTCCCGCGACGAGTACAAACAGAATCCGGTAAGGTAAAATCGATTTTTGACCAAACAGATAATAGATTGATTTTTCCCCGTAATAGGACCATCCGAGGACTGTCGAGAAGGCAAACATGACAAGACCAATCGTCACGATGTACTTCCCGGCCGGTCCAAGGAACACTTCAAAGCTGGCTGTCGTCAATTCGACCCCTTCCAGCTTTTTATCGAGCTGACCACCCATGACGAGTGTCAAGCCGGTTATAGAACAGACGACAAGCGTATCGAGAAAGACCTGCGTCATCGAGACGAGTGCCTGACGCCCCGGGAAATCCGTTTTTGCAGCGGCGGCGGCAATCGGTGCAGAACCGAGACCTGCTTCATTCGAGAAGACCCCGCGGGCGACCCCGTAACGAATCGCGGCACCGATTGCTCCGCCGGTGATGGCTTCGTTCGAGAATGTACTGCTGAAGATGGTCGCGAGCGCACCCGGAATCAAATCAAAGTTCATGACCATGATCAAGAGACCGCTTCCGACATAGAAGAAAATCATGAACGGGACAAAATAACTGACGACTTTCCCAATCGACTTAACTCCACCAATAATGACGACCCCCGTCGCCACCATCAGGACAATCCCCGTTACATACAACGGCACGTCGAACGTCGATTTCATCGCCAGTGCAACAGAGTTCGTCTGAACACCGTTACCAATCCCGAAGGCGGCAAGCGAAGCAAACGCGGCAAATAACACGCCGAGCCATTTCTGTCTTAATCCCCGTTCGAGATAGTACATCGGCCCCCCGGCCATCTGTCCTTTCTCATCGACAACACGGTACTTGACGGCGAGAATCGCCTCGGCATACTTCGTCGCCATCCCGAATAATCCGGATAACCACATCCAGACGATCGCGCCCGGTCCCCCGAGGACGACGGCTGTTGCAACCCCAACGATATTCCCTGTACCGACCGTTGCCGCAAGAGCTGTCATCAATGCCTGAAAATGACTGATATCCCCTTCCGACGTGTCGTCCTGATGTTTCGTGAATGCCAGTTTTAAGGCATACGGAAGCTTGGTAATTTGAATGAATCCAAGTCGTATCGTCAAGTAAATCCCTGTACCGACCAAAAAGATAAGCAACGGCGGTCCCCAGACAAAATCCGATACCGTACCAATCCACTCACTGAACGCTGTCCCCATTCTGTTTCCCCTCCTTCAATTCGATATGTACTTTTCTATCTTTTCAGAATTTACAGATTATTGTCAATGGTTAATTTTCTGTGCAGACGATTGCCTAGCTTATATTGTTGTATTCTTTTTACTGCTCACTAAAAGGGGCTGACTCAAAAAGGAATCTCTCGTCCTTTCACGCCCTTTCCTCAGGCGAGACACAAGCCAGTTTCCCTTCCTGATCCAGGCAGGAAACCGGGTCTTGTTTGTCTCTGCCAGCGTGAAACGAGTGATTCCTGTTTAAACGGGATAAGGGTGGCAGAATTATAATCTGCCACCCTTATCTTTGGAGAGACTGAATTTTGAGTCAGTCCCTTTTCAGGTCAATCAGTTTCTTCTTATTGCTTGCTGCTCGGCAACTCCTGTGCGTCTTTTGCTTCCGCCGGCAACTCAATCGATTTAATCTCATTGAATTTCGAGAATACAGATTCGTTTTTCATCGTAAATTCCGTTCCTTCTTCAATCTCAAACGCCATTTCCATATCAAGCGTCTTTGGATAGTAGGTTTTTGCATCATACGTCATCGAGTACTCCATCTTTTTATAATCCACTTGATCCATGACCTCTTTCATTTGGGCAAGCTGTCCGGATTGTTCAAGAGAATCCTTCATGAAGGCTTTCAGTTGATCGCCTTTCAAATCGACATCGATTTGATAGACATCACCTTCTTTTTTCATCGTCCAATTGTCTTTATATTTTTTGAGTAACTTCAGACTTTGTTCTGTCGATGCCGACGACTCCATGTTTTCTAACATATCCCCTAGTTCCGATGTATCTTGTACCAACCATTGTCCGGATTGCGACATATACATTTTATCATCCACGAGATACAGTTCCGTTTCGACATCGGTCCCGTCTTCTGCATTTTTCATTGTCATCTTTTGATACATCGTCATCGGCTTTTGGATGATGTCTGCCGAAATCTTTTGACTGATCGGCATACCGCCAACTTCCGACATCATGTCACTGTCCATATGAAACGACTTGATGTTTTCTTGTGCGCTTGACGCTTTTTTCAGCAACTCCGTATTCGAAAGCTGTTTGGAACCGTTCTCCCCTTGACCATCTTCTATGGTCTCGTTATTACACCCTGCCAGTCCAATCGTTGCCGTAAGGAGACCGACCGTCATCCACCTTGTCTTCTTCATCGTCATTCCTCCTTGAAATTGATTATCTTTCTTTACGAGCTGTCACTGAAAAATGTTTCAAAACCATTTCTTATCTTATTACCGTTCTGACTGTTTTTTACTCATCGACCTTCCTGTCCGACGTAAAGTTTTCTGTTTGATTCTTAACAAAACTTTACATCCCTCAAATGTTCGTTTTACACTCTACCGCTAAAGTTAGTCCTGTAGATCTGATCCGATACTAAACTATTTATTTATTTTCCTGAAGGAGGAACAATCCATGAAGTTAAAACGAATCATTCCCATTCTTGCCTTGTCGACCCTTTCCTTAAGTACGATGGTCTCGATGAACGACGCTGAGGCTAAGACGAAACATGCAAAATCACCGGAAATCCGGAATGTCATCTTCCTGATCGGGGACGGGATGGGTGTCTCGTATACGTCAGCCCACCGGTACTTAAAAAATGATCCTTCGACGCCGGTCGCGGAAAAAACGGCATTTGATCAATATCTCGTCGGACAACAGATGACCTATCCGGAAGACCCGGAGCAAAACATCACGGATTCCGCATCCGCCGCGACGGCGATGTCGTCCGGTGTCAAAACATATAATGCCGCGATTGCCGTCGACAATGATAAATCAGAGGTCAAGACGGTCCTTGAAGCAGCGAAAGAACGCGGAAAATCGACGGGACTTGTTGCGACATCCGAAATTACACACGCGACACCGGCTTCATTCGGCGCGCACGATGAGAACCGGAAAAACATGAATGCGATTGCGGACGACTACTTCAAGGAGCGGGTCAACGGCAAACATAAGATCGACGTCCTGCTCGGAGGCGGGAAATCAAACTTCGTCCGTCCGGATACCGATTTGACGAAAGCGTTTAAGAAAGACGGTTACAGCTACGTCACGAATCTGGATCAAATGCAGGCGGATAAAAACAAACAGGTCCTCGGTCTGTTTGCGGACGGTGGTCTGCCGAAACGCATCGACCGGGAATCATCCGTTCCGTCACTCGAACAGATGACGAATTCCGCCATCAAACGACTTGATTCAAACAAAAAAGGCTTCTTCCTGATGGTTGAAGGAAGTCAAATCGACTGGGCCGGTCATGACAATGACATCGTCGGTGCCATGAGCGAGATGGAAGACTTCGAACGTGCCTTCAAAGCGGCAATCGCCTTTGCCAAAAAAGACAAGCACACGCTTGTCGTGGCGACAGCCGACCATTCGACCGGCGGTTACTCGATTGGAGCGGATGGTATCTATAACTGGTTCGCCGAGCCGATCAAGGCGGCGAAAAAGACACCAGACTTCATGGCAGCAAAAATCATCGAAGGTGCCGATGTCAAAAAAACGTTGACGACATATATCGACCAGAAGAAACTCACCCTGACGGAAGATGAAATCGAGTCCGTTACACGTGCTGCGGAATCGAAGAAACTGCTTGATGTCGACAATGCGATCGAAGCCATCTTCAATGAACGGTCGCACACCGGCTGGACGACAGGCGGACATACGGGTGAAGACGTTCCCGTCTATGCGTTTGGTCCAGCGAAGGAACGGTTTGCCGGACAAGTCGATAATACGGATCATGCCAAAATCATCTTCGATTTACTGAAGTCGAAGAAATAAGGAGACTTTCCATGAAACAGATACTTGCTGCCTTGATGCTCGGGACGATTCTTTCGGGTTGCGGCACTACGCCAGACACCGTCCAAGAGAAGTCATCAGAAAAGTCGGCCCCGAAACAGGAAACACCGGTATCGATCGAAAAGTCTGCCGCATATGTCCCGAACCCGCAATTACCAGATGACCGGAAACTGACGAAAGTCGACGCATCGGTTACCGACGACAAAGGCGAATTGACGTTAAAACAGTTTGTCCGTCCCGACGTGACACGAACGATCGGACCGATCACGATGAAAGTCGAAGAAGTGAAAGTGTTCCATGCCCGGCCGAGTTACGGGATGATTGATTTCTTCCACGGGTTTACGCATGAGGAATCGTTTGACCTCGTCAAGACACGTGTGACGATCACGAACAGAGGCGATGAGCCGGTCACGTTTAACCCCGTCGCTCACTTCAGGCTCGATGCAAAAACCGAGAAGACACTGCAAGACGATGTCTACCTCGAGTCGCTCGCTGCGACATATGCCCCCGGCGAGACACGAAGCGGAAACTTCGGTTTCATTATCGAACAACCGCTCACATCAGTCGAGTTGTTGACGAGTGATGTCCTCAGTGCGAAACGTGATGTGCTTGGAAAAGGTTCGTCCCTTTCTTTGCGCTTATAATGCTAAAAGACCAAAAGACGATCCCTTCCTGTTTTGCTGGAAAGGATCGTCTTCTTTTTTAGTAAAGAGCCGGAATTTGTTCTGCGGGCATCGGGCGACCAAAGTAATAACCTTGCATCCGCGAGCATTCCAACCAATTTAGAACGTTGACCTGCTCGAGCGTCTCGACACCTTCCGCGATGACCTCAAGATCGAGTGACTTCGCTAAATGGATGATGGATGAAATCATCGAGTAGCCGGTCGTCGTCGGTTGGATTTTTTCGACGAACTCGCGGGGAATCTTCAATGTATCAATCGGGAAGTCCGCTAAACGGGATAAGGAAGAGTAGCCGGTTCCGAAGTCATCAATCGAAATCGTAAAGCCGAGTTCTTTTAAGCGATTCATCGTCACGACGGTTTCTTCGATATCTTCGACAGCTGAGACTTCCGTGATTTCAAGATCGATACGCGTCGGATCAACACTTGTTTCCTCTACTAAACGAATCAAAGTCAGGACGAACGTCGGATGATGAAACTGTTGCATCGAGACATTCAGTCCAACCTTCAATGTGACTCCTTCATCTTCCCACCGTTTTGCCTGTAAAAACCCTTCGCGTAACACCCATTCACCAAGCCGGATAATCATGCCGACTTCTTCCACCATCGGAATGAAATCGTTTGGTGCAATCATTCCGAGTTCCGGATGATTCCAACGGATCAGTCCTTCGACACCGACCATCTTATACGTGACCGTATCGACTTGCGGCTGATAATGTAAAATCAATTGATTGGTTTCAATGGCAATCGGCAGCTCCGATTCGAGTCGCAAGCGGTAGGACGCTTTTTCGGCAATATCTTCAAAGAAGATGATGGATTTACCGCCACCCGATTTTGCCTGATACATCGCAAGATCGGCCTGCTTCAGCAACGTCACGACGTGTTTTCCCGCTGTCCGCTGACATATGACGGCTCCGATACTTGGATTGGAAATCAATTCGATTCCTTCAATCGCATACGTTCGTTTTAAGTCATCGAGCAGACGGGCCGTTCGGCTTCTGCCCTGCTCATCCGACGTAACATCCCGCAAGATGACGGTAAACTCATCTCCGCCTTGACGGGCGACGATATCGTCCGGATTGACGGCTTCTTGCAGGCGCTCTGCCACTTGAATCAACAACTGATCGCCGACATGGTGACCGAACGAATCATTGACGAGTTTAAAGTCGTCGAGATCAATAAAACAGAGAATGATGGTTTCTTCCTTCCGCTCTTCTTCGACTAAATGGTGCAATACTTCTTCAAAGTAGGTCCGATTGATGACCCCGGTCAAATGATCGTAATAAGCAAGCCGGCGGATTTTTAATTCATTTTCCCGGATGGTCGTGATATCCTGCCCAATCCCGTACATCCCGACGAATCGATCCCGGACGCGAATCGGAATGTTGGTTACATTCAGCAAAACATCTGGACCGCCAGATTTTTGGAAAACAGTTTCAAATTGCTGTGCTGTCGCCTTGTCTGTCGATGTCTGTTGCCATGTCGTGAACTGCCGATACGTTTTGCCAATCAATTCCTCCGCATCCTGCTCCGTCAATTTTTCGAACGAAGGATTCGCGCTTTCAATACGTCCCTTCAAGTCAAGTGAATAGATGGCATCCGGATGGTAAGTAAACAAAGACTTATACCGTTCCTCACTCACTTCTAACTCGTCCGCTTTATGATGAATTTCTTCAATTAATTCTTGGTGACTCAAAATCATTAGAATCTGGCGGACTAAAATCAGGAGAATCGTGATAGCGCAACCTATCATTAAGCCATTCATTGCTTCATTTTGGCGTGCATAAAAGGTCATCGTTGAAAATAAAAATATGACTAACAGATATGGTAAAAACATTTTCCCGATCGGTGCACGTCTTCGTCGCGTTGTTTCTTTCTGTTGCCTTTTTTGTACGGGATTATCCAAATGACCAGATATACTAATCGTCAGTAAACCAATGACAAACAATGGATCAATCAACCGGATGACATCCTCACCGCTGACGGTCGTCACATAGACAAACGATGTATCTGCGCCGACCTGTAACAACAATCCGATGAACAAACACTGAAACATACGTCGTCGTTTTTGCCACTCGTGTTTCTCAAATAAATAATAGATACTGATCATACAAAATAACAGAACGATATCGCACATCGGGTAAGCAAAGGCCAGGACGAATTCCGCTTTCGAGGTGAACGGTTCGTCAAACAGCGGACGGATTAAGAAAAACCAACTGTAGGTAACAGCGACCGTCATAACGATGGCGATATCAAATATAAAGCTGACTAAACGAGCTTTTGTGACATGGCGTTGGATTGCGTGTAGAAAGGCCACTAAAAAGAAGACAGATTGCAACACGTAAAAAAGATCCGAGATACCGGGAAAGGGAACTTCGACTTGAAGAATATTCTCATACGTCCCCCACATCAATTCGGCAATCAGATAACTTCCTGTTCCGTATGCAAGGTAGAGAAAAAAATGTCCTTCTTGTTGGTCCGGTTCTCGTTGCGCCTGAACCAACAAACATGTCGCAAACGCGCAACCGAGTATGGAAAACAAGTTACTGCCCCAAGCTGACAACTCTGGCTGGTTTGCAAAAATAATCAGCCAAAGATAGTAAATTGTAATAAAGCAGACGATAACAGGCAGATAATAAGCTTTTTTTGAACGCACCATCTTCCTTTCCACCCTTCTGTAAAGAGTCTTTCCCTTATCATTAGGGATGGAGTTCGTAAAGTCCTGCCAGAATAAAAAAAGAGACCTGTTCCATTCGGAAACAGGTCTCAAGACTCAGTTATTTCATTAAATAGTCCGTAACAGGTTCGCCATCTCGATTGCTGAGACCGCTGCTTCGTATCCTTTGTTCCCCGCTTTCGTTCCCGCCCGTTCGACGGCCTGTTCAATTGAGTCAGTCGTCAGGACACCGAAGATAATCGGCACCCCTGTTTCACGTGACGCGCCGGCGACACCTTTCGCGACTTCGTTGCAGACATAATCGTAGTGTGATGTCGCACCGCGAATGACGGCACCGAGTGTGATGACAGCGTCATACTTTCCGCTTTTCGCAAGCTTTTCCGCGACGAGCGGAATCTCGAACGCTCCCGGAACCCATGCTGTATCGACAGCATCCGCAGCGACTCCGTGACGACGGAACGCATCGTTTGCTCCACCGACCAGTTTCGATGTAATCAATTCATTGAATCGTGCTGCGACGATTGCGACGCGTAGTCCTTCACCTGTTAAAAATCCTTCGAATACCATGTTATTGTCCTCCTTGGATATCGAGCAGATGCCCGAGTTTCGTTTGTTTGGTTTGCAGATACTGCTTGTTTTCCGGTACCGGGTCAATCTCAAGCGGAATCCGCTCGAGCACCGTAATACCGTGTTGTTCCAGTGCCTGTTGTTTTTCCGGATTATTCGTCATCAGCCGAATTTTCGTGACACCTAAATCGTGTAACATCGCGGCTGCGACTTTGTAATCCCGTAAATCCGTCGCATACCCGAGCGCGTGATTCGCTTCGACCGTATCGAGTCCCTGCTCCTGCAACTCATAGGCTTTCAGTTTCGCCATCAAGCCGATACCGCGCCCTTCCTGGCGCAGGTAGAGTAACGCTCCGCCTTCATGTCCGATGCGTGCCAGTGCTGCGTCAAGTTGCGGACCGCAATCACAGCGTTTTGATCCGAAGACGTCTCCCGTCAGACATTCCGAATGCAGCCGGACGAGCATTCCGTCTTCCGGCTCTCCCGACAGGACGGTCACGTGTTCTTTTTGATCAGGCGTCGTATAGCCGAGCATCCGAAACGCACCGTGCGCGGCCGGAAGCAGGACGTCCGCTTCGCGCCGGACAGGACGTTCGAGATACGTGACGAGGGCATCGATTGTAATCATCTTCAGCCCGTGGACTTCTTTATAGGTCAGTAAATCATCCACGCGCGCCATCGTCCCGTCCTCTAAGATGATTTCACAAATGACAGCTGCTTCAGCACTTCCGGCAAGCCGTGCCAAATCCACACCGGCCTCCGTATGTCCACGCCGTTCCCGGACACCGCCCTCTTTCGCAATCAAGGGGAAAATATGACCGGGACGCTTAAATTGTTTTGCCTCATCCGTCAGCATCCGTTGAATCGTCAACGCACGTTCCGCGGCACTGATGCCGGTCTTCGCTTCTTCATGATCGATGCTGATCGTAAACGCCGTCCCGTGCGGATCGGTATTGTGATCTGTCATCGGATTCAGCTCAAGGCGTTCTGCAAGTTGCGGGCTGACCGGAACACAGACGAGTCCTTTCCCGTACGTGATCATGAAGTTGATTTGTTCGGGTGTCGCATGTTCCGCGAGGAGAATCAGGTCCCCCTCATTTTCCCGGTTTTCATCATCACAGACGATGATCGGACGTCCGTGTTTTAATTCTTCAATCGCTTCTTCTACGAGATCAAATCCGTTCATCCTGCTCCGCCTCCTAAAAATGCCGACCAATCCGTTTTTTGTTCCTGCTGTGTAAAGTGATACAAATGTTTTGCCATCAAATCACACTCGATATTGACGAGTGCCCCGCTTTGCAACCGGTCGAACGTCGTCACCTGTCGGGAGTGCGGAATCAATGAGATGATTAAACTGTTCGGTTCCACGTGTTGGATCGTCAAGCTCGTTCCGTTGATCGCAATCGAGCCTTTCGGAATACAGTATTTACTCCACTCCCCGGTCTCGATCCGGTATTCCATCGCTTCACCGTCCGGTCGACGGCTTAAGAACCGGGCTGTTCCGTCAATGTGTCCGCTGACGAAATGACCGCCAAACCGTCCGTTAGCCGGCATCGCCCGTTCGAGCTGAACCGGTGTGCCGACCCGCAACGTCTGAAGGGACGTTGCCCGAATCGTTTCGTGAACGGCGTCCGCCGTGAACCCGGTCGCCGTCATCGCCGTGACCGTTAAACAAATCCCGTCGACGGCGATGCTGTCGCCGATCTTCGTTTCTTCAAGAACATGCCGCGCCTCGATTTCGAGCGCTAAACCGTTCGGGCGCGGAACTTTTCGTTTAATCGTCCCGACTTCTTCAATCAATCCCGTGAACATAAGCCGTCTCCTTTCCGCGTATAACGCAGATGGACATCCTGTCCGATTTGCGCGACGTCGGTTAAATCGAACCGGTCTTCAATCTCGATTGTGCTTGTCAATCCGGTCGTCCCTTGTAAGACGGACGGGGCTTGATAGATTTCAAGACGATCGACAAGGTCTGCTTCTAAAAATGACGACTGAATCGTTGGTCCGCCTTCAATCAACAAACTGCGGATCCCCTGGTCGTACAATATGTCTAAAATCTGATTCGGTGTCGTATACGTGCCGACGAGAATCGTGACGTTCGATTGAATTGAGACACGCGGTTGTTCCGTCAGCCAGTATGTCGGATTCAAACCGTCCCGAAAGACTTGGGCGCTTTCCGTCAAACGTCCACGACGGTCGACGACGACCCGAATCGGTTCAGGTCCGGCTTCCGTGCGTAACGTCAATGCGGGATCATCGATTAAAATCGTCTCACTCCCGACTAAGATGGCGTCATGTGTTGCCCGCAGCTCACGTCCTGCCGCCCGGGCTGCATCTGATGTAATCAGGCGTTGCTCACCTGTCGTGACGACACCGTTTAAACTTTGGGCGACTTTGACGGTGACGACCGGTCGTTTCCGCTCGAGACTTTGCCAAAACGGTGTATAAAATCGAACCGCTTCGTCTTCGAGTAATCCGGTTTCGACCGTCAGTCCGGCTTCACGCAGACGCGTAATACCTTGTCCGGCGACGATTGCATGCCGATCTTCCGTTGCGACGAACACCCGCTTGATGCCGGCGGCTAAAATCGCCTCCGTACAGGGCGGTGTCTTTCCATGATGGTTACACGGTTCGAGTGTGACATAGAGATCCGCACCACGCGCCGCTTCTCCTGCCATGTTTAATGCTTCGACTTCCGCATGCGGACCACCCGCAAACCGGTGGGCACCGAAGCCTATCACTTTTCCATGTTTCGTAATGACACAACCGACACTCGGATTTGGACTCGTTTGTCCGTCCAGCATCCGTGCCAACTGCATCGCCTGGTGCATTCGATTATTCATATTTCCGCTCCTTTCAAAAGAAAAGACGCCGCTGCATTTGCAGGGCGTCATGATTGAAGGATCACGAAAGAAACGTCTTGTTTTCTGTTCAAAAGCATACAGAAATAGACCTTTTCCCGAACAGATTTTTTCAGAAAATGGTTTCAAGCACATTTTTTCGTTCTTCTCCCATCCGGACTTTACCGTCGGCCCTGGAATCACACCAAGTCAGCCACAATGCGTACATTGTGGGTCGCGGGCTCGTCGATTCGAAAATCATCGCATTACCGCCGGTTGGGATTTTCACCCTACCCCGAAGAACTGGTTATTCAGTTGTACAGGTCAAGACTAGCACAGGTTATTTTAAAATACAAAAGAGAATTTGTTTTCTTTTTTCCGGTTCAACAAAAAAAGTATGGTTTGGCCCGCCCGGTCGTCTTGATGACATCCGGTCGGACCAACACATACTTCTGTCTTTCGCTGTTACGTCAAGTAACCGTTTTTCCGGTCGTGGAACTCCTGTTTGACCGTCCCGAGTAACGAGTCATCCGTCAGCAGACGGAACGCCGTCCGGGCCAGGATTTTCGCTCCCGTGATCAAGGCTTCGTCGCCTTGTTCCGATTTCGCCGCCTCCCGGAAACTTTCCGTATGGGCAACTAAGTCGTCTGCTCCAATCTTGATGTACGGATGGATCGTCGGCAGGACCTGGCTGATGTTGCCGGCGTCGGTCGAACCGAGACCCTGCCGTTCATCGGTCTTGACGTCTTCCCCAAGCGCCGTCGCTTCTTCCCGGAAAATCTCGTCAAACGTCCGGTTGAACAACAGGTTATCGACTTCGTTTTGGAAGGCGATGATCTCAAGCGTCGCTCCGGTCGCAAGGGCTGCCCCTTCGGCAACGGCTTTGACTTTTGCCGTCACCGCATTCAGCCGTTCGCGTGTCGTCGCCCGGATGAAGAAACGGGCTTTGGCATACTCCGGAATGATGTTCGGCGCATCTCCACCATCGGTAATGATTCCGTGAATCCGGATGTCACTCGGCAACTGTTGCCGTAACGCATTGATTCCGTTAAACAACTGAATGACGGCATCCAGGGCATTGATCCCTTCTTCCGGCGAAGCTGCCGCATGGGCCGGTTTACCGGTAAAGGCAAAATCGAGCGGATCAACGGCGAGCGAAGAACCGGTAATCCGGGTCTGTCCGGACGGATGGACCATTAAGGCCGCATCGATGCCCGTCAGCAGATTGTGTTTGACGAAACTCCCTTTCGCACTGCCGTTTGGTCCGCCTTCTTCCGCCGGTGTCCCGAGGACGACGACACTGCCGCCGACTTCATCCAGAACTTGACTGACGGCAATCGCTGCTGCGACACTTGTCGTGCCGATGATGTTGTGTCCGCATGCGTGACCGATTCCCGGCAAGGCATCATATTCAGCTAGAAAAGCGATCGTTGCTCCCGGTTTATCCGAGACCTTCCGGGCGAGAAACGCTGTCTCGTGTCCGGCCACACCAAGTTCGACTGTAAACCCTTCGGCTGTCAGGCGTTCCGTATGATGACGCGACGCAAAATATTCTTCATTGCCGATTTCCGGTGTCGCATGAATCCGATGGCTCGTCTCAAGATACGACTCCCGTTTTTGCTCAATATCCTGTTCAATCGTTTGTGTCAGGTTTTGCCGTCTCGTCTGAATTGTCATTTGGGTCACGCTCCTTTTGGTTTTTGGTTATTCTCCGATATCGCTGAGAGGGACGAACGTTGGAATCGTGCTGCCTTTGTACTCTTTTTTGATGAAGGCAGCGACGTCATCCTGATGGTACAGCGAGGCGATTTTCTTGAGCGTCTTTTTGTCTTTGTCTTCCGTCCGGGTCGCGATAATGTTGATGTACGGTTTTGCCGTCTCGTTTTCATGGAGAATCGAGTCCTTGATCGGATTAAAGCCGGCATCGACGGCAATTCCGTTATTGATGATCGAGGCCGAGACATCCGGCAGCACGCGTGGTGTCTGACCGGCCACGACCGGGACAATCTTCAGTTTTTTCGGATTCTCGACGATTTTATCAACGGAGCCGTTACCGTCAAAGTCGTCCGGCAATTTAATCAAGCCGGCTTCCTGCAACAGCAGCAATGCCCGACCCATGTTCGTCGCTTCGTTCGGGACGGCAATCTTTCCGCCAACCGGAATGTCTTTGACGTCCTTGACCTTATCCGAATAAATCCCCATCGGCGCGATGACCGTCGTCGCAATCGGCGACAGTTTTAACTTATGTTCTTTTTTGAAGGCGTTAAAGTAAGAGACGGTCTGGAAGGAGTTCGCATCAATCTCCCCTTCCGCCAGGGCGAGGTTCGGCTGGACGTAGTCGGAGAACTTGACGAGTTCAATCGTGATGCCCTCTTTCTTCGCTTTTTTCGCGACGTATTCCCAGACTTGTGTATCAGAACCGCTGACTCCGAGCTTGACCGTCTTTTGATCTTCTTCTCCGGAAGCGGCACATCCCGCAAACAATACCGTCGTTAATGCTGCACCAATCGCTAAACCTTTTTTCATCTTTCATCTCTCCCTTTTTTCTCTATTTGTAGTTGTTTAGTGTCTCCGAATTTTTCGTGCTAACAGATTGCCTGTCGTCTGTAACCCTTGAACCAAGATGACGAGAATTCCGACCGTGATGATCATGACCGTCGTATCAAACCGTTGGTAACCGTACGTGATTGCCAAGTCACCAAGTCCCCCGCCACCGATTGCCCCGGCCATTGCTGATGCGCCGATCAAACCAATCGTCGCAATCGTCAGGTTCAGAACAAGCGAGCTGAGCGCTTCCGGCAACAGAAAACGGAAAATCGTCTGCAACGGTGTCGCCCCCATCGCTTCCGCTGCCTCAAGGACACCGGTATCGACTTCAAGCAACGAACTTTCGATCAGGCGGGCAATGTACGGTGCCGCGTAAAAGACGAGCGGAACGATTGCCGCCTGTGTTCCGATTGACGATCCGACAATCAAACGGGTCAGCGGAATGATTGCCACGAGCAGAATGATGAACGGAACGGACCGGAAGATATTGACGATGCCGCTTAGGACATTGAAGAACGGAATTTGTTCGAGCAACGCTCCTTTGCGTGTCACGACAAGCAGAATCCCGAGCGGTAAACCAATCAATGTCGAAAAGAGTAATGACAGTCCAACCATCGTCAACGTCTGCAGAAAAGCGGTCCAGATGTCCGTGTAATTAACTAGCATCTGCGAGCACCTCCTCGACGACGACATCCGATTGATCGATGTAATGCAGTGCCCGTTTGATTTCCGCCGCATCACCGATCAGTTCAACAAGCAGACTGCCAAACGGAATGTTTTGCAGTTCCGTAATGCTGCCGTGCAGGATGTTGAGATCGACATCAAACCGTTTCGCGACTTGCGATAAAAGCGGTTGTCCGGTCCCTGCCCCGAGGAAGTTGATTTTGTAGATATGGTGCCCGGTATCCCGTTGATCGATGACTTTTTGAACCGACGCCGGAATCTCATCCTGCATGACGGAACGGACGAAGTTTTTTGCCGTCGCCGTTTGCGGATTCGAGAAGACGTCGAACACGGTACCCGATTCAATCAGCTTGCCGGCTTCGATGACGGCGACCCGGTCACAAATCTCACGGATGACACCCATCTCATGGGTAATCAGTAAGATCGTGATGCCGTATTCCTGATTGATTTGTTTCAGCAGGCGTAATATGTGTTGTGTCGTCTGCGGATCAAGCGCCGAGGTCGCTTCGTCACACAACAGGACGGACGGCTGGGTGGCAAGTGCCCGGGCAATCCCGACCCGTTGTTTCTGTCCGCCCGATAACTGGTCCGGATAATGATCGGCCTTATCCGCCAAGTCGACGAAATCCAGCAGTTCATTGACCCGCCGATGGACCTCGTCTTTTTTGACGCCCTTTAAGACAAGGGTTTTTGCGACGTTCGCAAAAACCGTATTCGAATCCAGCAGATTGAAGTGCTGAAAAATCATCCCGATGTGTTGTTTGGCTTCCCGTAACTGTTTCGCCGAGAGCGTCGTCAAATCTTGGCCATCGACCGTCACACTGCCCGATGTCGGCCGTTCAAGCAGGTTGACGCATCGTAATAAGGAACTTTTTCCGGCTCCACTGAAACCGATGACACCGAAGATTTCTCCCTTTCGGATTTCGAGATCGACCCCGTTCAGCGCAGCAATCGATTGTTCCTTTGTTTCATAGATTTTTTTTACATTTTTGAATGTAATCACCACTTGTTCCCCCTTTAAAATACAAAAAAGGTCTCTTCTTAAGAAACAAGAAGAGACCTGGATCCGCACAATGGCAGAATCCACTCGACTCATCTCTCAGACAATTGTCTGATGGAATTGGCACAGTGCTCATAATGAGTCTGTTGCCGAGGTTTCGTAGGGCCAGTCCCTCCACCTCTCTGGATAAGTGTTGCGGTATGAAATTCGTATGTGTGTTGTTGCCGGTTGAACTTATGTCGTAAAACTAATTTTTACACTACAGAAAGATCTTTTAAAGGTCAACCATATTTTCAAAAATAAACCATATGACCCATATCGATTTTTGTCCCGGGACAAACCGGATCGTTGTCTGAATTTTGACGCCTGTTCAAGAGAGTTTGACAATTCATTTCCGCCAATGCTATCATCTTCTCAATGATTAATCCGACAATTCCTATACGATATATCAAGAGTGGACGAGAGACCTGGCTCTAGGACTCCACGGCAACCTGCTGTTATGCAAGGTGCTCCGACCAGCAAAGCGGTTGCTTTGGATGATACACACGAGAAACTCGTTTGCGTCCAAAGCCAAACGGGTTTTTATTTTTGAAATGGAGGACGAGATGATGAGTATGGTTTATCCTGTTATACCGGGTGCGGAAGCCTTTTCCTTAGGACGCGGATCCGTCGGCATTTTGCTCTGTCATGGTTTTAACGCAACGCCGCAAAGCGTTCGGGCTGTAGGAGAACAGTTCGCAGAACAAGGTTTCTCCGTCTATGCCCCTCGCCTGCACGGTCACGGGACCGATGTCCGGGAATTCGAAGCGACGACGGCAGATGACTGGAAACAGAGCTTGCGTGACGGCTTCGAACAGTTAGCCGGACGGTGCGAATCGATCTTCATCGTCGGACAATCGATGGGGGCGACACTTGCCCTGTCACTTGCCGCTGAAGGTCTCCCGATTGCAGGAATCATCACGATAAATGCCGCCTTGTCCGTCCCTGCTTACGAAGCCTTATCCTTCACCGATTGTCCGGTCTATCTGCCGGAAAGCACCCCTGATATCAAGCAGACCGCTTTTGAAATCATCTATGATCTTGTCCCCGCAGTTTGTGCTTCGGAACTGTTACGACTCATTGATGACACGCGACTACACTTAGCGACGATTCAAATTCCGACACTTATTTTATATTCTGCTGAGGATCACGTCGTCCCGCCGGCCTGTTCCGATTATTTGTACCGGACGATTGGGGCAACAGATAAACGCAGTTATTGTCTGCTCGACTCGTACCATGTCGCGACGCTTGACCATGATCAAAAGACGATTGTCCGTGAGACCTTACAATTCATCGAACAGTTCAGCCGGTTGACACGAACCGGTTGATAAAAAAAAGCGAACGATTCCCGGCCGTGAGGCCAAAGAATCGTTCGCTTTTTCAAATCGTCTATTCTCAATTTTGCTGTTGTTTTTTCCATTCCTGTAACGGTTGCGGTTTGCCCGGAACTTGATGACAATGACGGCAACGCGGTTCATAGGATTCAGACGCCCCGACGAGAATGATTGGATCATTGTAGTTTGCCGGCTTCCCGTCAATCAATCGTTGTGTCCGTGACGCCGGATCTCCGCATGACAGACAAATCGCCTGTAATTTCGTCACGAATTCCGCACGTGCCAGTAATTCAGGCATCTTGCCGAATGGCTCGGCCCGAAAATCCTGATCGAGTCCCGCACAAATAACGCGTTTGCCATCTTGAGCCAGTGCTTCGATGACTGCGACAATCTCATCGTCAAAAAATTGAACTTCGTCAATCGCGACGATTTGCGTCTCTTCCGCCACTGCTGCATAGACATCACGGCTCGTCGCCATCGGAATCGCAATGACCGAGTTGCCGATATGCGACACGACATGCTCTTCATGATACCGGTCATCGATTGCCGGCTTGAACACTTGAACCGGTAACTTTCCATACTGTGCCCGTCTGACACGACGGATCAGTTCTTCTGACTTGCCGGAAAACATACTTCCGCAAATCACTTCAATCCAACCATATTGATTGATCACATGCATCATCGTAAACACCGTCCTCTAAATTAGTCACTTTAACGAGTATAGCCCGAATCTAAATTGAGAAAAAGGATTGACTTCTAAAAATCAAAAACCCTTGCCAAATTCGCCACTTTCTTCATCTTCTCATTTCAACTGGTATGTATTTCCTGTACACTGAAAGAGAAGTTTCTTTGAAGGAAGGTGACTCCGATTCATCACATATTACATGAAGTCCTCCATCAATATGGAGCGTTCGGACTCGCAATTCTTCTGGCCGGTGGAATCGTCGGTCTTCCGGTTCCAGACGAGACGTTACTCGTCATGTCAGGATTCTGGATGCATCATGGTGATTTGCCGCTCGTCGGGACAATTCTTGCTGCCTATGCCGGCAGTTGTATCGGAATGACAATCAGCTATGTGCTCGGTCTGAAACTTGGAATGCCGTTGCTCCATCGAATGGCTCCGAAGTTACGTATTTCTGAAAAACATATTTTCAAAGCAGAAGCCGGATTTTTACGTTACGGAAAAACGGTTTTAATCATCGGTTATTACATACCCGGTCTCCGGCAACTGTCCGCTTTTTTTGCCGGCGTCTCGAAAATGCCGTTCCGGATCTTCGTTACTTATGCCTATACCGGTGCTTTAATTTGGATCAGTGTCTTTTTAGGAGCAGGTTATTTCCTAGGTCGTCATTTTTCCTTCAGTCTTTTACTCGAACATTTTGCGAACAATCCGGATACACTTCCGTATCTGATTGGTGCTGCCGGTGGAATCGGTCTATCCTTCGTTTTAAAAACGTATCTGGCGTACCGTGCCAAGTTCTGTCTATACAAAAACAGCCTGCTCCAGTAATGGAGACAGGCTGTTTTTTAATACTGAAGTCGCAATTACTTGCGGCCGTATTTTTTGTTGAAGCGATCGACACGACCGTCTGCAGCGTTGAACTTTTGACGACCAGTGTAGAATGGGTGCGAGTCCGAAGACACATCCACACGGATGAGTGGGTACTCGTTTCCATCTTCCCAAGTGATTGTCTCGTTCGAAGAACGTGTAGAACCAGTCAAGAATTTGTACTCAGTAGTTGAGTCCATAAATACAACTTTGTTGTAGTTTGGGTGAATTCCTTGTTTCATGGTTGTTTTCTCTCCTTCCGCCCTGGTTCATTTGCTGAGCCAGAGTAAGTTACCTTCCTATACTAAACGATTTTTTCATGTCCCGCAATACCTATTTTCAAGTCGTTGTGTCGGTTTTCGTCACACGTGGTTTAACAGGTGCGCGCCGTACGGGTTTCTTCTTTTCTTTCTCCAGTTCGACAAAAAATTCTTCGTTATTTTTCGTGTCCCGAATCTTGCGTAAGAAGCTGTCGACGAACTCATTGGACTCGTTCATCGTCCGGCGGATCGTCCACAAGGCATCGAGCTGATCTTGCGGTAACAGCAACTCTTCTTTCCGTGTTCCGGATTTCCGGATATCGATGGCCGGGAAGATCCGGCGCTCGGATAATTTTCGGTCCAGATGCAGTTCCATATTGCCGGTTCCTTTAAACTCTTCATAGATGACATCATCCATCCGTGAACCGGTTTCGACGAGTGCCGTCGCAAGAATCGTCAGACTGCCACCGTGTTCGATATTCCGGGCGGCACCGAAAAAGCGTTTCGGTTTGTGGAAGGCTGCCGGGTCAATCCCTCCGGACAATGTCCGACCGCTTTGCGGAACAGTTAAGTTATAAGCCCGCGTCAACCGTGTAATCGAGTCCATTAAAATAACGACATCTTTTTTATGTTCGACGAGACGCATCGCCCGCTCAAGGACAAGTTCCGAAATCCGGACGTGGTTGTCCGGTGTTTCGTCAAACGTTGAACTGACGACATCCGCTCCGGGGACAGAACGTTCGATGTCCGTCACTTCTTCCGGCCGTTCGTCAATCAACAGAATAATCAATTCAACATCCGGATGATTCACCTGGATCGAATTGGCGATTTCTTTTAATAGAGAAGTCTTACCTGCTTTTGGCGGCGCGACAATCAAACCGCGTTGGCCAAATCCAACCGGGGCAATCATATCCATCACCCGGACCGACAAATGACGCGGTTCTGTCTCAAGACGCATCAGACGATCTGGATAGATCGGTGTCAATGCCGGGAAGAACAGACGATTGCGCGCCGTATCCGGTGCTTCTCCATTGACGGCTTCCACACTTAAAAGACCTTGGAACCGTTCATTTTCTTTTGGCGGCCGGACTTTTCCAGTCACGACGTCTCCGTTACGGAGATTAAAGCGGCGGATTTGTGAGGCGGCGATGTAGATATCTTCAGAGGATTGCGAATAGTTGATAGGACGAAGGAAGCCGAAGCCGCCATCATTTTGCATTTGTGGGTTTCCGGGGATAACTTCGAGTACCCCTTCGAGGAAATAAAGACCGGTGGATTCTGCTTGCGCTTTAAGAATCTTGAACATCAATTCACGCTTACGCGCCTCTCGGTACTGTGGTACGTTTTTTGTTTTTGCAATCTCATATAAATCTTTTAATGTCAGGTTGCTGAGTTGAGCGAGTGTATAGGAACGTTCTGGTTTGTCAGTTTTTTCAGTTGGCATATGCATTCACCTATTCTTCGTATAAATTCAGGAGCAAAGGATGTAATCATCATGGTGCGATGATCATGTTGTATATTCTTCGTGAATTAAAGGTATCACATTTCATCCATTTCGTCGTGATTTAAGAAATGGGAATTTCTTCTTTGTAATATTCGAGTATATTATTGCAGTTATGTTACAAAAACGTCATGTTTTGTAGCGGAACTGAAAAAACGTTTTCATGTCTCCGCATGCTAAGATAATCGTGCAGAGAAAAACTTACACAGTTGTAAGGCAAACTGCTTAAACAAACACTTAATGAGATACATCATATAACTCGGTTTTCAAAACTACTTTAAAATGACATGGAGGATTTCACATATGAAACGTTTTCTAGCATCGGTCGCAACGGCAGCATTAGTGGTTTCAGGATTTGCATCAGTGGGAACAGATAAGGTTGAGGCAGCTTCTACAGTAACGAAAGTTAAAATCACAGACAGCGGATTACGTGTTCGGACGGGTCCTTCTACAAAAGCAAGCATCGTTGGTAAAGTAAACGCAGGCCAAACATTTACATACAAAGGTAAATCAGGCAGCTGGACTAAAATTTCATACGGTGGAAAAACACGTTATGTTTCTACACAGTATACGAAAACATACAAGTCTTCTACTTCAACGGCTAAAAAATCAACAACTTCATCTTCAACACGTACACGCCTTCTAAGCGAAGCAGCTAAACATAAAGGAACTCCTTATGTATGGGGCGGAACGACAACTCGTGGATTTGACTGCTCTGGTTTCACAAGCTACGTCTACAAAAAAGCAGCGGGCAAAACATTGCCACGTACGTCTTCTTCACAATATTCTTCTTCTAGAAAAGTAAGTGTCTCAAACGTTCAACCTGGAGATCTTGTTTTCTTCTCACACGGTAGCGGCATTCAACACGTCGGTATGGCAACAAGCAAAACAAGCATGGTGAACTCAGAAACAGGTGGCGTCAAGTACTCAAGCTTCAAATCAGGTTACTGGGGTTCACGCCTTGTCGGCGCGGGTTCATACCTATAATTGAACAAACCAAGCGGTTGAGCATCGGCTCGATCGCTTTTTTTCTACCCTATTACATAAGGAGGACGGATCATGAACGTATTAATTACCGGCGCTTCTGCCGGAATCGGGCGCGAACTGGCCTATCTGCATGCCGAACAAGGACATCACCTGTTACTGGTCGGACGGAACGTCGAACAACTTTTCGAAACGAAACACTTTGTTGAACAGCGGGGCGGATCTGCCGTCGTGCTTCCATATGATATCGGACAAACCGTTCAAATCGAAGCCTTGTTACGTGCGACAGAAAACATTCCGGTTGATATCTTGATCAATAATGCCGGGTTTGGTCTGTATGGGGAGTTTGTCGAAACTGATTTATCCCGTGAACTCAACATGATTGACGTCAACATTCGAGCACTGACGCATTTGACGAAAGCTTTTGCCCGTGGGATGAAAGTTCGAGGGAGCGGACGGATCATTCAGATTGCTTCGACCTCTTCTTTCCACGGCGGTCCTTTCATGAGCGTCTACTATGCAACAAAAGCGTACGTCCTCAGTTTTTCGGAAGCTTTGGCTGATGAGCTTGCGCCTTACAATATTCAAGTGACAGCTGTTTGTCCGGGCGCCACGTATACAGATTTCGCTAAAACAGCCGATCTTGCGACATCCGGATTGTTTAAACGACCAGGTATCATGGATGCCAATACAGTTGCAAAGCTTTCCATTACCGGGTACATGAAAGGAAAAACGCTTGTCATCCCCGGTCGCAGTAATGCAGTGTATGTCTTTATGACACGCTTTTTCACACGTCGTAAACTCGTCCAGATGACACACCAATTGCAAGCTCCGACACACAGTCTTTAATACAGTTTTATAATTTCCATGCGATTGGACTTTTATAAATTTGATATCAGAGCCTGACTCATCAGTCACTCCAAAATCAATTCTCATGACGAACGTTTCCTACATCCTCGCTTTCCACGGGCGGGAGACAAGCCGCGGCTGCTCGAATTAATATGCAATCTGCCGGGTCTTCCCTATCCCTGACGGAAGCACTAATCGCGCTTCCTTTTCCCGTAGGAGTCGAGAATGTATGCCTCCGTTCTACAGGAATCAAATAGCCGATGATCCCTTTTCATGGGACCATCGGCTGTTTCTATGCTCATTTACGACAGTTTGGTGAGTAATTGAGATACCTCATACAAATGCTCTTATTTCTTGTACAAAAAGAAAAAAGAAGCAGATTTCCGGATTAAATACCGAAAATCTACCTCCCTTCATTCATTTTTTGAATCATGACTCGCATACAGCATCAAACTGCATTCCCTTTTCGAAAAGAATTACGTTCTTCACTCGACTCCTACGGGAAAAAGCGCGGTGTTCCGCGCTGTCAGAGACAAACAAGACCCGACTACTTGTCCATTTGGACAAAGTAGGCACAGCTTGTGTCTCGCCCGAGGAAAGCGGGTGAAGAAAACGTAGATTCTTTTGGATAAGCCTGTCATCCCAATTACTTAATAACGAGCTTCGGTTTTTTCTTGAACGAGTGAATTCCTTCAACGAAACGAACTGTTCCCGACTTCGCACGCATGACGACCGAGTGCGTTTGACCGCCTTGTGCCGTGAACTGAACACCTTTCATCAACTCGCTGTCCGTGACACCGGTTGCTGCGAAGATGCAGTCATCTCCCGTGACAAGGTCATCCATCATGAGGATTTTCGACGGATCTTCAATCCCCATCTTCTTGCATCGTGCGACTTCCGCTTCATCTGCCGGTAAGAGCCGGCCTTGAAGTTCTCCGCCGAGACATTTTAATGCAACAGCTGCCAGAACACCCTCCGGCGCCCCGCCTGAACCGAGCAGAATATCAATCCCTGTGTGCGGGAAAGCCGTATTGATGGCTGCTGCGACATCTCCGTCCCCAATCAGACGAATCCGTGCCCCTGTTGCCCGAATCCGTTGAATGATTTCTTCATGACGTTCCCGGTCAAGAATCGAGACGACGACGTCTTCGATTTCTTTATTTTTCGCTTTTGCGACGGCCGCGATGTTTTCTTCAATCGTCGCATCCAGGCTGACGTGTCCTGCTGCTTCCGGTCCGACAGCAATCTTATCCATGTACATATCCGGTGCATGTAATAAGTCTCCCGCATCGGCGACCGCAAGAACTGCGAGTGCGCCCCATGTTCCTTTAGCGACGATGTTCGTGCCTTCGAGCGGATCGACGGCGACGTCAAGACGTGGTCCGTATCCATTTCCGAGTTTCTCACCGATATAAAGCATCGGTGCCTCATCCATTTCCCCTTCGCCGATGACGACCGTTCCTTTCATCGGGATCGTATCAAATACATCACGCATGGCGCTTGTTGCTGCGTCATCTGCCTCGTTTTTCAAGCCCTTCCCCATCCAGCGTGCCGAAGCCAGTGCTGCTGCCTCCGTTACGCGTACGAGTTCCATTGATAAACTTCTCTCCATGTGTATAATCCCCTCTCCCTAACTGAAAACCTTAAACCGTTTCGCGCCAAACAAGAGCTCCGAGTCCTTTTAACTTCTCGACGAACTGTTCATAGCTTTGATCAAGTACTTCTGCATGGTGTAATGACGTTTCACCGGAAGCAAGCATTCCACTTAACACGAGGGCCGCTGCACCGCGCGGATCATGAGCTTCAATTTCCGTACCACGTAACGCTTCACCACCACGGATGATGATCGAAGCGTCTTCGTGTGTAATTCGTGCATTCAACCGCCGCATCTCCTGGACATGCCGGAAACGTTGAGGATACAGCTTATCGACGACGACACTCGCGCCTTTCGGTTTCAACAGGACAGCCGAGATGATCGGTTGAAGATCGCTCGGAAAGCCGCCGTAGTGAAAAACACGAATATCGATCGGTTTCGCCATATCGATGGATGCTGTGACCGAATCATCCGCCAACTCGATGTTGGCCCCGAACCGTTCCAGCTTTTGAATGATGCTTTCAAGATGTAACGGAATGACATTATCCACCGTCACACGGCCGAGGACTGCTCCCATTGCCAGGAACGTACCTGCTTCCATCCGGTCCGGAATCAAGGTATGGCGGCATCCTTGAAGCGTCTTGACGCCTTTGATTCGAATCTCATCGGTCCCTGCACCTTTGACACTCGCACCCATATTCGTCAACATCGTACTGACGTCGATGACTTCCGGATCACACGCTGCATTTTCAATGACCGTCGTTCCTTCCGCCATGACTGCTACCAGTAAAGCACTGATTGTCGCACCGAATGAAGGAAGGTCCAAATAAATCCGGTTTCCCTTCAACTCTTCGACATGCATGTAGTAAACCCCTTGTTCATTTCGCATCGCGACACCAAGTCGTTCCAGTGCCTTGATGTGTAAATCAATCGGCCGAGGACCGATGGCATAACCACCGGGCAGACCGACGACCCCCTGTTTGAATCGCGCCGCGAGGACACTCATCAGATAAATCGATCCACGTAATTTTCGTGTATCTGTCCCTGTGAGCGGCATCGGTTCGACATGACTCGGGTCAATCGTCACCATATCGCCTTGACGTGTTACGACGGCTCCAAGCATCTCAATGATCTGGATCATCGTCGCAACGTCGCCAATGTCCGGCACCCCCTCAAGAATGACCTGTTGATCGGTCAGTAATGCTGCCGCGAGACACGGAATCGCACTCTGTTTCGATCCACTGATCATGACGGTTCCTTCAAGACGTTGTTGTCCTACGATATGCAAAATGTCCACATTCCATCAACCTTTCTCTACAATCTGTTATTGCTGCGCTTTTTCCCAGTCAGCAAGAAAACGTTCGATTCCCTGTGTCGTTAACGGGTGTTGCGTCAGTGACTCAATGACATTGAGCGGAATCGTCGCGATGTCAGCTCCAGCGAGTGCCGCATTCGTGACGTGCACCGGATTACGGACAGAAGCCGCGATGATTTGTGTCGGAATATCATGAATGACGAAGATTTGAGCAATCGTCTCGACCAGTCCCATTCCATCTTGACCGATATCATCCAGACGACCGAGGAACGGTGATACATATGTCGCACCGGCACGTGCCGCGAGTAAGGCCTGGTTCGGGTTGAAGATCAATGTGACGTTCGTCGTGATGTTTTCTTTTGAAAGAGCTGCGACGGCTTCCAGTCCTGCCGGTGTCATCGGAACCTTTACCGTAATGTTCGGTGCAATCTGAGCAAGTTCCTTCCCTTCCCGAATCATTCCTTCTGCATCAAGCGCAATGACTTCGGCACTGACGGAGACGTCTCCGACGATTTCACAAATTTCGCGCAGTCGTGTATGGAAATCGACGCCTTCTTTCGCGACAAGTGACGGGTTTGTGGTGACCCCGTCCAAAATCCCCATTTTATGTGCTTTTTTAATATCCTCTACGTTTGCTGTGTCGATAAAAAATCTCATCTCTCTCTTTCCCCTTTCATTCCTTAAAATATCCCTTGAAATCGCTTACTCTTCTATTATAAATTTTTTCGCCGAGAAGTCCTAACGTTTTCCAAAACAATCTGCTGATTTAGATGAAAAAAAGCACGATAGACGAGTGTCTACCGTGCTTTAGGCATGGAAAATTAAGCTTTGTTGCTTGAACCGAACTCACGCATCTTACCGATGACTGTTTGTTTGATTGCTTCGCGACCTGGTGCGATGAATACGCGTGGGTCATATGCTTCTGGTTTCTCAGCCAAGACTTCACGAACCACTTTCGCGAACGAAATTTGGTTTTCCGTGTTGACGTTGATTTTCGAAGTACCAAGCGAAATTGCTTTTTCGATATCGTGTGTCGGGATTCCTGTTCCACCGTGAAGAACGAGTGGAAGGTCTGTTGCGTTACGGATTTCTTCCATTTCAGTGAAACCAAGGTTTGGTTCACCTTTGTATGGTCCGTGAACAGAACCGAGCGCAGGAGCAAGCGTGTCAATTCCAGTTTCTTTGACGATACGAACGCAGTCGTCAAGTTTCGCGTACATGACATCACCGATGACGTCGTCTTCTTGTCCGCCAACTGTACCAACTTCCGCTTCGACTGAAACACCCTTCGAATGCGCATACTCAACAACAGCTTTTGTTGTTTCGATGTTTGTGTCGATCGGGCTATGTGAATCGTCGATCATTACAGATGTAAATCCAGCGTCGATCGCTTCTTTACATTTTTCAACGCTCGAACCGTGGTCGAGGTGGATTGCAACAGGAACTGTTACTTTCATGTCGTGAACGAGACCTTCTACCATTTTAACAACTGTGTAGAATCCGCCCATGTGACGTGCTGCACCTTCAGATACTCCAAGAATAACCGGCGACTGCTCTTCTTGAGCCGCACCGAGTACTGCTTGAGTCCACTCGAGGTTGTTGATGTTGAATTGACCTACTGCGTACTTACCTTCGAGAGCTTTGTTTAACATGTCTGTCATAGATACTAATGGCATAATGACATCCTCCTCTGTTTTGATCGCTACTTACACGTAAACGTGCATTTTCAGACTGATTATAACACACTGATTCACCGGAACGTACAGCATTTCACTCCGAATTTAGGATTGTGACGACGACGTGAAGGATTAACCGCTTACATCGTTCGAAATTTGCACAGTCACTTCTTTTTTTAATTCAAAGATGTCAAACGGCTTTCCGAAGAAGGCGACGACACCGAGTCGTTTTGCTTCTTCCATCGCTTCTGTTTCGTCCAAAGCAGTCATCAGAATCGTCCGGATCCGTCGTCCGACCTCGTCCTGATGACGCAATACTTCAAGACCGGTTCGGCCCGGCATATTGACATCCATCAATAATAAGTCGTATTCCGTCTCTTTCAGCCGTTCGATCGTCTCAAGACCATCGACAGCGACATCGGTCGTATATCCTTGCGCCCGAAACAATTGTGCCAGTAAATTCCGAATCCCCGGTTCATCTTCCGCGATGAGTAATCTTCCTTTCATCTCCCACACTCCTCCTCTAGTTATTTCCATTCTACATGAAAGCAAAACTTGCTATATACTGTGTGTGAGAGAAATTTAGAAAGGATGTTAGAAATGCTGAAAATTTTAGCGACACAATTCAACGGGAAACTACAAACGCTTACAAAACAGGAAGACGAATTGTTAGATGTCGTCCGGCTGCTTGCCCAGGCACTCGTCGGTCAAGGAAAAGTCTATCTCGATGCCTACGGCGAGTTTGAAGGACTGTATCCAATGTTGTCCGACGGTCCGGACCAGATGAAACGTGTCTCGAAAATTAAGGATCATAAAACCCTCCATGCGGTCGACCGCGTGTTGATTTTCACACCGGATACGGAACGTTCCGATCTGCTCGCGTCGCTTGCCCGCTATGATGCCTGGCACACGCCGTATTCGATCATCACGCTTGGCGACGTGACCGAAACACTCGAACGTTCGATTGCTCCGCTTGCCTTGAAATTCGATAAAGGGCTGCTTCCGGCTGAGGACGGTTCCCGTCACGGATTGCCGAGTCTCGCGCTTGGTGCCTTCTTGTTAACGCACATTTTGACGCAATTACAGGAGATGACGGAAGAGTGGGAATGACGCTTTTCTTCTATAGTAATAAACTAAACAACCCTGTCTCCAATTTGGAAACAGGGTTGTTTAGCCGTTCGCTAAATTTCTTACTCACCAAGTGATGCTTGGATGAAGTCATGGAATAAGGCTTGCGGACGCTCCGGACGCGAAATCAATTCCGGGTGGAACTGACATGCGACGAACCATTTGTGTTCTGGAATCTCGATGATTTCAACGAGACGGCCATCCGGGCTTGTACCGGAGAAGATCATACCGTTTGCTTCGAACTGTTCACGGAATTCGTTACCGAACTCGTAACGGTGACGGTGACGCTCGTACACGAGTTCGCTTGAATACGCGGCACGTGCTTTTGAACCGTCTTCGAGCTTACATGGATACAGACCAAGACGAAGTGTTCCTCCAAGATCCTCGATGTCTTTTTGCTCCGGAAGCAAGTCGATGATCGGATACGGTGTCGCCGGATCGATTTCTGCCGAGTGGGCACCTTTTAAGTTCAAGACGTTGCGCGCGAACTCAACTGTCGCCAGTTGCATACCGAGACAAATTCCGAAGAACGGTACATTGTTTTCACGGGCAAAACGTGTTGCTTCGATTTTCCCTTCGATTCCACGCTCTCCGAATCCGCCCGGAACAAGGATTCCGTTTGCTGAGCCAAGCAGTTCCTGAACGTTGTCACGTGTGACATCTTCTGCATTGATCCAGTCGATTTCGATGTCGCTGTTAAAAGCAAAACCGGCATGCTTCAAAGCTTCTGCAACCGAAATGTACGCATCACGCAATTCAACGTACTTCCCGACAAGTGCGATTTTCGTTTTCTTCTCGAGGTGTGTCACGGTGTGAACGAGTTGCTTCCATGCTGTCATATCAGCAACCGGTGTATCGAACTTGAAGTAGTCACAGACGAGCTGGTCCATGCCTTGACGTTGTAAGTTAAGCGGTACTTCATACAGTGTCGATGCATCCTTCGCTTCGATGACGGCTTCCGGACGTGTATCACAGAAGAGGGCAATTTTATCTTTCATTTCTTGCGGTACATCATGCTCGGCACGAAGCACGATGATATCCGGCTGAATGCCGTAGCTGCGGAGTTCTTTGACACTGTGTTGTGTCGGTTTTGTCTTCAGCTCGCCAGCAGCTGCAAGATACGGAACGAGCGTACAGTGAACGTACATGACGTTCTCTTTTCCGATATCGTTTTTCACCTGACGAATGGCTTCGATGAACGGAAGCGATTCGATATCCCCTACTGTTCCGCCAATCTCTGTGATGACGACATCTGCGCCTGTTTCTTTCCCGGCACGGAAGACACGATCTTTGATTTCATTCGTGATGTGCGGAATGACCTGAACCGTTCCACCGTTGTAATCACCGCGACGTTCTTTTTTAAGAACGGTCGAGTAAATCCGGCCGGATGTCACGTTCGCATTCTGGCTGAGATTGATGTCGATGAACCGTTCGTAGTGACCAAGGTCAAGATCGGTTTCAGCGCCATCATCCGTGACGAATACTTCCCCGTGCTGGTACGGGCTCATCGTCCCCGGGTCGATGTTGATGTACGGGTCGAATTTTTGGATCGTGACGTTGAGGCCACGGTTTTTCAAGAGACGGGCGAGTGATGCTGCCGTGATCCCTTTACCGAGTGAAGATACTACCCCACCGGTTACGAAAATATACTTTGTCATGATTAAATTGCTCCCTTCTCGAGTCCAGAAATCTGTCAGAGGTCGTTAAAAAATAAAAAAGCAAAAGTGCCCCCATTCACAGGAGACACTTTTGCTGAAATTAAGCACGTTGCTTAAAGAAGCCCATGACTAACTTACGTCATTCCGAAAACTTCGTCAAGCAGATTTTTTAAAGAAAAAAATCACACACACTTGTGTCAGCCGTCAACGAAAAAACTACCATTTTCATGTTCAAAAATGGCAGGTTGCGGTTGTTAAACTTCTTCGTCATCTTCCTCGAAATCTTCGAGGTCTTCTTCATCCAAATCGTCTTCAAGGTCATCAATGACCGCAACTTTTTTGAATGTGTCTTCTTCGCTGTCGTCTGCTGCATCGTAATCAGCAGTTTTCGCGAATGTATCGAGATCATCTTCAATCGTCTCGAACTCATCTTCTTCCGCATCATAGTTGAACTCTTCTTCGAACTCATCGAGTTCACCACGTTGACGGGCTTCGATAACCAAATCCTCATCCGATTTATCGAACGGGTACCATGCACGAAGCGACCAACGGTTAGCTCCGACGTTAACGAAGTTCCCATCGATGTTCATGTCCGTATAGAGTTGGGCAAGTTTCTCGAACTTATCCTCTTCATTTTTAAACGTATGGAATTTTTCGATTTCTTTAATGATGTCATCGAAAGTAATAGGCTGTTCGCCCGCTTCTTGCAGCATTTCATTGACGAAGTTAATCAGTGAAAGATCAGTAATTTCTTCTTTACTTAAACGGCTGAGGCTCATTGTGACGGCCACTTCCTTTCATTTGCGTTCAATCCATTACTTCTCATTATACGCAAAAGGGCTTTTAAAAATCCAGTCCCTCGCAAAAAAAGATTCATCAAAAAAGAAAATCGGGTTTTTGACAGCGTCGAAAAAGGAATAATCCAAAAGAAAAGAAGGAGGAATCACGGATGGACATGACAATCGAACGGGTTAATGATTTCGATGGATATAACTGGCTTCCGTTGCTCGCTAAAAGTTCCCAGGAAGGATTCCAACTGGTCGAGCGGATGTTACGGAACCGCCGGGAGGAATCGTTTCAAAAAGACGGGGAAGCGATGTTCGTCGTCCTTTCGACGAACAATCAGGTCCTCGCCTGCGGGGGATATATGAAGCAATCCGGTCAATCCGGAACGGGTCGGATCCGCCACGTCTATGTATTGCCGGAAGCCCGGTCGCACGGCATCGGGACTGCCTTACTGGAAAAAATCATGTCTGAAGCATTTTTGACGTATGATCGGTTAGTCCTCTACAGCGAACAGGCCGATCCCTTTTATCAAGGGCTCGGATTTCAACTCGTTTCCGGCGAAAAAATCACGCACACCATTGATAAAACATCCTTCGCCAACTCAAACCGATGAATTGACATATCGAGAAGTATCGATTAGATTGATGGCATGACACAACAAGTAGATCTTTTTAAAGCGTTGTCGAACGAAGTCCGTCTCGACATCTTACGCTGGCTCAAGGATCCAGAGACTCATTTCAACAAACCAGCTGCTCACTTGTCAACGAATCTCGCTGAAAAAGGAGGCGTCTGTGTTGGTGATATACAGGAGAAGACGAACTTGTCCCAATCCACGGTATCCCAGTACTTGGCGATGTTACAAAAAGTCGGATTGCTCGAATCCGAACGGCACGGCAAGTGGACGTATTACCGTCGAAATGAAGAAAAGATCAAAGAGCTGGCAGAGTATCTAAAAGGAGAACTCTAAAGGGTTTTCCTTTGTTCATGTATCGACAATTCCCGATATATAGATTTAAAAAAGAAAGAAGGAACGGATTTTGAAATTCATTTATTACCTGTTGGCTCTCCTCGCCGGAATCGCGCTCAGTATCGAAGGTGCCATCTACGGGGAACTTGGCAACAGCATCGGAAAACTCGAAAGCAGTTTTTATAATTTCTTTGCCGGTACAATCATCATCGGCATCATCACGCTCTTTTTCGGAAAAGGTTCGCTCGGTTATACATTCAAGGCACCCAAATGGACGTTGCTGGGCGGATTACTCGGGAGCATCTATTTAACGATCCTGATCATCAGCATCCCGCTTGTCGGTGTCGGACTCGCCATGATCAGTGTCATCATCGGTCAGATGATTGCCAGCATGGTCATTGAACATAAAGGCTGGCTCGGCAGTCCCCGCGTCGCCATCAACAAAGACAAATTAATCGCATCCGGCCTGATGGTCATTGCGCTATTTTTGATTTTCTAAAGGAGGAAACTTGATGAATATCGCATTACTCGGGATGACACTGCTTGGAGGAATTCTCCTCAGTGCCCAGTCTTCAATCAACGGTGCCTTCGGTCAAAAAGCCGGCGCACTGGAAAGTACATTTTTAACTTTTTTCACAGGGATGCTCCTGCTTGCACTCGCCGTCCTCTTTTTCGGACAAGGAGATGTCCTGTTGATTCTTGACGCCCCCCGCTGGCAGCTCAGTGCCGTCTGGTTTGGTGTCAGCTATCTGTTCCTGACCATTCTCGCTGTTCCGAAAATCGGGGTCACGGCAGCGAGCATCGCAACCGTCATCGGACAGTTATCGGCCGGAATGGTGCTGGATCACTTCGGGACATTCGGTGGCGTCGAAGTGGCGTTTGACCTTAAACGTTTTTCCGGTCTTCTGTTCATGTTGGCCGCCTTGTTCTTTATCTATCGCGGGAACAAGCGACGTGTCGAGGCACCCGCTTCCGACTCGATGGCTTCTTGAGACCATACAAAACCGGGAGTGTCTTCAACTCGAAGGCACTCCCGGTTTTTCGTCTACTTACTTTTTTAAAAAGGCTAATGCATCAACCGCCAGCTGATGGTCGGCTTCCTGTGACAAACCCGATACGGTAATCGTTCCGATGACACCGACTCCTGTGACGCGGATCGGGAATGACCCGCCGGCATCCACATAGTCCGCCGGATCGACGGCATACATCGTATGATACGCACGCTGTTTCGCTTCATTATACAACCGCATGTAGAGTGAGCTGTGTCCGTGCCGGAGGACGACGTTCGATTTTCGCCGGATCCATTCTTCCTGATCGGGTGCCGTCCCGTCCAGTGCTGCATAAAACAACCGTTGTCCGTTCCGTTTCAGCTCGACAGCGACGCTGAGTTGCTCCCGCAAAGCCCGGTCGATGACGTACTGTCCGGCATGCAGTGCATCTTGATTCGTAAACTGACGTAATGTCAGTGTCTCTTCTTGCGCCAACAATTTGGTCAGTTTCATTGATCCCACTCCTTCCGGAAGATTTTGCGTCCCGTCTCACTGCTCAAGCGAACAGCCTCGATGAGTTGCATCGTCTTGAGGGCATCCGTCAAATCAACCGGTACGTCACCCGTCTTCAGCCCTGCAGCAAGCGCTTTGTAAAAACCAAGGTAGTTGCCCGAAAGTGTCGCCAACCGCTCGGCCGGATGATCGGCAATCTTCAGATATCCAAAGTCAGCGGTTTCCTCTTGACCGATTGAGGCATCGACGGCTTGTCCTGACGCAAGGCGCGCTTCCTGCGGATCCATGCCGTATTTAATATAACTTCCGCGTGTGGCGTGCAACTCAAATCGCGGGGGTGATCCTTGGATAAAGGAATTGGACCGTAAGTTGACCCGGCGTTTCCCGTAAAATAACGTGATGTGGAATCCGTCATCCGTCTCCGCCCCGTCACGCTGGAATAAGACATCTCCGACCACAGCATCCGGTTCACCGAATAAAGCAAGCGCCTGATCAATCAGGTGGGAACCGAGATCAAACAAAATACCCGAACCCGGTCCCGGCTTTTCCCGCCAACGATCCCGGACGACCGGACGATACCGGTCAAACCGTGATTCGAACAATTGCCAATCCCCGATCTCATTCATCTCGATCAATTGTTCCACCGTCAGAAAATCGCCGTCGTACCGCCGGTTTTGATAGACGGCGACATGGACGCCGTGACGCGTCGCGAGACGTTGCAGTTCTATCGCTTCTTCCATCGTCACGACCGCCGGTTTTTCGAGCAGGACATGTTTTTTAGCTTCGATGGCTTGTTTCGCCATCTCAAAATGTAAAGCTGTCGGAGTCGTGATGATGACAAGTTCCGTCTGTTCATCTTGTAATGCTTCTTCGAGTGTCCCGATTACCTTTGCTTCCGGGAACACGGTTGCCACTTTATCCTTTTGGCTTGATACGACTTGCCGGATCGTATATTCGGGTAACGCTTGAATCAAGGGAGCATGAAACGTTACGGCTGAAAATCCGAATCCGACCAGTGTCGTTTGAATCGTCGTCATGTTTGTTCCTCCTCTGCTATTTCCAGTAAGACATCGGCTTCGTGCAACCAGGCCTGCCACTGTTCAGGCGGTCGTTCATCCGTAATCAGGACATCGATGTGGTCAAGATCACAGACCTTGTGCAGAAATCGTTTCTCGAACTTCGTATGATCCGCCAGTACAATAATTTCCGCACCACTCCGGATCATCGCCTTTTTCACGATTGCTTCTTCCAGGTTTTCAGCGAATATCCCTTGTTCCGTCAGCCCACATGCACCAAGAAACACACGATCGACCTGATAGTTCAAAATATCATCCGCCGTTTTAATACCGACGAGACTGCGTGCATGCCGGTCCAACTTCCCTCCGGCCACATACAAATCGATTTCCGGACGGGCTTCGAGTTGTTCGACGATCGCCAGTGCATTCGTAATGATTTGGAGTGGTTCTGCCGGCAGATGAACCGTCATCCGGGCAACGGTCGATGCCGCATCAAGAATGATTTTTTGCTGCGGTTGAATATACTGAACAGCACGTTTGGCAATCCGATTTTTTTCCGGCTGTTCGGTCCGCCGGTCGTACTGAACGGTCGTGTTCGTCCCGACACGGATCAAACCGTTTTTGACCCGGATGATTTTTCCTTCCCGCTCCAGTTGAATCAAATCACGCCGGGCCGTATCACGCGAAATGCGGTACGCCTCCATCAACTGATCGAGTGAAATTTCAGGTGCCGTCTTGATCCATTCCCGCATTTGTTGAAGTCGATCCTGTTGCGCCATGTTGCCTGTCCTCCCGTTCTTTTTCTTTATTTTAAGTTTTTTGATTAAAATATGCAATTTTAACGTAAAATAACTTCAGTGAATTCGGGTAAAGAACGGTATAACCAGGAATTCAAGAGGAGGAATGACACATGCGTACGATTTTCATCACCGGTGCCTCGTCCGGAATCGGCTTCGCGACGGCGACACGTTTTGCTGAAGAAGGATGGACGGTGTATGCCGGTACACGTGAACTGACACCAGCACTGGAACAAGCCGCCTTACCGCATCTGCATTTTCTTGAAGTCGATGTAACTGATCTCGCGAGTCTAAAACAGGCCGTTTCCGTCATCGAACAGGAAGTTGGTCACTTGAATGCTTTATTTTGTAATGCCGGTCAGGGATTGTTACGGGCGCTTGGACAAGCGACGAGTTATGAAATCAATCAATTGTTCGATATCAACGTGTTTGGGGTCATGCGGACGATTGAATGTTGTCTGCCGCTCCTGAAGGCCGCTCCGAACGGCAGTCACCTATTAGCCACCTCGAGCATCAGCGGACTGGTCGGTCAGCCGATGAACGAAATCTATTGTGCCAGCAAGTTTGCACTCGAAGGTTTGTTCGAAAGCCTCGCCACTTACTACAAACCGTTTTTCTCGATCGACGTCACATTAATTGAGCCGGCTGCCGTCGAGACGAACTTCACGGCAAACGTCCTCGATCGTTTGGAGCAGACAGGTGGTCTTCATGACGATGATTTCAAACCGATCGTCGAAAGTTATTTACGGACGTACCGCGTCCGACACGCCGAGCGCCAGTCTCCGGAAACGATTGCCGAGTTGATTTTCGAACTCGTCCAAGCCGATGAAAAGCCGTTGCGTGTTCGGACGGCACCGGAAGATGAAGCGTTTGTTGCCCATAAAACCGGAAACGATCCGTCCGGTCTTATCGGGACGATCAAAACCCGGCAGCTGACACTAAATTTAGACTGATTCCCCTTTTCTTCAAAATAAATCAGATTCGTCCTTTTCTTCTTTTTATGAACGGGCCGGGCAAGCGATTCTCAAACAAGACAGTATCACGGTCGTCGTTGACCTGGATGGTTTCAAAGGCATCAATGATACGTACGGCCATCAAATCGGCGATGCCTTTTTGATTCACTTAACCCGGTTGCTCGAACAGACCGTTGAACCACTCGGTTTCGCTGCCCGCGTCGGCGGCGATGAATTCTTTTTGCTGCTGCAGAATCAAACACCGGACCATGGCATCAGTTTGGATACACTGATTCATCATGCCGATCAGGCCATGTATCATATCAAATACAATGGTAAAAACGGATACCGGATTCATGATACACTCGATTCGGTCCAGCGACCGTCCGAAGGAGGTACACGATGATTTCGATGCTTGCGATTTTTTCACGGTTATTCAAAGGATTACGCCATGCTTTCCAGTTATCATATTTCCGCGGTCTATTGATCCTTTGTCTGTTGACATTGCTGTCCGGAACGATTTTTTACAGCACTCAGGAAAATTTAACCGTCGTCGACGCACTTTATTTTTGTATCACGACGCTTAGTACGGTCGGGCATCCGACGTTTGCTCCTGTCACGACACTCGGGAAAGTCTTTACGATGGCTTATATTACAATCGGATGTGGTTTATTCCTTACGTTGATTGCCACACTCGCCTATGTCTTAATCAAGGAACAGGAAGACTGAAAGGAGATGTCGGGATGCGGCAAGCAGCCATTCAAAATAACTTCGATTGGTGTCGCCTGATTTGTGAACTGAACGGATGTACCGTCACGGAAACACTCGACAGTTGGAAAGCGACAGGTAACGTCCCGCCGCTCTATCCGGAAATGATGGTCCGGGCGCATCAACAGCAGCTCGATCTGACTGGCGTCATGAGTATCAAGGACTGTACCGCCAGCTATGATTTTTCACTTGCGGGACTGACACATCTGTTCACAGCGGAATGGATCGTCCGTCCGCCGATTCTCGACCGGCGCGCACTGCCGGCAGACTGGACCGTCGTGACGACTTCCGAGGACGCGGCACGTTTCTTCGCCCTCATCGAAACGCATGACTTGCCGGATACGTTATTCGAACGAACAGATGTCCGGCTCTTCTTTTCTGATGCCCAACAGGCCGGTTTCATTGCCTATTCCAACGGTCAAACGACCGGACTGTCGCATCTGACATCCGACTATCTCGATGAACGGCTGTGGGATGACATCATTCGTCTCAGTTCCGCTCACTTTCCGGGACAACACCTCGTCGGCTATGAGTATGGCGACCAATTGATTACGGCACTTGAAGCCGGGTTTGATGATATCGGTCCACTCGCCGTCTGGATGCGTTGAACATGTTCTTTTACTCACGTCCTATTTTTAGGATGTTATGCTATAGGGAAAAGAAAGGAGGTGAAGGCTAACCACATATTCCATATGTCCGTTAGCTGATATACCTATGAAAAGAACTACTTTTTTCACATTGAATACACTGGGAACCAAACGCGGCGGTCTCGTCAAAGCCGTCATCAAGCGGGCGAATACGATTGCGGCTGCCGAACCGGACCGCTCAGTCCACCTCCTGACGATTGGATTGCAGACACAAATCGACAGCATCCGAGAAGAGATGATACAGCTTGACCTTCTAAATCCGAATGTCCAGGTCACGAACCTGATCCATACATTAGGACAGCAGAAGGCAAACGAAAAGCAGACGAAAACTCGTCTCTTGAAACAACTGAACCGGCAATTCGTCGTCTTTGATGACGCCAGCCGGACAGAAGACGACTCCTATCGTGTTTTCGACAACGGAGTGTACGTTCAGTATCTTCGTTTTGATGCGATGGATCGCCTTCTTTTCATTGATTACTTCTCAGAGACACGTCATCGTCTGAAACGGGAAGAATATTTGGAAAACGGACAACTGTTCCAAATCATTCATTATTCCACGATGACGAACAAACCTGTCTCACGCCAGTTTCTTCACGGCAACGGCACCTGTTATTTAACGCTTTGGCACAAGATGAATTCCGTGGACTGGAGTCATCTGTTCTATTTCGGAAAAAACGAACAGCTCCAATTCAATGACCCTGCTGCTTTTTATACCTTTGCGCTCAATCGTTTGTTGGGGCAATATCCGGCCGTCATGCTGTCGTCCGAATTCCGGGACCGTCTGCCGAACTTACCGAAACAGAATTTAGATGCCGTCGTGCTTAACGTCAATCATCCAAACATCCGAAAAGTTGCGTTTGGACACAGTAACCACTTTGTCTCACCTTTTGATGAAACCGCCACAGTCAGTGGTGTCTGGAATACTTTGTTCAAACGGATTGATGAGTGGAGTGCTGTCATTACAGCGACATCCCGACAGGCCGACCATATGAAACAGCAGTTTGGTCACGCGTCCCTGTTCCATTCCATCCCTCATGCGTTTACGAACACAGCCTCGGGCGAACTTGTTAATCCCGTCAATCCGAATCGGTTTGTCGTCGTATCACGGATTCAAGTTAAAAAAGATGTTGCAGAAAGCGTTCGAGCGATGCGCCGGATCGTCGATCACAATCCAAACGCTTTCCTTGATTTTTATGGGTTTGGTTATAACGACCAACTTGAAAAAGATCTTTTGGCATTGATCAAGGAATTGGCTTTGACCGATCACATCCATTTCAAAGGATTCGTTACTGATATGCGGGAAGCGTATGCCGGTGCCGTCGCCACACTCTTCACTTCACAATCCGAAGGGTTTGGGATGGCGATTCTTGAGAGCATGAGCTATGGTATTCCGGTCATTGCTTACGATATTTGTTACGGTCCGGCGGAAATCATCGAGGACCAGGTGACGGGACGTCTCATTCCTAAACGAGATACGGCTAAGTTCGCCGAAGCCGCAATCGACTTGATGACGCATCCCGATGCCCGACAACTGATGGGATCACGTGCCGCTAAAGCACTTGAACCGTTCTCGGATCAACACTATGAAACGCGTTGGGTGAACTTGTTAGAGACACTTGATGCCCAGACCGACTGATTTCCAGTCGATAAAAAAAGTATCGTTCTGCCGAATCTATTGAGATCCGGCGAAACGATACTTTTTTTGTGTTACATCAAACGGCTGATAAAGGCTGTCGCAATCCCGAAATAGACGAGCAACGACAGGATATCGTTCAGCGTCGTGATGAGCGGACCGGATGCAATCGCCGGGTCGATGTTCAGACGATGCAAAATCAACGGGATGATCGTTCCCGCAAGCGTTCCGAAAATCAACGTGATAATCAGTGAACTGCCGACGACGAGACCAAGAATCGGATCCCCTTGCCAGACATAGGCGATGATGGCAATCAAGATTCCACATGTCACACCGATGATCAGACCGACACGTAACTCCCGGAGAATCAGCCGGGTGACGACTTTTTTGTCGACCTCACGCGTAATCAAACCACGAACGACGACAGCGAGCGACTGCGTCCCGGTATTTCCGGTCATCCCGGCAATCATCGGCATGAAGAATGCCAACGCGACGACTTTTGACAAGGTTTCCTCAAACTGGCTGATGATTGATCCGGAAACCAGTCCAATGAATAATAACAAAATCAACCACGGCAGACGCCGGGTCGCGGCCACCCAGGGCTTCGTATCAAAATCAATCGATTTACCGGATGCGGATAACTTCTCGATGTCTTCGTTGGCTTCTTCCCGTAAGACGTCGAGGGCATCATCGACCGTAATCAATCCGACGAGGACGTCCCCTTCGACGACCGGCAACGAAACTAAGTCGTAGCGTTCAAACATTTTCGCGACATCTTCCTGATCGGTCTCGGACGAGACGCTGATCACTTTTCGGTCCATGACGTCGGCAATCCGCTCGTCGTTACTCGCGAGAATCAAATCACGGTACGAGATGACGCCGACGAGCTGACTCAGCTGATTGACGACATAGACGTAATTGATTGTCTCCGAGTATTCGATATAGTCCCGCATCTTCTCGATCGTCTCGCCAATCGTCGACTCATCCGTTACCCAGATGAACCGGTTCGTCATCAGGCGGCCTGCTGTCTCTACCGGGTACGTCAATAAATTGCGGACGACAAGTGCCTCATCCTGACGCATGCCGGACAACAATCGGTCGACTTCTTCTTTTGGTAATTCTTCCAGTATGTCTGCCAAATCATCATTTTCCATCAAGTCCATCACATGACCGGCATTCTCGACATCAAGGCGTCGTAACACCTCGAGTTGCTGTTCAAGTTCAAGTTCCTCGATGACATCTGCCAAACGCTCATGATCGAGATAACGGAGGAGCCGTTCTTGCTCCGTCGCACCGAGCTCACCATACCAGTTCGCTAAATCGTATGGATAGACTTCTTCAATCACTTGCTGCGCATCTTCACGCCGCTCTTTTACCAATGCCTCAAGTAACAGCAACTTCCATTGTTGTTCCTCTGACTGACTCATCCTCTCACCCCCGCGTTTTTCTCCTCTTCCATCTTAGCACGATGTTTTCAAAAGCACTTCTACGAAAGCAGTTGACATTTATTTCGTCTCACCTTAAAATTTGCCTAAAGGAAACATTATTAGTTCGTAGAACAATATATGCGATAAGGCAATCTCTTTTTTTAGACTTTTTCTTTCCCTAAGGAAACATTTGTTTTCACACTAAAATTCAAGCAGTTGAAAGGAGTGTCTTCACATGTACGCAATAGAAGTAGAACAATTAAACGTTTCGTATTTCGAAAACATCGCCTTAGAAAAAGTGTCGGTTCGCTTCACGCCGGGTCAACTCATTGGAATCATCGGTCCGAACGGTGCCGGGAAATCAACCTTCATCAAAGCAATCATGGGCTTGATTCCGGCAGAAGCAACTACGATCCGTTTGCTTGGTCAATCGATGAAAGAGGCTCGGACGCAGGTCGCTTATGTCCCGCAACGCAGTGCGATCGATTGGGATTTTCCGATCCGCGTCATCGATGCCGTTCTGATCGGCTGTTTTCCACAACTTGGTCTATTCAAGCGTCCGACGAAGCACCATCGGATGCATGCCCGCTCCTGCCTCGAACGGGTCGGGATGCTCGATTACGCTGACCGTCAAATCGGGGAACTGTCCGGCGGTCAACAACAACGTGTCTTTTTGGCCCGTGCCTTAGCGCAGGAAGCCCACCTGTTATTGCTCGACGAACCGTTCGTCGGCGTTGATGCCGGCAGTGAAGGAGTCATCATCGACTTGTTACGCACGTTGCGTGAGGAAGGAAAGACAATCATCGTCGTCCACCACGACTTAAGTAAGGCGGCCGATTACTTTGATACACTGTTACTCCTCAATCGACGGGTCATTTCAGTAGGTCCGCCAACCGATGTCCTGCAGCCGCATATCATCGAAGGCGCATACGGCAATCCGCTTGCCTTCCTTCAGAAAGTGGAGGTTTCGTCATGAATGTCCTTGATTTCATTCAAGCTTTGACCGAATATGATTTTCTCCAGAAAGCACTTGTGACGTCCGTTATGGTCGGCATCATCTGTGGTGTCATCGGCTGCTTCATCATTTTACGCGGGATGTCGCTGATGGGGGACGCGATCTCCCATGCTGTCCTGCCGGGTGTCGCCATCTCGTACCTGCTTGGGATTAACTTCTTCATCGGCGCCGTCGCGACCGGTCTTCTGACCGCACTCGGGATCGGTTTCGTCAGTCAAAACAGCCGGATTAAAAATGACACGGCCATCGGCATTTTATTTACGTCAGCCTTTGCGCTCGGGATCATCCTGATTTCTTTTTTACGCAGCAGCAGCGACCTGTACCATATTCTGTTCGGAAACGTCCTTGCCGTCCGTCCAAGCGATATGTGGATGACGCTCGCCATCGGTCTGATTGTCCTTGGGGCAATTTTTCTATTCTACAAAGAATTGCTTGTCACCTCATTTGATCCGACGATGGCGGCAGCATATGGTCTGTCGACCCGATTAATTCATTACCTGCTGATGACGATGTTGACGCTCGTCACGGTCGCATCGCTTCAGACAGTCGGTATCATTCTCGTCGTCGCGATGTTGATTACACCGGCGGCGACCGCCTATCTGTTAACGAACCGGTTGTCGCGGATGATTTTTCTGTCTGCCGGTCTCGGGACGATTTCTTCCGTCGTCGGTCTATACTTCAGCTTCACCTATAACCTGTCGTCCGGAGCCTCGATCGTCTTGGTCGCGACCGCCTTGTTTGCGCTGGTCTTCATCTTCTCACCGCGCCACGGATTGCTCCGGAAATGGAAATTACCGAAAAAGGAGCTCACGCCATGACCTTCAAACGATTCATCCCCTTAGCCGGTCTCGCCGTTTTGCTGGCCGGCTGTTCTACCGATTCTGCCGACGACGGCAAAATACAAGTCGTTACGACCTATTCGATTTTAGAAGACATGACCCGGGTCGTCGGCGGTGAACACGTCGACGTCCACAGCATGGTCAAGATCGGCAAAAATCCGCACGAATACGAGCCGTTGCCAACCGATGTCCGGAAGATGGCGGATGCCGATGTCGTCTTTTACAACGGTCTGAATCTCGAAGCCGGCGGATCCTGGTTCAATAAACTCCGCTCGAGTACGAATAAGGACGAGAAGGATGCTCCGGTCTATGCTTTAAGTAAAGGGGTCGAACCAAAGTATTTGACGGCAGCCGGAAAGGAACAGGAAACCGACCCGCATGCCTGGCTCGATCTCAGCAATGGCATCCAATACGTTGAAAATGTCAAAGACGCATTGATTAAAGAAGACCCGGCGAACAAAGCGGATTATGAGAAAAATGCGTCGGCTTATGTTAAAGAACTGCAAACACTCGACATGAAAGCAAAAGAACGCTTTACTGCGATACCGGATGCCGAACGTCATCTGATTACGAGTGAAGGTGCCTTTAAATATTTCAGCTCTGCCTATGATTTTAAAGCGGATTATATTTGGGAAATCAATTCCGATAACCAAGGGACACCCGACCAAGTCCGGCGGATTGTTGATTTAATCAAACAACAGGACATTCCGGTGCTGTTCGTCGAAACGAGTGTCGACCGGCGCAGCATGGAGACGGTCTCCCGTGAAACCGGCATTCCGATCGGCGGAACCCTCTACACCGATTCCCTCGGGGCAAAAGGAACAGACGCCTCAACATACTTGACGATGATGGAAACGAACTTCGAGACAATCGAACAACAGTTAACGCGATAAGAACTGTCATCGAATCGCCATTACCTCCTTACCTGCCGTTGAACCTTCCACCGTATACTAAGGAAAGAATCAACGAGTGATGGAGGAATGAAGATGCCTGGAAAAACCGGATGGATGATCATGACACTGTCGGCGACGCTTGCCCTCGGTGCGTGCGGACAGACGGAACAAAAGAGTGCGCCGCATACTGACCACGAGGCCCATGCGACGCACACAAGTGCCGATCAGCTGGAACAGACGACGTCGCCGGCGATTGCACCGGCGTTCTTAAAAGAAACGGATTCTTCGATTCAGACGATTTACCTGTCTGTCGCCAAACATCAGGATCTGTTGGAAAAGATGCCGTGTTATTGCGGGTGCGGGGAATCGGCCGGACACACGAGTAACTATGATTGCTTCATCGCTGATCAAACAGCAGATGGAAAAACGACTTGGACGACACACGGCATTACGTGCGGAACGTGTCTCGATATCGCCGCCCAATCAATCGTCGCTTACCAACAAGATACTCCGGTCAAACAAATCCGAGCTGACATTGATGCGGCCTATGCAAAGACGGGTGCCAAGCCGACACCGACAACGGCCCTCTAAATCAAAAAGCTGCTTCGACATCACGTCGAGGCAGCTTTCTTTGGAGTAAAGACTTATCCTTGTCGGCGAGCCGTCGCATGGAGAACAAACGGTTTACCGGACAGCAATTCCTCCAGCTGATAATACGTATGTGCCCGAAGCGGTTGACTTGTCCGCGGAAGATGCCGTAATTCATAAGCGATTTCGAGCAGATAAAATTTGTATGTCTCGGCCTCGTCAAACCCGAAACTATTTTTTCGGGCTTCCATATAACCAATCAAACGCTGTTGTTGCTCAAGCGACAGGCGCTGGACTTGCGGAGCAACCGATTCGCTCGGACGGAGAACCAGTTCCCGTTCTGTCCGGTACAACCGGTTCATGACCCCTCGTTCCCGTCGAAGCGCAATCAATTTCGCCGGTTGATACGAACGGGGATAGGGATGCGCATGGACTAAATACTGTTCAATGATCGATTGTGTCGGGGCAGCCGGAAAAGAAATGACATCATGCATACAATTCGACTCCTTTTAATAAGATCTACACTCTGCATTCTACTACAAATTTCCAATTCAACGCATGGACCTTACAGGAAGGAAACAGGTTTTCTAATTTTGGACGGGTTTCGTTTTTCATGACGCGTGGAAAAGTTCAAAAGATACTTATCTCTGAAAGGATGTTTTGTCATGCAACAGATGAAAGCCATTGGATTCCACAAACATTTACCGATTACGGAAGCCGACAGTCTGATTGATCTTGAAATCGAACGTCCCGTCGCAAAAGGACACGATCTGCTAGTCGAAATTAAAGCCATTTCCGTCAATCCGGTCGATACGAAAGTCCGGGCTAAGGGCGCGGACGAACAGGAACCGAAAATCATCGGCTATGATGCAGCCGGCGTCGTCGTTGAAGTCGGTGATCACGCCTCCCTCTTTTCCGTCGGGGATGAAGTCTACTACGCCGGTGCCATCAATCGTCCCGGTTCCAACAGTGAATTCCAGCTCGTCGACGAACGGATTGTTGCGAAGAAGCCGGAACGTTTGACGTTCAGCGAGGCGGCGGGGCTTCCCCTCACTGCCTTGACGGCTTACGAAGCTTTAACTGACCGGATGCATATCACGTTTGATGCCAAATCAAATCTCGAGAAGACGATTCTAATCATCGGTGCAGCAGGCGGTGTCGGATCGATCGCGACACAACTTGCGAACCATGCCGGCCTGACCGTCATCGGGACCGCTTCCCGTCCGGAAACGATTGACTGGGCGAAAGCACACGGCGCCCATCATACGATTAACCACCACAAAGATTTCCGGGAACAACTCGAACAACTCGGTTATTCGTACGTCGACTACATTTTTTGTCTGAATGCGACCGATCAGCATTTTGATGCGATGGTCGATGTCATCACACCGCAAGGGACCATCTGCAGTATCGTCGAGACGGAGCAGGCACTCAATCTCAGCGCTTTGCAACAAAAGAGTGCCACTTTCGCCTGGGAGTTCATGTTCACCCGCTCCCTGTTCGGGACACCGGACATGATTCGCCAACATGAAATTCTGACCCGCATCGCGACTTGGCTCGAGGAAGAAACACTTGAGACGACTGTCACTCAGACGTTGATCGGACTGAATGCAGAGAATTTAAAAGAAGCCCACCGTCTCGTCGAAAGTGGCAAGACGATTGGTAAGATTGTCGTCGAACAGCATTAATCTAAAAAAACAGGACGTTCTTCTCGAAAAGAGAAAGAACATCCTGTTTTTCGATTATCTGCTTTTTTGACGTTTCATTGAAAAGACGATGGCCGCAAACAATGACAGGAGTCCTCCCGCCCAGCCGATGACCGGTGCGTACTGAAATGTATCGCGCAGCAACATTCCTCCGATAATGAGGATGGCAGCATCCGCTGCGAACAGCACCGCTAAAAATCGATAATTCATCCTTCTTCTCCCCTTTCATTTCAAAATGTTAATACTTCTGCATTCTTCCTGCCAAAGGACATCTGCCCTTCAACTTCTTAATCCTTACCCTTGATTTAGCACTTTCTGGTATGAATTTCTTGTATTTAAGATAATTTTCTAATAACACTGTATTTCTGAGTCTAAAAAATGTACGATTACGGTAAGAAATAAGTATAGTAATTACATCTATGTTCAATACGGAACGCTGAAGCAAAGGGGCATCCACAATCATATGAAAAAATGGTTCAATCAAAAAATCAGCCGGCAAATCATGTCCGCTTTTTACCTTATACTGATTACGTTATCAGTCTCTTCGATTGCCGCTTACTTTTATACGAATCATCAGGTGATGAGCGCCAAGACAAGTCTCGATGCGATCAGTGAACGGCAGGAACGGGCGACGTCCTTATGGGACGATTGGCAGTCCTTACAATATGAAATGCGCGGATATATCGTTTTCGGTGATGACGCCGTTCTTGAAACCATTAATGAAAAAAAATCATCTCTTGAACAGCAAACCGAATGGTTCGAGAAAAACGGAAAATATCAAGCGGATCAGATTTATGCGTCTGATGTCCGTTCCCTGTACACGTCCTACACGACATTCGTCATGCCGAGCTTGATTAAATATGTCAAAGCCAAACAGGACGGTACCGTGGACGAAACGTTTTTACAGATGCCGAGTTTAAAATCGATGATGCCGCAGGTCAAGCGGGATCCGAACCGGAAATTCAAGATGAATGCATCGAACAGTGAAACGATGCGCAAAAGCGTTAATACGATGGAGAGTGTCTTCACCAGTTACCGGACGAGTCTCCAGGCGAAAGAAGAAATGGCGAAAGAGAAACTGATCAAACAAACGAAATACGCGGAATGGATTTGGCTCATCAATCTGTTGGTCCTGTTCCTTGTCATTCTGTTGATCATTCGACCGTTCATCGCACGGACGACACGTCAAATCCAGCTCCTCAGTAAAGAAAGTAAACTGCTTGCCCAAGGGCAACATACCGCACCGCTGATTCCCATGAATCGGACCGATGAAATCGGTGAGCTCAGCAAATCTTTTCATCAAATGGCGACGGCCCTGACCGACAATAAACACCGGTTGATGTCATCCAATGATAATTTAGAACAAGCGTTGCGAATCACTTTACGGAACGAAGCACACTTGAAAATCCGGAATCAGCTGACGGAAACTCTTGCTTCCCGTGATACAGTCACCGCTTATCCGGCCGTCATCGAAAAGATGGTCGAGATTACCGATTCAACGAACGGTTCCTTGATTTTTAAGGAAGGAACAACGGTAACGAATATCATTTCCTACGGTCTGACGGAACAAGAACAAGACGATTTAATTGCGACAATCGAACCTGTCATCCGCCGAGCACGAAAGGATAAAGTCCCGCACATCGCTCAGTTTGCCCAACGCGCGATTGCCGTCACACCGGTTCTTGATGCCAGCACTGATGAGATCATCGCCTATATCTACCTGATGCGTCTCCATCATCCATTTGACCCGCAGGAACAAGAGGAGCTTGCTGCCTTTGCACGTCAGCTGGCCTTATCGTTACTCCGGATGCGGACGTTTGATGAGATTGGACGGGAACGGGAAAAAACAGCCCGCTTGTTGAACTCGATCCGCGAATCGATTGTCTACATCGAACCCGACGGACCGATTCAATTAATCAATCGTCCGTTACTCGATTTATTCGATCATCCATCTGCCGTCGACTCGAAAGCAGAATGGTTGATTGAAATCGATGACTCGATCACCTATCTGAAAAATCGAGTGGATCAGCTCTCTGAATTCGAACGATATCTGCACCAAACATTCATTAATCGTGAAACCGGAGAAGGTATTACCTTTTCGATCGATCGTGAAAAACGTTTCATCAAGACATACTCGGAAGAAATCCATTACGGCGGAAAATTCCGCGGGATTCTTCTCGTTTTACGTGATGTGACGAATGAAGTCGAAATTGACCGAATTAAAAACGAACTCGTTTCAACAATTTCCCATGAATTACGGACACCGCTCTCTTCGATTTATGGATTCACCGAGTTGATGATTCAACGGGATCTCCCTCCACATCGTCAAAAAAAATATCTGAAAGCGGTCCATTCGGAAACCGAACGACTGTCATTGTTAATCAACGACTTCCTCGACCTGCAACGGATGGAAGCCAACCGTCAGCAGTACACATTCGAACCGTTTGATCTACTCGCGATGCTGAAGGATTTGAAGCAACTTCATAGTCTTTCATCTTCTACACATACTATTCGCATCTTGACTGACGTTTCGTCGCTCTTGATTGAGGCCGATACGAAAAAGATTCGTCAGCTGTTTGGAAACTTGATTAACAATGCGATTAAGTATTCTCCAGCAGGCGGCTCAATTGAAGTTCGTTTAACGGAACACACTAATCGGGTAACCATCGCGATTACCGATCACGGAATCGGAATTCCCGCTTCCGCGATGAGCGAACTGTTCCAAAAGTTTTATCGTGTCGATAATTCGGATACCCGAAAAATCGGTGGAACAGGACTCGGGTTATCGATTTGTCGCGAGATCGCCCGTGCCCATGATGGCGAAATTCATGTCGAATCAATCGAAGGACAAGGTTCGACGTTCACGGTCGACTTACCGCTTAATCCGACACCACCGTTATAACAACAAACCGCGCCAGTTCCCTTCCGGAACGGCGCGGTTTTTGCTTATCCTTTAATACGGCTTGCGATATCGACCGTCCGTTTCGCCTGGTGACGAACAGCCGGTTCAACCGATTCGACCATGTTTCCGTCCTGGTCGACAGTGACCGTTGTTCCGTACGGGTTTCCGCCTGCTGCGAACAGGACCGGATCCGAATACCCTGGTGCTGCGACGATCGCACCCCAATGGAACATCGATGTATAAACAGCAAGAACTGTCGCTTCCTGACCACCGTGCGGATTTTGCGCAGACGACATGGCACTGACGACTTTATTGACGAGTTTCCCTTGTCCCCAAAGTCCGCCTGTCGTATCGAGGAATTGCTGGAATTGTCCAGGAACGTGTCCGTAACGGGTCGGGACGCTGAAGATGATCGCATCTGCCCAGTCAAGCAAGTCGGGTGTCGCTTCCTCGATGTCACGCGTAGCATCGGTATGTTTTTGCCAAAGTGGATTCGAGGCAATTGCTTCTGCCGGTGCCGTCTCCTTGATTTTCGCAAGACGGACTTCAGCACCGGCGGCTTCTCCTGATTCTTTCGCCCACATGGCGAGTTGATGATTGGTTCCGGTCGAACTGTAATAGATGACAGCCAGTTTCACATTAGACATGACTTCGCTCCTTTTTTCGAAAACAGTGACGGACGATGGATGTACATGTCGTCTTTTCCCGTTTTTTGGATAAAGTAACGCCTTTCCTTTGAATCCAAGATAATTTTATACTTCTTGTGTCACGAGCCATTTGAACCAGCGACCGTGTCCGTCCGTCTCGGCAATCGTCTGTTCCGTCAACACACCGTCGATGTAGGCATCGAGATGCAGGTAACGGTCCTGGACATTGTTGTAGACGTGATAGAGATTACGCGTCCGCCCGATTTCCCTGACGACCTGCAGCAATTCTTTTTTGACCGCGAGCGGCATCTGGTTCGCAACATGCGTATGGAAAATACAGAGGATACTATCGTCCGGTGTCTGTGCTGCATAGAGCGGCAACAACTTCACTCCGTCCCCTTCGACGAGTTCCAGCGCGTACTCTTCTACGTAACGCGCTGCCGCCTCGAACATCTCGAGCCGTTCCCGGTGCTCCGTCCAAATCAGTGCTTTCAGCCACAACTGTTCATCGGCATCATGTAAGTCGACGATGTTCAGATCAAGTCCGATCCGGCTTGCGACCGGCGGCGGCGTTTGTGCCACGGCCGGCGTTTCCGTTCCTTCGATGACCGACGTCAAGTGCAGACGCGATGCCGGGTTCCCGACGACTTCTCCGTTTCCGTACGCGTAGCTGTATTGATCAAACAGCAGCTGTAAGCCGGCACTTGTACCGATCTCAAGTAGAGCGAGCGGTCTCTGTGTCTGTTGATGAATCTGACTGAAGACCGGATAGAGATACGTACAGCGCCGAACTTCATTTGTTTGGACAAGACGATGTGCCAGGAGCGGAATCAACTCGACTTCATATGTCGCGCAAAATGACTGAAAATCGGCAAAGGCATCTGTAAACGGTTTTGGCCGTTCAGTCACGCTTGGATAATACGCGGCGAGCGGATGACCGACGCCTTTTAACAACAGATAATGGACGGCACCAAATAACAGGTTCGGAACCGGCTGACCGTCACGTGCGTGTTGGCATAATGCGAGAATTTCCGGGTTTTTCGCAATCTCGAGTGATAAGTATTCGTATAACGGACTGGAGTCGCGGCACTCCCGTTCCGCAAACGTTTGAAAACGTTGTGCGAGTTCTGTTTCTGTCATGTGTAGTTCCCCCTTTGTACGTTCCCTGTTGTATTCCCCAAATTATTCCAAAGACCTGTTTTCTCTACAAAAAACACCTCCACCCATAAGCGGAAGTGTTTCAGTTCTTACTTTTCTTCTTTTTTCTTCAGGATATCCGTCACGACTTCATTCAGTTTCTGTTTGAAGACCGGTCCGAAACTTTCAGCATATGAATTCGTCATATGACTGATATCACGATAGATGACGACATTCCCGATGACCGGACGGAATTCACCGTTGACGCGGAAGTAATCCGTCAAGTCGAGTTTGTAGAGCGATTTGTTCGTTTTTTCGAAGTTTTTCCAATACGCTCCATCACGTTGGTTGACTTCGGCATTCATCTTCTTCGTCGTCTCTTCGATGCTCGTCGTCTCGAGTGACTCGAGGACGTTGAAGCTGTAACGCGGATTATCCCGCAGTGCCAGACCGTCGATGCCGTACTCGTCTTTGACGTATTGCATTTGATCGACCATCTGTTGGTGAATCTTATCTTTCGTCGCATCCGCCGCCGTGACGTGCGAGATGATCAGATCGACATCGGCATCCTTCAAATAGTCGAGGACGTTTTGATTCCAGATGCCTTTTAGGACGTTATCGTCGTAGCCGGTCGAGAAGCGTGTCCCGGAACGGGTGATGTTCAAGACCCGGTACTTCTCACCTTTTGCGGCTTCATGAATCGCTCCGAACCATTGCTCCGAGTGCGAACTGCCGACGAGGGCAATCGTTGCGATATAGTTTTTCGTTTCGCCGTATTCGCCGACTTTGACATCACTTTTGCTCAGTCCCTGATTACTGCCGTCGGTGTGGACGAGCGGCAGGTCATCAAAGACGTTGGCATAGGACGGAAACGGATCGCGCTCCGGCGTTTGATCCGGATTCTTGACCGCGATCGCTCCCGGATAATCGTTTGCGCTGACACCCTTCTTTAATTCCTGCTCTTCGAAATACTTGAGTCCGATCAGTGAACCGATCAACAACACGTTGATGCTCATCATGATGCCGAGCTTCTTGAAAGCGGACCGGTCGACTGTTGCACTGCGGATCGGTTTCTCAATAAATTCCGTCATCAGGTACGACAGAAGAATCGCCGACAGGATGATGGCAGTTCCCATCAGGAAGCCCGGTGTCTGCTGGACGTTGTACCGGTAAAACTCCAGCAGGACCCAGTGCCAAAGGTAAATCCCGAACGCAATGCCTCCGAGTTTGACCATCGGCTTTGATCCGAGGAAACGTTTGATGCCGAACGTCGTGTCGCGTGTTCCGGACAGGACGATGAACAACGCACATGTCATCGGCCACAAGGCGATGTAGCCCGGGAACATTTGCGAGACGTTAAAGAGAATCCCGGTCAGGACAAGACCTATTAATCCGAGCCAGCCCATCAAAGTCGCCATCCATTTCGGAACATGGATCGACGACAGGTTGATGCAAAGCAGGCTGCCCAACGCAAATTCCCAAACGCGCGTCATCGTGATGAAATACGCCCACGGCTGGTTGACTTCCGTTAAATAAATCGAATAGCTTAACGATGTGACGAACAACACCCCTAAAATCGTATTGATCATCGGTTTGACGTTTTTAATCGTATACTTTTTGACCATCCATAAGATGAATGAGAACAGAATAAACCAAATCATATAGAACTGACCTTGAATCGACAGTGCCCAGAAATGTTCGACCGGCGATTTCATCTGACTCGCATCCAGATAATCCGTACTCGAGATGGCGAGTTGCCAGTTTTGATAGAAGAACATCGAGGCGACGACTTCACGAATCGTTTTCTCTAAAATCGATTGCGGCAGTAAAAATGAACTGAGAACGAGGACGACGGCTAAAATGAACAGGACCGACGGCAGTAACCGTTTAATCAGTTTCGTGACGTACGGCAAAAAGCGGAATTCACCGGTCCGGTTAATCGTCGAGATAATCGACGTCGTGATCAGGAATCCGGAGATGACGAAGAACACATCGACACCGCCCGATACGCGGTTGAACCAGATATGATAGACTGCGACCAGTAAGGCAGCAACGACACGCAACCCTTCGATTTCAGGCCGGAACTGGCTTTTGGTGTTAATGAGTTTTTGTTGCGGCACTTCTTTTTGATTCAGTTGATTCATTTTACATTAGCTCCTATACTTTTTGATTCATGACGGGACGACTGAAATTGAAAAAATTCCCTCAAACATTAAATACGCACCAATTCATCCTAATGTAAATTACTTATAAAATCTATAACATTCCTATTATTTCGATGTTTCTTTTCTCCTTCACTGCTTGAATCCCGGCTTTTTCAAATGCACAGCACATAACGACCGACTCAAACGTTCGTTCTCATTCGCTTCAGGGTATAGACTATTTCAAGACTATGACGAACGTTAGGAGCAAATCATGATTGTACTCGGTTACGCGTTTTATTTATTGTTGGGCACGTTAAAATTCGTGCTGTTTAGTTTTTATACCGATACGGCTTTTCCGCTCGATCTCTTTTTCATGAATCTCGGCGGTATGCTGGTGCTGTCGAGTTGGACCCTATTAATCGACTGGCAAAAACGCCGCTGGATTTGGCTCGGCCTTCTCATCGCCCACAGTTTTTTACTGATTTCCGATATGTGGTATTACCGTTACTTTGACGACTTCCTGTCCGTTTCGCTCATGTCACAGATGATGCAGATGGGAGATGTCAGCAGCGGTTTTGCTGCCTTGATTCTGCCATCGGACTTCCTGTTGTTTGCGGACAGTCTGATTTTCATCGGCTTTTTGTTCTTCATGCGAAAGCGGACATTTGCCGTTGCGAAAAAGACACGCCGAAAAACGGCCGGACTCTCTTTCCTTGCCGGTATGGTTCTGTTTGCGGCTCCGGTCACATACAGCGTCGTCAAAGAAGACCAACGGCTCAGCCGGTCCGTGTCCGACATGCGCGACTATTACCAGCTCGGATTTTGGGGATATCACGGCATTGATTTGTTGCGCGGTATCCAAGGCGCCATTGCGCCGGACAAAGCGTTGACCACGTCGGAACAACAACAGATCGACGAAACGAAAACTTCCGACACGAGTGGTGCCACGAAAAAACCAAACATCATTTTAGTGCAGCTCGAATCGTTTCAGGCATCGGTCATCGACCAACAAGTGAACGGTCAGACCTTAACTCCGAATTTAAACAAACTGAAAGAGGAATCATTGTACTTCTCGTCGTTTTACCACCAGACGCACGAAGGGCGGACTTCGGACGCCGAATTCATTACGAACACTTCGCTTTATCCGTTAAAATCCGGTTCTGTCTATACCCGGTTCCCGGACAACGAGTTTGACGCGCTGCCAGATCTGTTGCGTACGAACGGGTACGACACAGCTGCCATGCATGCGTATGAAAAAGGCTTTTGGAACCGCGATCAGGTCTATCAAAATATCGGCTTCAAACATTTTTTCAGCCAAGATGATTATCCGAAACAAAAGAAAATCGGCATGGCCTTGAACGACAAACAGTTTTTCACAAAATCGATTAAACATATGGAAATGCTGAAAGAACCGTACTTCTCCTTCCTTGTCGCCTTGACAAGTCATACGCCATACGAGATACCAAAAGACGAACGGCAACTCGACTTGTCCGGTTATGACGATCCGATGTTAAGAGGCTATTACCAGACCATCCACTACGTCGACGGAGCCGTCGGACAGATGGTCAAGGAATTGAAGAAAAAAGACATGTGGGACGACACACTTGTCATCTTTTACGGCGATCATGACAGCGGTCTGACGAACAAAGACAGTGAGATGCAACGGGAACTCGGAATCGACAATGCCGTCGATGCTTTTGAACTCGACCGTCGCGTACCGCTGTTCATCAAGAAACCGAATCAGGATACAGGTGAAATCATCCGAGAGAACGGCGGACAAATCGATATCGCTCCAACGATTGTTGATTTACTCAATCTTGAGTCACCGTATATGATGGGCAACTCCTTACTCGATGACGAACCGAATCTGACCGCCTTCCGCGACGGGTCGTTCCGCTACAAGGACTACTATTACGAAGCGAACCTGACGGAAAAAGCCGGCAACGGGATCTGTTATGACGTCTCGACGAAAAAACAGGTCGACCGTAAGATGTGCAAGTCGCAAACGAAACAAGTACGAAAAGATTTGCGTCTGTCGGATGCGATCATCGAAAAGAATGGATTGGAGCAAGACTGAATCAATCATCCGAATCAAATGATCGTTGCAGCATAAAAAGAGGAGCCGGACTCAACATCCGGCTCCTCCTTTTATGTGCTTTAGTTCATCCGTCTTGAATAAATCATTTAGTGAGATGTCCGATATTCAGTCAACCACTGCTGTTCCTCGTCAAACAGGACATCCCATCTTTTCATGATGATCCAGTCAAACAATTCCGGGATCGTCTTGTCCGATTGTCGGTAACGATTCAAAAAACGGAATGCGGTCAGGATCTCGTTACTTTGAATCTGTCGCTTTCGCTTGAGCATCGTTTTCACTCGTTTAATGATCGGCTGAATAGCAGATGCATCCCCATGTTTTGCAATTCCGAGCAACGCATACGCTTTGACGTCGACCGACCGATCCTCCAAGCCTTTCACAAACAGCGGCAGGAACGAGTCGTCTCCGAGTTCACTGAGCGCATTGAGTGCCGAGTGCCGAATATCGCCTTTCGGATGATCGAGGAGCGGTAACAGATGCGGAATCATCCGCTCCGTGCCGATCGTTGCCAACACAAAATTCGCACTCATGATCTCAAACGAATCGGTGGAGGTCGTAATAAATCGAATTAACGCATCTTCTGCTAAAGCCCCCCGACAGGAGCCGAGTGCATCAATCGCCGAATTTCGAATAGCCGAACGGGAATCCTCGACGTACTTGATGATATCTGTCGCATCATCCACCCGTTCCTGTTTCGTCAGTTCATCAAGGACTTTGACGATCAGTGTCGGCTTCGTCTCTTGCGCCAGTCGTTCTAACAGTAAATCAGCAACACGGACGTCGCCTGTGTTCATCCCAATCGTCCCCAGCATAAAGTAGAAATACCGTTTCATTTCTAGTCTCTTAGTCTGTTCAAGCAGGTCCATTAACACAGGAAGCATTTGAATATCCTGAAAACGCCGTGCTGTTTCATACGCTAAGTCAGACGGCGACCCTTCACTCGTGGAATAACCCCGTTCTTCATCGTACACATACTCGTCGATCGACATCTGTTCCGCTAATGTGATTAATTCATCTTTGTTCATCGGCAGTTCCTTTAGTCTTCTCAAACAGTTTATACCAGTACAGCGTCAGATCAATGTTTGAATTAGATGACTGTTTCAGCGTATCGACTCCGCCTAGGACAAATCCTTCTTTGACGTAAAAACGGCAGGCAATCAAGTTATCATTTTGCGCTTCAAGCGATAAGCCGATCAACGACTGTTCCTTTGCCCAGGTTTCAGCTACTTCAAGCAGCAAGTGACCGACACCGCTTTTTCGATAATTCTTTTTGACAGCGATATTTTCAATATAGGCAAAACGGTTCCAGTCTTTGACGAGGCGGATTTGACCGATGCACACGTCTTCATGGAAGGCCAACAAGACGATTTTTTGATTGCTGTCGATATAAGGAGCCCAGTCTAATTTGTCATCTGGGAAGCGAATTTCTGTTGGAGTCTCATATAACTCTTCTTCGTAAGACCAGACGCCGTTTGAAAGACTCGGGAGAACTTTTCCGACAATTGGAAAGGGTTCGTTAGCTGCATTGACGATAGTTATAAACTGTTCTTTTAGCGGCTCAATTATGATTCTCTCAAATTGGTGCATTGCTCTCACCCCTTGTTATGTAATTTCCAAGATAACTCTTCATATTAGAAGATCAACATTTTTTCGAACTGCAAAATCAATTTTAAGAATCTGTACTTAAGTATTCTTTAACCATCGCCAGACATTTTTCGACTGAATAGTCGCCTTCAATCCTTAATATCGGGCACGATAATTCATCCATCCATTGCTCGTGCAAGGCTTTACTTCGAACTTCCAGACCCGCATTGTCATAAAGAGCAGCCCATTTAAGAAACGTTTGCGATTGTTCATAATTTTCACCACCCGGTAGTACCTCTTCCCCGTACCGTTCTATTTCCCGTTTCTGCAGTCTTTCGAGTCTGACCTCCGGTGGTATCCATAAAAAAATAACGAGGTCAAAATAAGTAGCAAAGCAGTTACCACAACCTACAGTTGCTCCCGATAAAATCCATTGTTCAGAATGTGACAAATCCTTCTTCAACATTTCTATTCTTTCAGGTACAGGTCGCTGTTTAGTAAACTTGGATATCCAATAGTAATCATCCGTATCCAAAGATTTATGGGGAAGGACTTCTGCTAAAGCTTTGCCCAGTGTAGATGTTCCTGATCCTGAAGCCCCTATGATATGGATTTTATTCTTCATTCTTTCTCACCCCTTACAAGCGTTTTATGTATCTATTATATAGTTTCCTTAATTTCACATTACATTTTTTCAAAGACACCTGCTACTCTTTTTAAAGCATTCGAAACAGCCTTACACTAATCAATAGAAGCCATGATCTTTTAAAACAAACTTTAAAAGAAATTCTGTGTACTGGCGTAGTAAAAAAAGACCCTCTATAAGTTCAAAGAACTTACAAAGGATCTCCCCGGTTTTACATTAAATTAGCACTTTATAATCCGATTCCACTACAAATCCCATTGATTAATAGGTTGTATGATTAGATTACATCATTCCGCCCATTCCACCCATGCCGCCCATATCAGGCATTGCAGGTGTACCAGCTGGTTCCGGTTTATCGGCGATGACGGCTTCTGTCGTTAGGAACATCGCTGAAACAGACGCTGCGTTTTGAAGTGCTGAACGCGTTACTTTCGCCGGATCGACGATTCCTGTTTCGATCATGTCGACATACTCGTCTGTCGCGGCGTTGTAACCCATGCCTTGTGCTTCATGCTTGAGACGCTCGACGATGACTGAACCTTCTTGACCGGCATTTTCCGCGATTTGGCGGAGCGGTGCTTCGAGCGCACGAAGAACGATGTTGACACCTGTTGCTTCGTCGCCTGTTGTAACGGCAAGAATCGATTCGACGGCTTTCGTGACGTGGATGAAGGCCGTTCCCCCACCGGCAACGATTCCTTCTTCGACCGCTGCGCGTGTCGCGTTGAGTGCATCTTCAATTCGGAGCTTCCGTTCTTTCAATTCCGTTTCTGTTGCTGCTCCGACTTTGACGACGGCTACGCCGCCTGCGAGTTTCGCAAGACGCTCTTGGAGTTTTTCACGATCGAAGTCGCTTGTCGTTTCTTCGATTTGCGAACGGATCGCTCCGACACGCGCTGTGATTGAATCACTTTGTCCGTTACCTTCGACGATTGTCGTGTTGTCTTTTGAGACGACGACTTTCGATGCACGGCCGAGTTGCGTGATTTGTGTTTCTTTCAGATCAAGACCAAGCTCTTCTGTGATCAGTTCTGCGCCAGTAACGATCGAAATGTCTTCGAGCATCGCTTTACGACGGTCTCCGAAACCTGGTGCTTTAACGGCAACAGCGTTGAACGTTCCACGGAGTTTGTTGACGACGAGTGTCGCGAGTGCTTCGCCTTCGACATCTTCCGCGATGATCAAGAGTGGTTTGTTTTGTTGGACGACCTGCTCAAGCACCGGCAGGATTTCCTGGATGTTCGAAATCTTTTTGTCCGTGATCAGGATGTACGGGTTCTCAAGGACCGCTTCCATCTTATCGGAATCCGTGATCATGTACGGTGATGCATATCCACGATCGAATTGCATTCCTTCGACGACGTCGAGTTCCGTCGTGAAGCCGCGTGATTCTTCGATTGTGATGACACCGTCCTGACCGACACGTTCCATCGCTTCCGCAATCAATTGACCGACTTCTTCGTCAGCAGCTGAAATCGCCGCAACTTGGGCGATCGCTTCCTTGCCTTCGATTGGTTTTGCGATCGCGTGCAGTTCTTCGACGGCACGACGGACTGCTTTTTCGATCCCTTTACGGATGACCATCGGGTTCGCACCTGCAGTGACGTTCTTGAGTCCTTCACGAATCATCGCTTGTGCGAGGACTGTCGCTGTTGTCGTACCATCCCCTGCGATTTCGTTTGTTTTCGACGCGACTTCTGCGACAAGCTTCGCGCCCATGTTTTCGAAGTGATCTTCGAGTTCGATTTCTTTTGCAATCGTCACACCGTCATTCGTGATGAGTGGTGAACCGAATTTACGTTCGAGAACGACGTTCCGTCCTTTTGGTCCGATCGTGACTTTAACCGCATCCGCTAATGCGTCTACTCCGCGAAGCATCGCTCGGCGTGCTTCTTCACTGAATAAGATATCTTTTGCCATGACTGAAATCCCCCTTTGATTAGTTTGCTACTGCTAAAATATCGCTTTCGCGTAAGATTAAGTATTCGTTGCCATCGACTTTCACTTCTGACCCTGCGTATTGCGCATAGATGACGTGGTCCCCGACATTCACTTCAAGTGGTACACGGACACCCTGCTCCGTCACACGGCCTGTACCGACAGCGACGACTTTACCCTCTTGCGGCTTTTCTTTCGCTGACCCAGGAAGAACGATTCCTCCGAGTGTTGTTTCTTCTTTTTTAACGACTTCGATCACAATGCGATCACCAAGTGGTTTTAACATGCGAAACATCCTCCTTGAACATGACTGTTTTTTAGCACTCACTTAATTGGAGTGCTAACATATTTTTATCTTAAACGGTTTCCGGTTGGAATTCAAGCCCGAACCCTTATCCGTTTTCCCGAAATTGCCATCTTTGAACCATCACCATTCGTGCGCCCGGTCGGTTTGTTTGTTACAATCGGGACAGTACCTTCATTACAAAGGAGTTGTGTTCCGCCCGATGAAAAATTCCGTCAATCTGCCGTTTAATATGGCTGAGAAGTGGCAAATCCGTCACGTCATTCCGATCGTGATTTATTTAATCGTGCAACTTGTCCCGGCGACCTTTCCGAGTTTCCTGTCAAAAAGCCAAATTCCGAGTGTTCTCGGCTGGTGGCTCGCGATTGGTTTTACCGTAGCCGTCATCGTTTCCTTCTATTGTCTACGTCCTGACTGGCAGAAGTGGAAAGCAGAGGGCAACCAAACCGATACGATGGATACGTTAAAGTGGATCGGAATCGGGATTGTCTTACTGTATGTCTCTTTAATCAGTGTCAACTTGATTGATGCCTGGATGTCCGGTGGGATTGAAAACATCGCGAAATCACAAAATACGGATGACATCATGAAGGCGATTCAGGTCATTCCGATTCTTCAAGTCATGGTCGTCCTGCTAGGTCCGATCATGGAAGAGTTTCTGTTCCGGCACATCATGTTTGGAAACTTGTCGACGAAACTGAACTTCATCTTCAGCTTCGTTCTCAGCGGTGTCATCTTCGGTTTGATTCACGGAGATAATAAATTCTTGATTTACGTCGCGATGAGTTTCGTCTTCTCACTCGTCTTCGTCAAGACACGCCGCATCATCGCTCCGATCGCGATCCATGTCTTTAACAACGGCATCGTCGTACTTGCCCTATACGCAACGACTTAATTAACGAAAGGTAGTGTTTTCATGCGACAAGGTTCAAACTTCATGGCATTTTTCTATGCCATCTTCGGTATTCTTTTCATGTACCTCGCGTACAGTAATTCGATTGAGGCCGGAACGGTCTTCAACTTCTGGACAATCCTCTTGACGCTGTTCGCAGCGGTCGACTTTTACCGTCTCTACCTCATCTTCCGCTTCCGGATGGCAGCCAAGAAGATGATCAAAAAAGAACAGGAAAAAAAGGACGACAAGAAATAACGCAAAATGAGATCGCCGATTTTACTCGGTGATCTCATTTTTGTTTTCCTTCACTTTGCCTGATCTTTTCGGTAGGAGTCGATGATTACTTTTGCGATATCAAGATTCAACCGTTCATCGAGGACAAGATTCTTGATCATATTGATGAATTCGACGTCCTCTTGCTGCACGGACTCGATTCGTTCAATCAATTGGTTCAACTTCGTCCGGACGGTCGGATACGATACTTGATAAGAAGTTGCCATGTCTTTTAGCGAACCGGAGTTTAAGACGAACTTCCGGACGAATTCGAGATGTTCTTGTTCTAAAGCCAGTACCCAAGCAGGTACATCCTGTCGTTCCATCGTTTTCCCTCACTTCTCTCTTACAAATCTTGAATATCGAGGCGGTCCTTTTCGCGTTGCAGTTTTTTCTTGCGCGAGTTGTTTCCCTCCACTGATATACTGACTAAGGTTGACGTCAGCATGAGCGTGCCAACCCGAATCAACGATTCACGGTCATCGGAATGCTCTCCTGTATAAAAGTATATGTATGCTCCTGCCACTAAGGCAAGTACAGGCAGAATCACTCCGAGCCAATTACTTTTTCTTGCGAGATAAAACTGTCCTCCAAACAATCCAATCGTGATCATTACCGAAATAAATATATCCACTTGTTTTCCTCCTTTTGTTGTCTATCCACCGTTCTATATTAATAATATTAATTTTTATTTAAACATTATTCAACTTATTTTAAACAATCGTGATAAATTCATTACTTTATTCATAAACGATATGATTTGATATATTTTGACAATCTGATATTCAACCCATTCAACAGAGGTAGCGTGTGTTTCGCCCGACTTCTACGGGAAAAGGAAGCCCCGCTTCCGTCAGGAACAGGCGAGACCCGGTCGTCAGAGACGAGCGTGGCTTGCGTTCCGCCCGAGAAAATTGGTCGTGCCCAAAACGACACCATCGTTCTACGAATACAAAAAAAGACCAGATGACGAGTCATCTGGTCTGCTGTCGTACCTATTATGCACTTTTCACTTTATCCTGCTTACCTTCCGTCGACATGAACTCGTCGAGTTGGTCGGAATCAAGGACACCTTCCCACTTCGCGATGACGAGTGATGCGAGCGTGTTCCCTGTCACGTTGACGACAGAACGCATCATATCCATGATCCGGTCGATCCCGGCGATGAAGGCGAGACCTTCTGGTGGAATCCCGACCGTTCCGAGTGTTGCGAGCAACACAACAAACGAAACTCCCGGTACAGCAGCCATTCCTTTTGACGTCAGCATCAGAACGAAGACAAGCGTCAACTGCGTGCCGATCGATAAATCAATGTTGTACATCTGCGCGATGAACAACGCAGCCATGGCTTGGTAAAGTGCTGATCCATCGAGGTTAAATGAGTAACCCGTCGGAACAACGAAGCTGACGATCGATTTTGGCACACCCATCTTCTCCAGTTTCTCCATGACGCGTGGTAACACTGTTTCCGACGATGCCGTCGAATACGTCAGGAGTAATTCATCCTTAAAGACACGGACGAAATCCGATACCCGGATGCCGACCCATTTCATGATCGAGCCAAAGACGATGACCATGAAAAGAAGCGCCGTGACATATAACGTTCCGATCAATTTAAATAATGAACCGAGTGATTCGATTCCGAACGTCGAGACAGTGACACCAATCAAGGCGAAGACACCGATCGGTGCGAACTTCATGACGATGTTAACCAGGTTGAACATCGCCGCTGCGACACCTTCGAAGAAGCGGACGACCGGCAAGCCTTTTTCGCCCGCAAATCCGACACCGAGTCCAAATAGGACCGAGAAGAAGATGATGGCGAGCATATCACCGCGTACCATCGCGTCCAAGATGTTCGTCGGCACGATATTGACGATTTTTTCGACAAGACCTTGATCTTTCGTCGTTTCTTCTGTCGCGACGTACGTTGAGATGTCCGTCTTTTCAAGCGTCGCCATATTGATACCGGCTCCCGGCTCAACAAGGTTTGCTGCGAATAATCCGGTAAAGATCGCAATCATCGTGACGATTGTAAAGTAACCGAGCGTCTTCGCGCCAAGGCGTCCCAGACTTTTTGGACTTCCGACCGATGAAACACCGAGCACGATTGTCGTAAAGACGATTGGGACGACGATCATTTTCATCATCCGGATAAAGATATCACCGATTGGCTTCAGCCACTCCGCGACATGTGGATTCCCGTAAAAGATACCACCGACGGTAATCCCGAGAATCAATCCGATTAAAATCTGCCAAGCAAGACCAAGTGGTTTGCGTTTCGTTGCTGCCATAATCTGCCTCCTTAATTTCACACATTTTAAAAACACATAAGTGAATTTTGTCCTAAATACAGCTAGATGTCAAATCGTTCTGTAGTAGTACAGAACAGACAAAAAACGTACTTCCGCAACCGAAAAGGCTGTAGAAATACGTTTTTGCTCTGTTTGTTAATGATTCTGGTTCACCATTTCCTGAATCAATTCCCGATTCCGTTTTTTAAAGACTTCATTATGCGACGACACCATCGCGACTTTCGGTGCCTCCGGTTCAATAAACTTCTTCGCACGGTTGACAGCATTCGCTGCATCCTGGAATGCACCGGAGATGAGATGAACTTTGCCATCATGCGACAGGATATCACCCGCTGCATAGAGACCAGGCACACTTGATTCACTCGATGCTGTCCCGGCGATGTAAAAATCATCGACCTGTTGCAACTCAAGATCGCAGTTCGAAAGCAACTCGGCATCCTGCTCATAGCCGTGATTGATGATGACTTCATCAATCTCCAGCGTCACCGTCTCGTTCGTCGTACAGTCAATCAGTTCGACCGAGGCAATCCGGTGATGGTCGTCACTCGCAACCAGCTTATGAATTGTCGTGTTGAGCAGACAAACAGCGGAACTGTTGACGAGCTGTTCAACTTGCGCTTCATGCCCCGTGAAGCAGTCTTTCCGGTATGTGACGTAAACTTTTTTTGCGACCGGTTCGAGCTCGTTCGCCCAATCGATTGCCGAGTTCCCCCCGCCGGAAATAATGACGGTCTTATCCTTAAACCGTTCAATCGATTTGACAGTGTAGTTCAAGTTCGACACTTCATACCGTTCTGCGCCTTCGATTTTCAGCTTCTGCGGATTGAGGATCCCGCCTCCAACGGCAACGATGACGGTTTTCGAATAATGGATCGTCCCCGACTCTGCTTCGAGTACGAAGTTGCCGAACACATCTTTCGTGATGGAGATGATTTTTTCGTTCAAATGGACTGTCGGATTAAACGTCAGTCCTTGTTCGACCAGCTGTTCCATCAGCTTTGCACCGGTAATAGGTGGCTGACCTCCGACGTCCCAAATCATCTTTTCCGGATAGACGTGAATCTTTCCACCCAGTTCTGCCTGATATTCGATTAATTTCGTCTTCATTCCGCGTAGTCCACTATAGAAAGTAGAGTATAACCCGGCCGGGCCTCCACCAATTACCGTTACATCGAACAATTCCTGCTGTTCCATCTCGCTCACTCCCTCACGATTCGATTCGATACGACTGATTATCATTCTCATTTCCAATGATAACGTGAACATGTCTTGAAGACAAGAAAAAATGTTGACAGCGTTTTTATGAAACTGGTATGGTTAGGTGGACGATAGTGATAATCATTATCAACTAATACGATTTTAACCGAAAAGGAGTCTGTGTGTATGGTACGTCTAGCAACGGAAGAAATCAGCATCGGTTACGGAGATCGTACCATCGTCAAAGACTTAACGGTCCAGATTCCCGATCGACAAATCACGACGATCATCGGGGCAAACGGATGCGGAAAATCGACGTTATTAAAAGCGATGACCCGGATCATACCCCATCAATCAGGGCGTGCGTTGCTCGATGGTCTCGATATCGCGAAGGAAAGTACAAAACTGCTTGCCCGGAAAATGGCTATTCTGCCGCAAACCCCGGAAAGCGCAAGTGGTCTGACGGTCGCAGAGCTTGTCTCATACGGTCGATTTCCTTATCAAAAAGGTTTTGGTCGTCTGACGAAACACGATTACGAGATCATCGATTGGGCACTCGAAGCGACAGACACGATGGCGTTTAAGCATCGTCCTGTCGACGCTTTGTCCGGTGGTCAGCGGCAACGGGTCTGGATTGCGATGGCACTCGCGCAGGAAACCGACATCATCTTCCTTGATGAGCCGACGACCTACCTCGATCTCGCTCACCAACTTGAAGTCCTGGAGTTACTGGAACAGCTCAACCGGACAGAAGGTCGGACCATCGTGATGGTGTTACACGATTTGAATCAAGCGGCACGTTTCGCCGATTACATCATCGCCATGAAACACGGTGAAGTCGTCAAAGCCGGAACGTGTGAGGAAGTCATCTCAAAGGACGTCCTCAAAGATGTATTCCATATCGATGCCGAAATCGGTCGTGATCCGCGCACGAATAAACCGATGTGCGTCACCTACAACTTAATTAAGGGAGATTGAATCATGAAAAAACTGTTATTACCGGTTCTTTTATTGTTAACACTTGTGATTGCCGCCTGTGGCAACACGGAGAAAAAAGAAGAGACATCATCCGCTGATACAAAAAAAGAAACGATTACCTATAAATCCGAAACTGGAGACGTCGAAGTACCGGCGAATCCGAAACGTGTCGTCGTCCTCGCCGGTTTTGCCGGAAACGTCATGGCACTCGATGTCCCGCTCGTCGGTGTCGACTCATGGTCTAAATCAAATCCGAAGTTTGATTTGAAAAACGTCCAAGAAGTTTCAGAAGAGAACGTTGAGAAAGTCATCGAACTCGAGCCGGATCTCATCATCGGCTACAACACAACGAAAAACATCGATAAATTCAAAAAAATCGCACCGACCGTCACATACACATACGGAAAAGTCGACTATTTGACACAACACATCGAAATCGGTAAATTGCTCAACAAAGAGCAGGAAGCACGCGACTGGGTCAAAGACTTCAAAACACGTGCTGCGGACGCCGGAACAGAAATCAAAGCCAAAATCGGTGAAGACAAAACGGTTTCCGTCATCGAAAGCTTCGACAAACAGCTCTACGTCTTCGGCGACAACTGGGGCCGCGGTACAGAAATCCTCTACCAAGAGATGAAATTAAAAATGCCGAAAAAAGTCACGGAGATGGCGTTAAAAGACGGCTATTACGCGTTATCACCTGAAGTTCTGCCGGAATATGCAGGCGACTATCTGATCTTCAGCAAAACAGCGGAAGCAGACAACTCGTTCACGAAAACGGACACGTACAAAAACATCCCTGCCGTTAAAAACAACCACGTCTTCGAAGTTGATTCAAAAGAGTTCTACTTCAACGATCCACTCACATTGGAACGTCAACTGGAGTTCTTCAAGAAAAATTTCCTTGGCGCGTAACGTATACTAAAGGAGGGAGCCTCATCGCTCCCTCCTTTTTTGGATTCATACAAACTGGAGGCGATATCCGTGTCATCCGCTCGACTACCTTTTGGCTTAAAAATTTCATTCGGACTCATTCTGTTCGTCATCATGTTTTGGCTATCGATGACGTTTGGTGCTGCTGATACGACGATCCGCGAAGTCTGGAACGCCTTGACGTTTGGTCCGCTTAACGATAAAGCAAAAATCATTCAGGAAATCCGGCTGCCACGTGAACTGGCAGCAATTCTCGTCGGTGCCGCCCTCGGCATCTCGGGAGCAATCATGCAGGCAATGACCCGCAATCCGCTCGCTGACCCCGGTCTGCTCGGTTTGACGGCCGGTGCCAACGCGGCACTCGCCTTAGCCATCGTCCTCCTGCCCGGCATCAACTACTACGGCATCATGCTTGCCTGTTTCCTCGGGGCAGCTCTTGGTGCGGCACTTGTCTTCGGCATCGGGGCTTCCCGAAAAGGCGGATTTTCCCCGCTCCGGATCGTCCTCGCCGGATCTGCGATTTCCGCTTTCCTGTATGCGATCGCGGAAGGTATCGGGATTTACTTTAAGATTGCCCAGGACGTTTCCCAGTGGACGTCAGGCGGTCTAGTTGGGACGACGTGGGGTCAACTACAAGCAATCACGCCGGTCATCATCATCGGTACATTGATTGCGATGATTTTCTCACGTCAATTGACGATTCTCAGTCTGTCAGAAGAAGTTGCGCTTGGTCTTGGTCAAAACATCACCAGGATCAAAGCCGTGTTGTACATCGTTGTCATCCTGCTTGCCGGTGCTGCCGTCGCCTTAGTCGGCAACATGGCCTTCATCGGATTGATGATTCCGCATATCGTCCGGGCGATTGTCGGGACCGATTACCGGTATATTCTGCCGATGACGGCTGTGTTCGGGGCGACGTTTATGCTGCTTGCTGATACAATCGGACGGACGCTGTTTGCGCCGTACGAAACACCGGTCATTGCAATCGTCTCGATGCTCGGTTTACCGTTCTTCTTATTGATTGTTCGTAAAGGAGGTCACGCATTCTCATGATGGAAACCCGTTTACGTAACCGTCAACGCCTGATTTTCTTGCTGTTAAGCCTGTTATTGCTCGGAACAATCATCCTCAGCATCGGTCTTGGTCCGGCTTCTCTCTCTTACGATCGCCTGTTGCCGACCCTGCTCGGACAAGGATCGTTCAAAGAAGACTTTGTTTTATTTTCACTCCGTCTGCCGCGGATTGTCATCACGTTGCTCGCCGGGATGGCGCTCGCCTTGTCCGGATCGATCCTGCAAGGCATCACACGCAACGAACTGGCCGACCCCGGAATCATCGGCATCAATACGGGAGCCGGGGTCGCGGTCGCCATCTTCTTCCTCTACTTCCCCGTGGATGTCGGCTCATTCATCTACGGCTTACCGGTTGCGGCATTCTTAGGTGCTTTAGTGACCGCTGTCGCCATTTACGCACTCTCGTACGACCGGAATCGCGGCTTACAACCGATCCGGTTGATTTTGACCGGGGTCGGTTTCTCGATGGCCTTGTCCGGAATCATGGTCATTCTGATTTCTTCGACCAAACGTGAAAAGGTCGACTTCATCGCCAAGTGGCTGGCCGGTAACATCTGGGGAACGGATTGGACGTTTGTTTATGCCTTACTGCCGTGGCTGATTGTCCTGATTCCGTTCACACTGTATAAAGCAAATAAGCTTAACCTGCTCGCCTTAAATGAACCGGTTGCGATCGGCGTCGGCGTATCGATTGAAAAGGAACGGATTCAACTGTTGCTGACGGCTGTCGCACTCGCGGCATCCGCCGTTTCTGTCACCGGAGGGATTTCCTTCATCGGTTTGATGGCGCCGCACATCGCTCGGGCGCTCGTCGGTCCCCGTCATCAGTGGTTCCTGCCGATTGCACTGTTGATCGGCGGCTGGCTGCTTGTATTGGCGGATACGATCGGACGCAACATTGCCGGTCCGGACGGTGTGCCTGCCGGAATCGTCGTTGCGCTGATTGGCGCTCCGTACTTTGTCTATCTGCTTCTGAAAAAGTAAGAACACTGATCAACCAACCAGAAATGATTTTTGGTTTCACTCGCTTTCCTCAGGCGAGACACAAGACCCGCTTTCCTGCCCATTTGGACAGGAAAGCGGGTCTTGTTTGTCTCTGATAGCGCAAGTTACCTTGCGCTTTCTCCTGCAGGAGTCTCGTGAATCAAATCATTTCTTTAAAAACACAACAGCAGCGAGAGGGATTTCAACTTCCCCTCGCTGCTGTTGTGTTTTACGTATCGTTTTATTAGATCATTTAATATTTAACCCGCCGCGCTTCTCTTTCCGCGAGAATCAGCTCGCGTTCTGATAAATGCGTCGGATCGAGTCGTTTGATCCGGGAATCGCCGAGACGGTCGAGTGACAAGACGGATAGTAAAAAGACCAGAATCGGTCCGATCAGCGTTGGTCGCGACACGTACGGAATCAAGAACTGGGACGCCACGACAAGTAGAAGCTCGGTAATCGTAATGACGATGTACGGCAACCCGAGATGATCCCAGACTTCCATCCGGTCAAAACGTTTCGTGAAATAACGGTACTTCAAGAAGCGGACCGTCCATTGGTAGCCGAGGACGGGAATCAGTAAAAAGTAATGCATCGAGGCTTCAGCGAAGTTTAAATCATCTGCCAGAAACAAAAAGACGACCAAAACGAGCAGAAAAAATACCGTCTGAACATGCCGGGCACGTTTCGTGAAGCGCAGATAATCAAGTGTGCGTTGCCGTTTGATTTCACCCATTCCCTGACCTCCCCCTTACCGCTAAATTAATTTCCCGGTTTCCGGTACTGTTCAATCTCCCGCATCGTCACGAAGGCGGGATCCAGTTGTTTCGCCGTCGAATTTAGTTTGGAAACAAACAACGTAATCACCAGCACCCAGATCAGAATCATTGCAAACGCGACACCTGAATACTGCGGGAAGTGATAGCCCACGTAGAACAACAACACAGGCACAAAATAGCCGATCATTGAAGCCCGACCGACCTTCAAGACGGTCTCTTGATACAATTCAGCCGGCAGACGTCGTTTTAAAATCCGCAGACGCATGATTTCACGGACGACGCCCCCGAGACAAAGTAACGGAAGCGAAAATAACGTAAACAGTCCCGTTTTCCAAAAATCCGGAATGAACCAACCGATGACTGCGACCACTAAAACAGGAATCGGAATCAAATATTGGATTTTTTTCAACGGTGGTCCGAGCAGATTTAACCGTGCATTTTTTTCAAGCAATGTATTCATTTAATTTTCGCTCCTACTTTATACATTTTTGTACACTTCCTGATCACTGACAAAATCCGGATCATCACGCAGTTGGATTTTTTTATACACGCGTTCACAGATCGCATAGAGTGGAATGAGGATGATCATAAGCGCCAACCACATCTGCCAAAACGGACGATCCATCGTCGCTACCATCAGGACGACAAAAATTGTATACAGGATGACTTGATAGATGATCCAAAAACGCCATTGTTTGGTTGCCAATTCTTCTCCGATATATGATTCAAGAATCCGGCGCTTTTCGACTTGATACCGGTAATCGAACAAAAAGTAAGTTGCCGGGATCAGTAATACCATTAAACTTGAGTCAAACAACGTTGTCAGGATCCCGACACCGATGAATAGTAACATGCTCCAAATCATTTTTGTCCCTAAGATATTCTTATCCATGTAAGCCAGCGTCAATTCGTGTAACCGTTCGTCCCGTGCCGTGCGCATGATGTTCTCTCCTTTAGATGTCATTCTTCCAGGTCCTTCACATGCTTATGCACTTCCTGATCACTGATGAAGTCAGGATCTCCCGACCGCGCCATCTTCTTAAACAGCCAATCGGTCGCAAAATAAATCGGAGCGAGAATCAAGATGATCCAAAACGTCATCTTCCATAAAGACATACCTTTCGTTTCGAGTACAACCATGAGCAATGAGCCATATAATACAATCTGAATTCCGAGCCACAGCATCGATTGTGTCATGACCTGATCTTTGGAGAGATACCGTTCTAAAATCCTGCGTTTTTCCAGCTGAAACGGGACATCAAAAATCAGATAGACAAGCGGCAACAGACCGAAGTAAAGTGCGGAATCCATCGTTTCCGAAAAGATGCCGAGCGTTGCCGCCACGGCCGCCATCAGCCAGCCGCTTTTTTGCAGTTGACTCTTATCGATATAGGCAAGCGTTAGTTCATGTAACCGTTCGTCCCGTGCCGTTTGCATCTGACTTTCCTCCTTCATCCCTGCTGGATCTCTGTTTCACTGATATAAGTCGGATCAATCTGTTTAGAGCGGTACATCAAGAAACGCCGGCAAAGCCAGTAAAACGGAATGACGAAAAGACACAGTCCAAGCAAAAAGACCGTGCTCGAACGATTAGCCGTGAGAACAATCAACGCAGCCAGCGCTCCGTATTGAAACAGGCCGACGCCGACATGCAGACGGAACAGACGGTCTGCTGATTTTTTTGACGTGTGACGGGCAACGATTTGAAAACGGCGGCGTTGCATCACTACATCATATATGAAATACAGAATCGGAATGATTAAGGCAAGCAACGGTCGTTCGATCATATTGCTGACGAATAAAAACAGGGCCAGGACACCCCATAATTTAGCGGTCGTTCGTTGATGCATGTTTTGATAGAGCACCTTTAATTCGGTTTGTTGAACCGTTACAGTTTCCATTCGGGCACGTTCCTTTCGTTTGTTCTCTACTGTCATATACTTACATTTTACCAGTTATGTTTCAAAAAAAAAGAAACTTCTGCAAAAGAAGTTTCTAGGCCGAGACCTGGATGATCAGATAGATGACACTGTATGCAACAATGGCGAGCGGAATCATTGCGACACCGATCAACCAACCGTTCTTATCCCGAATTCCGAGATACAGAACCAGACAGCCGACGATGAAGGCAATGAGTGTAGTAAATGGATTCATACGAGTTCCCCCTCAAAAAATAACCTATAAAGAAATTTCCCATTCCCGGAACTTGATAAACACCGAAAGCCTTTCTGTAACACACTGCGAAAAAAACAGTGTCGATCCCGGTGAAGCTTTACCGGAACCAACACTGCTTTCAAATCCTTACTTCTTCGTGATGACGACTTTCTTCTCGACGACATGGCCGCCGAGGTCTTTTAATTTCAAGTTGTAGACGTTTTGACCTTTTTTCAAGGTAACAGTCTTGTAGATTGTTTTCTTGAAGGCACGCATTTCATACGGTTCTTTGAACGAACGGCGGTATTCGGCATTACCGTTCAGATCAAAGCGTAACTCATCGTAGTTGTCGCGCAGGACGATCGTCATCTTAGCTGTTTTCGTTTTGCTTGAAACCGTTTTTGGTGCTGTCACACGGATTGTCGGACGCTCCGAGTCGATGATGACTTGACGGCTGAAGGCAACACGATTACCTTTTCCATCATAGGCTTCGACTTTAAACGACTTCACACCATCCGTCGTATACGTGATGTCATGGCTGAATGCATAGTGTTGTTGAACCGCATCCCAGCGTAATTTAACGGCTTTTCCGTTAATTTTGAATGATTTGACGCCAGTCTCATCAGAAACGTTTCCTGAGACATTCACTTGTTGTGATGTCGTTAAGCCCAGTGCTTCCGGTGTATCGATCTGGACATTCGGAACGGCTTTATCGACACCTGATGTATTGACGTTTTTCTTCACGCTGTTACCGGCATAATCTGATACGACGAACGTGACTTTCGCCCGGCTTGGCAGATCCGTCAGCGTGTAGTTTTTAACAGACGGAGCGAGCGGCTGTTTCAAGACACTTTTTCCGTCGACCAGGATATCGAATGAAGCGACACCCGTTCCTTGGTCACCGGCTGTCCAGGAAACTGCTTTTTTGTCAGCATCCCATTTAACAGTCGCAGCCGGAATTTTCGTATCGATGTAGATCGGGAATAGAGCCGTCTGCCATTTCGCATTCGGATAATCGACGACCGATTTCACTTGGTAGTAGTACAGACCATCTTTGACTTTTGAACCGTTGACCGTTCCATCCCACGCCGCATTCGTCACCGGTGTGAAACCATCTTCCGATCCGCCATCGTAATAGTTTTTGATGACGTCTGACTGCGTTTCGAGTTTGCGGAGTGTTGATTTATTGCGGTCAAGAATCGAGTACTCGACTTTTTTCGCATTCCGTAAGAATGACAGGACCGGGAAGGCCTCATCGGCACTGCCGTCACCGTTTGGTGAGAACGAGACTTTTTCTTTAACGACGTCGCCTGCAGCATTCGTTCCGAGGAGGTTGAAGTTATCCTTCACTTCTGTCGCAAGACCTGTGACGCCGTAGAACGTGTTGTCATCGTAGAGTGGTGCATCAAGGATTGGTGCTTTGTCCCATGCTCCTTTGAAACCAACGTACGGAACTGTCAACTCAGGATTTTTGCTGTTCGTATCGATCAGACGGACGAATCCTTCGACGAAGTAGCCGTTTTCGAAGATTGACTCAAGCGGTGCACCGTTTGCCCAATCGACTGTATCTTTTAAATCAACCGTAACGTTGACTTTTGTTGTACTCTTCGCGTTAATCGCGACTGAACTTGCTTTCTTCGAGCCGACCGTGAAGGAGATCGGGAACGTGCCTTTGTTGGCGTCAACCGCATCAACTGTTCCTTTTTTGAATATACCGTTGGCTTCCAGGAAATTTTGACCTTGGACGGCGAGATCCGATTGGACCGTTCCGGCAAGTTTATACGTCAACTTCTCATTGCTGTAGTTCTTCAGGTCTAACGTGAAGCTGAACTTGTCGCCGACTTGTTTCAAGGCGGCTTTTCCTTCACCCGACTTCGTTTCCGTAACGACGACCGGTGTTTTCATCGCCGCACGTAAGTCCATCAGTCCGGCACCTTCACGACGCGGAGAATAATAGTTACCGGTTTTTGCTTCCGCATTGTATTTTCCTTTATCGAGCTGCGGACGTGACGTGTTCATTAAAATCGTCTTCGCGAGTTTGACACGTGTCGCTCCACTGACCTTGAAGTCCTTGTCGATCCGCTGCATGACGAGTGCTGTTCCACCGGCGACGTGTGGTGCTGCCATCGATGTTCCGCTCATGACGCCATATTCGTTATCGTTGAGTGTTGAGTAGATTTTCCCGCCCGGTGCCGTGATTTCCGGCTTGAAGTCAAGGTTCGGCGTCACACCCCATGATGTGAAGTCAGACATTTCGCCTGCGACCGGGTTTGGTGTCGAGACTGCTTTTCCGTCAAACGTCACTGTCAATGCCTTGCCGTCTTTCGCTTTCGCTTCTAGTTCGTTTCCGTCGGCAATGCTTAACGAGACGAGCGGAATCGTAGGTTTATTAAGTGCCATGCTGACGTAATCGCCATGATCGACACGTCCGCGGACGATGACACCGGCCGCGCCTTGTTTCTCGGCTTCCGCTTGAATCATGCCGTAGTTGAAGCTGCCGTTCCGGACGACGAAGACGACTTTATCCTTGACGTCTTTGCCGGCATAGTTCGGTTCACTGCCGTCACCAACATAGACGACATCCATCTTCTCTTTATCAAAGACCGCAATCGGATTCGGCGAGTCTTGTTTCTGATAAGCGAGGTAACCTGCGTCCTGCCCGTCGACCGTCAATGCCATTCCTTCGAGTGTCAGCTGTGTGTTTTCAACCGACGCGACTTGCAGCGATTCGCTGATTAAGCCCGGCGAGCCGACGACACCGACGTCTGGATTCGACGCGTACGGGTTTCCGGCGCCGCTTCCGGCGAATGCCGAGTTCCCGGCTGAAATTGCACATAAAATACCGTTGTTCATCGCATTGACGATTGCTTTTTGTTCCGGATCATCTTTTTGGACGAAGGATGCCGTTGAACCAAGACTCATGTTGATGACGTCTGCTCCTAGCGCAATCGCATCATCAATCGCTTTGATATAGATATCACTGAATGTCGACGGCATCCCTGGATCATTGCCGAAGACCTTCATCGCGAGGAGTTGTGTTTCCGGTGCAACCCCTTTGATTCCACCGTTCGTTTCATCGCCGTTGGCACCCACTGTACCGGCGACGTGCATCCCGTGCATCGAAGCGCCTGGCCCAAGATCACGGATTTCGCTGTCATGATCCGCATAGTTATAGCCGTACGGTACTTTTTCCGTGAAGTAGTTTCCTTTTAAACCTTTTGACGATTTAAAGCTTTCGACTTTTGACGACGTCAAATCGACTTTCGTCTCCGGACTGAGGACCATGTCCTTGTGCGTCGGATCGATTCCCGTATCGATGACGGCAACGATCGTTCCTTCCCCTTTATAGCCGTAGTCCTGCCATGTCTGCTTCGCATTGACCATGTCTTTACTATGTAACATGTTTGGTGTTGCGCCCTTTTCGACTTCCGGACGCGCATATTCGTGTGCGATATGTACGTTTTTGACCCCGCTTAATTTTTTCAGTTCCTTGATTTTACCATATTTGACTTCCCCGCTGAACCCGTTCAATACGGTCGTGAAGCTTTCTTTATACGAAACAGAAATGTCTTTTTGGGCAATTGCCGCTTTGACTTCCTTCTGTTTGTTGACGATTTGATTCTTAAGAATAATTTTTTCCGTGTTGCTTAACGTGCTGTAACGCTTATTTTGTGCCTGCGCGTGTTCAATCGCTGCTTTTTGATCGAGCTCGACGACAATCCGTACTTTTTCGTTTTGACTGTATGACTTTTCTTGACCCGCTTTTTTCAGTGAGAGTGCTTGTGGCTTTTGTACATCCACTTTTTGTGATGACACGTGTCCCTCAGCATGAACTAGGCTGGAAGATGTCATGAGGGCAGCCGCCATCAGAGCAATCTTCTTTTTCTTCATTCCTTTTCCTCTTTTCCAAAAATGTAATGTGGAGCAAAAACGTATTAAACGAAAATTCTGTATTTTTAGTTTAATTAACTTTCGCTTAATATACAATTTAAATTTGGTGCTTTTTAAAAATATTTGTTTGTTTATTACATCACAAAATGAATAAATCCTTATATTCCCTTATCTATTTCTTACAGGTGAATAAAAAAGGACAAAAAAAACCTTGGTTTCCCAAGGTTTCGGCAGGTAAAGCAATATGGAGACTATCGGGCTCGAACCGACGACCTTTTGGCTGCCAGCCAAACGCTCTCCCAGCTGAGCTAAGCCCCCGTGTGTTTCTATAATGAGTATACCCATTGCTGTTCATTTTTTCAATATAAAATTAGACCGCTTACAAAAAAATCTCCCTCACCTTACCGGCAAAGGAGAATCTTCCGTTATTTGTTCAATTCACGCATCATATCTGCCTGTCGTTCGAGTTCAGCCTGTTGCTCCAGGATCAGCACTTTTTTATACGTCCGTGCCGAGATGATGATACTGATTTCATAGAGGATGAACAAAGGAACAGAAATCATCAAATGCGACGTAATGTCGGGCGGTGAGATCAACGCCGCGATCACGAACAACGCAAAATACGCATACTTCCGATTCTTCCGCATGAAGAACGGCGTTACGAGTCCGAGCCGTGTCAAAAACATCGTCACGACTGGTAACTGGAACAACAGACCAAACGGAATCGTCAACCGGATCAGGAAACTGAAATAGTTCTCGACACCGATGACCTGTTCAATCCCAAGCTCTTGTCCGAGTTCCGTTGATACTTCAAGTAAAAACGGCAACAGCCAAAAATAAGAAAAGGAAACGCCCGCGAGGAATAAGAAAAACGTCACGGGAATGTACGTCAACGTCGCTTTTTGTTCTTGATCGTGCAGACCGGGACGGATGAACGCCCAAAGCTGATACATCCAAAACGGGGACGCCAAGACGATTGCGATGATGAACGCAAGATTCAGATATAACATCAATGGATCAACGACGTTAAACGCATTTAAACCGATTCCGAGTTCCTTTAAGTCGGCCTGTAAGAAACGGACGAGCGGCCGGACGAGCGGAAAGGCTGCGATAAACATGACTACCACGATGATGAGCGACCAGATGATCCGCTTACGCAGTTCATCTAAGTGCGATGTCACACTCTGTTCTTGATCGATCGCCATGATTCACTCACTTCTCTTTCATTTCGTCCTTTTTATCCTTATCATCTTCCATGATGCCGTGTGTCGCACTCTTGAACTCTTTTAACGTTTGACCGGCCGCGCGGCCGAGTTCCGGTAATTTCTTCGGTCCGAAGATAATGAGGGCGACGACACCGATCAAGGCGATGCTTGCCGGTCCAATACCAAGTGTTAACGGGATTAAGTTTTCCATTATGATTTCACTCCTTCAGCTGATTGCGAATAATGCTTCATGAAATAGACGAGCGACTGCAGCTCGATTGACAGATCGATGTGATGCACCCGGACGTGGGCCGGGACATTCAACCGGGCCGGTGTAAAGTTCAGAATGCCGGTCACACCGTACTCAACTAACTCATCCGCTACTGACTGCGCGAACTGCGACGGTACCGTCAAGATGGCGACATCGACATGGTTCGCTTTGATTTGTTCTTTCATATCCGAGACGTGATAAATCGGAACGTCCTGCGTCGTTGTTCCGACCTTGTCTTCATCGGCGTCAAACGCGATGACGATACGAGTACTATTATTCTTTAAAAAGTTATAATTTGCAAACGCTGTTCCGAGATGTCCGACCCCGATTAAGGCGACATTCGTGACCTCGTCTTGGTTGAGTGTCTTTCGGAAAAATGTTAACAAATGTTGAACGTTATAACCGTACCCTTTTTTCCCTAACGCCCCAAAGTAGGAAAAGTCACGACGGATCGTCGCAGAGTCGACTTTGACCGCTTCGCTGAGCTCTGCTGACGAGACGCGCAGCTTGCCGGAGTTATAGAGACTTTGGATAAAACGATAATATAACGGCAGTCGTTTCGCCGTTGCTTGTGGTATTTTTGTGTCTGGCCCATTCATACTGCAGTTCCCCCTTCGGCCACGTTCTGACGTGGCACCCAAATCAATGCAAAGAATTCTACTCTCCTTGATTGTAAACCACTTCACATAGAGTAACAAATATTATATTCGGCAGGATTTTTCGTGATAGACTAAAGGGTGGAAGGATGGATGGATATGATTCTCTTACAAGTAAACCAACTCTCAAAATCATTCGGCGTAGAGCCGATTTTAGACAATATTAAACTCGAAGTACAGGAACGGGACCGGATTGCCCTCGTCGGACGAAACGGTGCCGGAAAATCGACACTTTTAAAAATCATCGCCGGGGAGCTGTCACATGACTCGGGGGAGATCATGAAAAGCAAGGAAGTCCGGATTGGTTATCTCGCGCAGGACAGCGGACTCGAGTCGAACGAATCGATTTGGAACGAGATGCTGACCGTCTTTGAGCATCTGCAGGATCAGGAACGGGCGCTTCGTCGGATGGAAATCGAAATGGGCATGGAGCACATTTTAAATGATCCGACTGCCTATGACCGTCTCCTGAAAACGTACGATCAAGCGCAACACGACTTCTCGGAAGCCGGCGGCTATCAGTTCGAAGCCAACATCCGCTCTGTCTTACACGGGATGCGTTTTTATCCGGACGATTATTCCCGCCGGATTCAGACGCTTTCCGGTGGACAGCGGACCCGGATTGCCCTGGCGAAGATGTTACTCCAGGCACCGGAACTGTTGATTCTCGATGAGCCGACCAATCACCTCGACATCGATACGTTGTCCTGGCTCGAAAGCTACCTGTCCGGTTACCGTGGTGCTGTCCTGATCGTTTCCCATGACCGCTATTTCCTCGATCAAGTCGTCAACGTCGTCTATGAATTGTCCCGGAACGTGTCGCGGAAATTCACAGGCAACTATACGAAGTATCTCGAACAAAAAGCGGCACTGTACGAACAGGAAATGAAACAGTTCGAACAGCAGCAGGAAGACATCGCGAAGATGCAGGACTTCATCCAGCGTAACATCGCCCGTGCGACGACGACGAAACGGGCGCAAAGTGTCCGCAAGCGTCTCGAAAAAGTCGACCGGATCGACCGTCCGGACGGTGACGAACGCAGTACGGTTCTGTCATTCCCGATTGAAAAGCAGAGCGGCAATGATGTGCTGCAGGTCAATCAACTCGCTGTCGGCTACGAAGAAGCCGTCTCGAAAAACATTACGTTCCGGCTGCAACGTGCGGAATCACTGGCGCTTGTCGGACCAAACGGAATCGGCAAGTCGACGTTACTGAAAGTGCTTGTCGGCCGTCTGAAACCGCTGTTCGGTGACTATCGTTTCGGTACTGGCGTCTCGATTGGCTACTACGATCAGGAGCAGGCGGAACTGAACGACCGCAATCGGGTCATTGATGAAATTTGGAACGAATGGCCGTTGATGCGCGAACAGGAAGTCCGGTCCGTTCTCGGGCAGTTCCTGTTCAGCGGCGATGATGTCTTCAAGCTCGTCCATGAATTGTCGGGCGGTGAACGCGGACGTCTGGCGCTCGCGAAGCTGAAGTTACGGAAAACGAATCTGCTTGTGCTGGATGAGCCGACGAACCACCTGGATCTTGATTCGAAAATGGTCCTCGAAAATGCACTTGTCGATTACGAAGGCACGTTACTGTTCGTCTCCCACGACCGTTACTTCATCGACCGCGTCGCGACACGTGTCATCGAGATGAGTACAGACGGCGTGACCGATTACCTCGGTGACTACTCGTATTATATGGAGAAAAAAGCCGAGAAGGAAGAAATCGCCCGCCTCGAAGCAGAAGAAGCGAAAGCGATCAAAGTCGCTTCGACGAAGACGATTGATAAAGAGGCGCAAAAAGAAGCGCGCAAAAAGAAACAACAGCTGGAGAAGCTCGAACAAGAAATTGAACGGTTGGAGAACCGGTCGGTCGAAATCGAACAGTTGTTGTGCGAACCGGAAGTCTTTAATGATATTCCGAAAGCGACCGCCCTTTCGGCAGAACGCGATCAGATTGATGTCGACTTGCTTGATTTGATGGAACAGTGGGAGTCGTTCCACTGATGCGCTCGAAAAGTTATCTGATCAATCTGATCCAAGGACTATTGTCCGGTGTCCTCTACTTCGTTCCGATGTATGCGGACTACGTCTCGGCTTTCATTCGTCCGGATGCGTTTAATGCCGTTTATCCGTTGTTTATCCTGATTTCCTGTATGATCGGTCTTGTCATTCAGACATGGAGCGGACTGTTCATCAGTTTATTATCCGGTCTGATCTGCACGTTGCTGACGATTCAGTCGTTCGTCGAACTGAATGATCCGATGATCATCATGTATTACGGTGCCGTCTCCCCATTAGCGGCCTTTTTAATCAGCTGTGTCGGGATTTGGGCGCTCGCCGTCCTGTTTTATCTACTCGACGGTTTCCAGTACAGTAAACGCCATAACATGGAGTAAGCAACAAAAAATAGACGAGGGAAGCAGACATCGAATCTGCTTCCCTCGTCTATTTGGCATGACTTTATCTTATTTCGTTGGACGGGTAATTGTGAAGATATCACCGATTTTCGCATAATCATTGCCGGCAAGACGGGCAATTGCTTTTAAACCGTCGGCATCAATCCGGAACGACTCCTCGAGTTCATCCGCGACATGATACCGGATGACTTCGCCGATTAATAAGTCAGCTGTTTCCAGTTCAATGTGTTGTGACAGTTTCAGCTCAAACCGGATTTTCGCTTCCGCGACCGCCGGGACATCAATCAAATCGCTGTCGATCAGCGTAAGATTCGTCCGGTTCAATTCACTTTCCCCGTAAGCAAGAGGTGCTGCCGTTTCATTGACGGCTTCGACAATCTCTTCACTGACGATATGGATAACGAACTCTTTATTCAACAAAATATTTTTAGCGGTGTCTTTTTCGCCCTGATCCGTCTTTTGGACGGCAATCAACAGTTGCGGCGGATGGCTCGAAGCGACGGTGAAGAAGGAAAACGGGGCGGCATTGACCGTTCCGTCCGCTCCTTTCGTCGTGACAAAGGCAATCGGTCTCGGGATGATACTCCCGATCAACAATTTATAGTTTTCTTTTGGACTGAGTGACTGTGCATCAAACTTCATCTTTTTACCCGCTTTCTCTGATCACCCGAGCATGGCTGCGAGTGAATAGTCTCCGGCACCAATCAAGGCGACGCCAAGGGCGATGACGATCAGTGCCATGTTATATTCGTACCCGTTCTGTGTCACCCAGTAACCATTTTGCCCGTGCACCTTGATGATTGCAACGAGCATCGACCCGATAATCAGTGCTGCCGCGAACCATAAGAACAATCCACCGGCAAATAGTAAACCACCAATCAGTTCTGCCAGTCCTGCCGTAAGCGCAAGCATTTTACCCGGTTTCATCCCGATCGATTCGAACCAGCCGCCCGTCCCTGCAATCCCGTGCCCGCCGAACCAGCCAAACAATTTTTGTGTCCCGTGTGCTGCAAATGTTAATCCAATCACCAATCGAATAAGAAATAATCCTAAATCCATCATCTTGATCAAAACTCCTTTTACTTAATGTTTTTTAATTACTTTTAGTAACCTAAATACGACTATAAACTAACACTTACTAAAAGTAAACAGATTTGTTTTTGTTTATTTTATTACTTTAAGTAAAATAATTCGTAATTTTGAATCAGAGTGGGTATACTAAGACTATAGAAAGGATGAGTGCTGATGGAAGAAACATTGATTCCGACTGCCCTTTGTCCGAAAGTCGAACATGCCTTTGAAATTTTGGGCAAGAAGTGGACGGGCTTGATTTTACGTCATCTCATGACGAAGACCTGTCGTTTCAACGAAATTCAAGATGCGATTCCAGAGTTATCTGGTCGTATGCTGACGGAGCGCATGAAGGAACTTGAGGCGGAAGGTATTGTCATCCGGACCGTCATTCCGGAACGTCCGATTAAAATTCAATACAGTTTGACTGACAAAGGTCGTCAGCTTGAACCTGTCATTCGTTCAATCGAAGAATGGGCCGAGCTCCAAGACTGACATGAAAAGTCTCTCCATTTGGGAGAGGCTTTTATTTCCGTTTGTATTGAGAACGATTATCAATTAAACTAAAGATGTTCATGTTTTGGAGAAAGGATGATTCAGATGAACATCATGATTGGTTTTGTCAGCATGTCCGGCAATACAGAAGATATCGTGCACCTTTTGCGGGCGGAACTCGAACGCAAGGGCTGTACGGTTCATATACAAGAGCTTGATCAGTTATATCCATCTGACTTCTCTCAGTATGATGCCGTGCTACTCGGCTCGTATACATGGGGAGACGGTGATTTGCCATACGAAGCTGAAGATTTCGTCGACGAGTTGGGGGAAAGTACGTTAAACGGCTTAGCCGCTGCTGCCTTTGGCTCCGGCGACTTGGATTATCCTAAATACTGTGCAGCCGTCGATACATTGGAACAGACGCTTGCATCTGCCGGCGCGACGATCGTCGTCCCTGGGCTGAAGATTGAGTTTGATCCCGATACACCCGAGAAACAAGCCGCCTGTCGTACGTTCGCGAATGAATTTTTTGTCCGGGCACAACGGCTTCACGCTTAACCGGAAAGAACCTCGACTTCAGCCAAGGTTCTTTTTTGTTTTCCAGCGTTTTTGGAGATACCAAGGAACAATCGTCAACACAAGAAAGACGACAATCGCACCGATGATGAGTTGCGGATCCTTCGAGACGATGCTGCTGCCTAAAAAGTTATAGGCAAATGTCCCGGGGATGATTCCGAGCAACGTCGCGAGGAAAAAGGACAGCAACCGGACTTTCGATAGTCCGGCGGCATAGCTGATCAAATCGAAGTTGAAGATTGGCAACAGACGGAAGATCAACACATAGATGAATCCGTTCTTTTCGAGCTGTTGCTGAATCTGTTCGATTTTTCCCGCCTGTTCCTTTTTCTTAATCAGTCTGTTTCCAAGCTTTTGCGCGACTAAAAAAGCAACGATAGCACCGAGAGTCGCTCCGATGACCGTGTACAGCGTCCCGAGCCAGGCACCAAACGCAAGACCACCTGTGATTGACAGGACGGATGCCGGGAAGAAAATCAGCGGACGAATCGTATAAAGTAAAATATACAGAATCGGCGCCCACATCCCGAACGATAAAATCCAGCCCTTAATATCTGTCGGACTGAGCTTGAGATAGGAACGGCTGAACCAGATCAGACCGCCCACGATGAGGATAAGGAACAAAATCCGGAATATTTGCTGCTGACGTGTCAAAAAAACATCTCCTGTCTTTTCCAAATAACTTTTGTCTTCTCTATTCCGTTCCCGAATCCTACTCGAGTTACGCTTTTAGCGGCTTTTGGAATATGCGTTTCAGCTGAGACTGTTTTCGGGAACTAGATACAGATAACGTGTAACTCAGAAAGGTGATTAACATGACACAACCGATTAAAGCACTGGTCTTCGATGTCTACGGTACATTGTTTGATGTCCACTCCGTCAAAGTCAAAGCAGAGGAACTCTACCCGGAGCACGGCGAAGCCATCAGCCAGGCCTGGCGTCAAAAACAGCTGGAATATTCCTTCTTACGTCAGTTGAACGGCCAGTACGTCCCGTTCAGCCAAGTGACGCGCGATGCACTCCGTTATGCCTTACTGCAACTGAAGCTACACGTCACGGAAGAAAACATTGCCGCCTTGATGGAAGTCTATTTAAAGCTCGATCATTATCCGGAAGTCGATTCCGTCTTAGAGCAGATGAGTGATAAACAACTGGCTGTCTTCTCAAACGGTTCCCACGATATGCTTGATCCATTGATTGAACAGTCTGGTCTCTCCGGACGGTTTAATCACATCATCAGTGTGGATGACATTAAACAGTATAAGCCGACACCGGCTTCTTACATGCATGCGCTCAATACGTTAGGTCTCAAACGGGAAGAAATCCTGTTCATGTCGTCGAACGGCTGGGACATTACCGGCGCTAAAAGTTTTGGTTTTCGGACAGCCTGGATCAACCGGTCGGGTCTGCCCGTCGAAGAATTGAATCTTGATCCGGACAGTATTTATGATGATCTAACCGGCTTGCTGGAATGGAAATGAAAAAAGCGATGTTTACCTAGACCCAGGTGAACATCGCTTTTCATTTAATAATTAGACAGACGTGAGTAGCCTTTTTTGAAGAGATCAAGCTTCAGTCCACCGTCTTTTTCGATAAAGAACAGGTATTCTTTTTGGTCGGTATCTTTATAGAACACTTTATACAACGTCAACGTCCGTTTTTTATTGTTTTCATTGGCAACGACCTGGTGTTTTGAGATGACTTCCGCCTGAACCTGCTGTCCATCGAGACGATCAATCATCGGTTGGAATGATTTTTTCTCCTGTCCGGTTGCCGGTTTTCCCGGTGCAATCATAAAGAAGTCATCACTCGCTTTGTTCGTCAAACCATACTTCCGGTCGACAATCACAACATTCTTCAGCTCGCCATCGACGGTTTGATCAAAGGCGTACAGTTTTTCAATCCGTGTCTTTTCACCTTCCGCACGACCGATTTCATACAACGGCTTTTGCTTCGTATTCGTCTCGACCGCCTTTTTATCAGGGACAAGCTCTTCTTTATAGGCGATTTGATAAGCATTGACGATTTCACGAATCTGTAAGCCGATTGCGACAATGACAAGTACACCTAATAACACGATGATGACTTTTTTCATTCCATTTTTCCCCCATGTCTTTCGAATTCCTTACTTTAAATCTAGCCCAGGTTCGGCATTCATGGCAAGTGTCGATTGGCGGCCTGCCCGGTAAGGGTGAATCGCTGCCGCTCCAATCATCGCGGCATTGTCACCGCATAAATGCATCGGCGGAATGACCAGCTCGATGCCTTCACGTGAACAGGCTTCCGTCAATCCTGCCCGCAGTCCGCGGTTGGCGGCGACGCCACCCGCAACAAGCAACTGTTTGCCGCCCTTTTCCTTAACGGCACGGATTGCTTTCGTAACAAGCACTTCGACGACGCTCGCCTGAAAACTGGCAGCCAAGTCTTCCGGAATGATTACTTCGCCGCGTTGTTCGGCGTTATGAACCGCATTGATGACAGAAGATTTGAGTCCGCTGAAGCTGAAGTCATACGACTCTTTCTCGAGCCAAATCCGCGGGAAATGGAATGTGTCCTGACCGGTTTGCGCCAGTTGATCAATCCGGGGACCGCCGGGATAAGGAAGTTTTAACGTCCGTGCTACTTTATCATAGGCTTCTCCCGCCGCATCATCCCGGGTTTCACCGATGACTTCATACACGCCGTCTTCCGGCATGTAAATCAATTCTGTATGTCCGCCGGATGCAATCAAGCAGACGAGAGGAAAGTGGAGCTCTTGTTCCAAACGGTTGGCATAGATGTGACCGGCGATGTGATGGACACCGAGAAGCGGCTTACTGTGTGCGAATGCCAACGCTTTTGCTGCACTGACACCGACGAGTAATGCACCGACAAGACCGGGTCCTTCCGTAACGGCAATCGCATCGATGTCATCCATCGTGACACCGGCTTCCGTTAACGCATCGTCAATGACATACGTGATGCGTTCCACATGATGACGGGATGCGACTTCCGGGACAACTCCTCCAAAACGTTTATGGCTTTCAATTTGGGAAGATACGACATTCGATAAGACGTCTGTTCCTCCGCGGACGACAGCCGCAGCTGTCTCATCACAACTTGATTCAATGGCTAATATCAACGGCTGTGTCATCACTCGTCTCCTTCCAGCTCCAGCCAATAGATGGCTGCATCTTCATTATTATCTTGATAATACCGTTTTCTCGTTCCGGCATATAAAAAGCCCAGTTTCTCATACAGTGTCCGTGCCGGTGTATTCGATACACGTACTTCAAGCGTCATCGCCCGTAATCCTAATTGTCTGGCTTGTTCAATTAACGCAACCAGCAATGTCTCACCGATTCCACGACCACGTGCCTTTTGTTTAACGGCGACGTTCGTGATATGGCCTTCATCAGCAATGTGCCATAGCCCTGCGAATCCAATGATTTCATCCGTCTCTGCGACCAGGTAATACGCATTCGGATTTTGTGTCATCTCCGCAATGAATGATTCCAGTGTCCACGGTGTCGCAAAAGATTCGAGTTCCACGGCATGCACACCAGGTGCATCCATAACCGTCATTTTTCGAACGGAGACATTAGTCATGACGTTGTGCCTCAATCCATTTTGCTTCTGCTTCCGTGAGACGTAAGTAACGCGGCTCAAACGAATGGACTTCAACCGGTTCACGGGTAGCACCAAGCAACGCAAGGACACCCGCCCGCGGTGAACGGAAGGCCGGGCTCACGATCGTAAACGGTTCAAGTTCCGTTACGAACTTGTCTGTATCACCTGTCATCTTCGTATCTTCCGGCAGCGTTTTGACGAATTCAGCAACAACCGTATGCTGTTCTTCGCCTATCAATTGCCCCTCTTCATAGAAACCGACGAATCCGGTTCCACGGCGGGCATCCTGAATCGCTACGATCCGTCCGGTTAACCCTGCTGAAGCTGCCATTAACTCAAGTGTCGAGACCGGCACTAAATCGATTCCTAGCGTATAAGCCAGTGTCTTAGCTGTCGTTGCCCCGATCCGGAGACCGGTATAAGAGCCGGGACCGTCGGCGATGACGATACGAGTTAAATCCTGCGGCGACCAGTTGACTTCCTGCATCATCCGTTCGAGCAGCGGCATCAGTTTTGTCGCATGGTTCAAAGACGTCACATAAGAGGCTTCTGCCAAAATCTGTTGTCCGTCCGACAACGCAACAGACAGTTGTTTCGTCGATGTATCAATCGCTACGATTTTCATTGGTTTAACTCCTCACATAATTGGATGTACTGCTCACCGATCGGCTCCAAACGAAAACGGCGTGAATCATCACCTGTCCGTTCGATCGTAATCACAAGACGTTCTGGCGGAAGGACGTCGGCAATCAATTCCGACCATTCGACGACCGCGACACCATCTCCATTTAAATACTCTTCAAGACCAATATCATCGCCGCCTTCGAGACGATAGACATCCATATGATAGAGCGGTAGTCGTCCGGCATAAACTTTCATGATTGTAAACGTGGGACTGTTGACGTTGCGTGTTACCCCAAGTCCTTTCGCGAACCCTTGTGTAAACGTCGTCTTTCCTGCTCCCAAGTCACCATCCAGTGTCACGACCATTCCTTTAAAGGCACGGTGGCCCAGTTCAACGGCAAGCGTCGTCGTTTGTTCAAGACTCGTCATTTCAAGTTCCATCATCGATGTCCCTCCTCCTTTTCTCTTACTCCATTGTACCGAACAAAAAAGGCAAAAAAAAATACGAAACGCTGAACGTTTCGTAGTAAAGTTGAAGTTAAGTTTAAAATTGGTTGCGGGGGCCGGATTTGAACCGACGACCTTTGGGTTATGAGCCCAACGAGCTACCAGACTGCTCCACCCCGCGACGATAAACGTTTCGGATTTGAATTATAAAAATTGGTTGCGGGGGCCGGATTTGAACCGACGACCTTTGGGTTATGAGCCCAACGAGCTACCAGACTGCTCCACCCCGCGATGATATAACGTTTCGACAGATATTAATATAACATGTACTTTTAAAAAAGACAAGCTTTATTTCATTTTCTTGTTGTTTTTCTTAAAAGAACTTATACTGACATCATTTTTCTAACTGTTTTTTTAAAGAAAAACCGACCTGCAAAATGCAGATCGGTCCTTTATTGGCCTGGCAACGTCCTATCCTCACAGGGGGAAGCCCCCAACTACTTTCGGCGTTCAAGTGCTTAACTTCCGTGTTCGGCATGGGAACGGG
>NZ_JACSMU010000007.1:0-140205 GCF_018618855.1 Exiguobacterium sp. s166 | reverse complement strand
CAGGTAACGGCGGCATGAGCGACAACAATACAGCAGGTACAACTGGTGCGATCGCTCTCTTCGGTCTTGCACTCGGTGCAGCCGGAATCATCCTCGCACGCAAACGTCAAAACGCATAAGAGTTTACACCTAAACCAAAAACATCCCCTTTAGGAATCATTTCTGAAGGGGATGTTTTTATTCCGTGACGAATTCTTCTTCTTTTTTTAGACGATTTCGCCGTTTTGCGTGCACGACACCTGAAATAATAATTGTCAATAACGCTGCCATAATTACAAGTACCATACCTGGATGTTCACTTAACCATATTCCGAGTTCCGACCATGTGACAGCTTCACCGATTCGGACAATCAAGAACGTCCATAATCCGGTGTACAGCCCTGCCGCAAAGAATGTCATTGCTAAATACCGTGGTAACGGATAACCAAGTAACCCGGCTACGTAATGAATCGGGTGCCGGACACCCGGTAAAAAGAACGACAACCCGATTGCCCATAGTCCACGGCGTTCTAAAATCGATTCAGCCTGCTCCAGGAATTTTGATTTCATCAACCGTTTGACGAGTGGAATTTCACGGAAAAAGCGTGCCAACAGATAGAACCAGGCAAAGGCAATAAAAAAGACAGGCCATGCGGCTAACCAAATCAAAACCGGATGAATTCCTTCCCGGACTCGTAACGCAGCATATCCCATCATCAGGACGTCATCTGACAGCGGCGTAAACATAATCCCGCCGGCTAATCGGACCAATGCCATAACATCTACCATTCTCTCACGTCCTTTTTTTCTCTCTATAAGTAAAGTATGCCCGAATTTTCTTGAGTTGAGCCCTCTTCTTTTCTTTCTTTTTTCTTTTTCTGCTTCTTGCTACAAAAATATTCTTTTACATGCGCAAAGATTCCTACGCCTGCAAAGTCGCTTTTTTCACATCGAATCCGACAGAAAAGCAGGGATATTCCCCCTGATGCGAGAAGGTAGTCAAGGAACCTAACTGCTTAAAAGATAGAGGAGGAATTTCCATGTTACATCGCCGGAAGACCTATACGATCCGCCCGGAACGACTGCAGGAATTTACCGAGTTCTTTCACACGTATCTCTACCCTTTACAAATCAGCCACGGCGCCCGTCTTGTTGGTCGCTGGGTGAATGAAGCAGAAGATGAAGTCATTGCGATTTGGGAATACCGTGATCGCGAACATTACGAACAAGTCGACCGGGACGTCCGTGGCAGTACGTTACGCCGCGAAGCGATGAAAAAACGCGCTCGTCTCGGAAAAAACCTTTATATTAAATCAACGGAAGACTTTTTGACGGCAACCGGCGTCTATGCTCCGCCACGCGCCATCGTCAGTGTCACCGCTTATATTACAAATGAAGACGGCGAAGTCCTGCTCGTCCGAAATCTCCATCGTGGTGACACGTATGAAATGCCGGGTGGACAAGTCGAGAACCACGAATCGATTCTCGATGCTGTTAAACGGGAAGTCAAAGAAGAAACCGGAGCGGATGTCACGATTGAAGGCATTACCGGTATCTATCAAAATATCTCAAGTCACGTCCTTTGTGTCGCTTTCCGTGGTACCTATACCGGCGGCGAGCTCCGTCCGCAAGAAGGCGAGACGGCGGAAGTCGGCTTCTTCGACTTGAACCGGGAGAACATCGACACCTATATCAAACGGGAACACTTCCAGTTGCGGACGCTCGATGCGATGGATCCACATTACTTCCCGCATGCCTTATATAAAGTCCGGCCCTATGAACTGATCAGCCGTTATGACGGCAATGCCCCGTCGGCTTTATCCGGTCAAAATTAAGAAACGTCAAAAAAGCGATTTCGATGACGAAATCGCTTTTTTCTATGGATTCATCAGGCTTGAGCCATTAATCGGGCAGTGATTCCGGCATCATCTGTCACGTAAATCGCGTCTGCTTGTCGCTTCACTTCATACGGTGATTGATTGAGTGCTGCGACTGCCGTTTCGCGCGAAGCCGCGTCCGGATAAATCAGTGTCCAGTAAGTCAGTCCAACGGCATCCTCCGGTGTTTTCGGCGCATCAACGCCTGACCAGACGTTTGTTCCGATATGGTGATGATAGCCGCCGGCAGCCAGGAACAACGCCCGCATCCGGGACGCGTCCGCTGCGACATCAAACCCAAGTGTCTCGACATAAAACTTCCGGGCCGCTTCAAGTGACTTCACATGGAAATGGACATGTCCCATGACGGTATCTTCCGGCATGCCGTACCAGTCTTCCTCTCCCGCCTCGACGAGCATACTTTGCCAGTCGACCGGATCTGTCGTCATTTTGACGTCTCCATTTGCTTCATACGTCCAGGTATCACGCGGACGGTCGGCATAAATCTCAATCCCGTTTCCGTCCGGATCCGATAAATAAAAAGCTTCGCTGACGAGATGATCCCCTTGCCCGAGTTCAATTCCTTGGGCAATCAGATTCCGGATGACAAATCCTAGTTCTTTCCGGTTCGGTAATAAAATCGCGAAATGATACAGCCCCGCCACCGAATTTTTCGGAAGTTGTTTTGCCGTACTGTGTTGCTCCAAAATGACGAGTGGTGTTGTCTTTGCACCGAGTGTTGCCGTTTTCTCGTCTTGTGTTAAAACGGTTAGCCCCAGTGCATCCCGGTAAAACGCAATCGATTGTTCCAGATTGGTAATCCGTAAGCTGACCGGTCCCAGTGTAATATTTGGATTGATGTTCATCTTGTTTCCTCCTCATAAGTTCGCTTCGTATCTTCATTATCAGTCAGAAGTGAAGAGAACGGAAGTAGGCACAAAGAAGTGGTATAGTATCCTAAACGATACCATGAAGGAGGAACAGCCATGGAAGAGACACCAAGCTGCCGCGTCGAGACGGCACTCGAAATCCTGACCGGGAAATGGAAGCCGTCGATTTTGCTCGAACTGATCACCCACGACACGCTCCGGTTCAGTGAATTGAAACGAAATCTCCCGAATATCACGCAAAAAATGTTAACCGCTCAGCTCCGGGAACTGGAGCTGAACGATATCGTCCACCGGGAAATCTATCAGGTCGTCCCGCCCCGCGTCGAATATTCACTGACGGATTACGGAAAAACACTGATTCCTGTTTTAAATGCCATCAATGCCTGGGGCGAAAAACATGTCGAGCATTTGGCTCAGAAAGACATGCTTCAAGATGTCACTATTTCTAGTACCAGCGATTCATTTTAAATGAATCGCTCTTTTTTTATGGAATAATCTCCCTTATTTCACGTATACTGACTGAATAGACTACGTAAGGGAGCGAAACCCATGCATCAACTTCATGCGATTGAACAGCTAGTAACACGTTTTAAACAAGATCCTGCTGTCGAAGCCATTTTTTTGAAAGGTTCATTTGGACGTGGTGAAGAAGATGTCTATTCGGATATCGACCTCTATTGTCTCGTGTCCGAAGAACGGATGGCGAAATTTTTAACCCGTCGACTGACCCACCTGTCCGTCTATCGCCCAATCATCTGGAAAGACGACCTCTTTATTGTCGCCCCGCAACTGATTGTCGTATATGACGATCTTTTGCATGTCGATCTGTTTACGGTGACCCGCGAATCGTTAAACCATTCCGATACGATTCGTGTCTTGTATGATCCGAAAAGACAACTCGATGCGTCCGTCGAGACCTCCTCTTTGGCACTCGGGACACAGGAAGCTGCGGATGAAGCGATTGATGCCGTCTGGTTCCTGTTCCAGTATCAAAAAGCAGCCGGACGCAGGAATGCCTTATGGGCAGTCGAGATGTTGCGGAGCGCACTGATCAAATTTGCCAAAGTCCTATTACATCGGTATGTTCCCGACCGGGCACAACTCGGTTTAAAAACGGTTGCTGATTATTTACCGGACGCTCCACGCCTGCGCCTTGAAGCGATTTATGATGTCCTCGTTCCGGCCACCCATCACGAAGCCGCTCGTCTTTACCGGGAATTGTTACAGGCTGAATTGCCACACTTGCAACAGATGCTGATCGATCAACCGGACACGTTACAGTTGCTCGACCGGTTGCTCGAATCAAAACAAGTTTGTTAGACGCCATAGAAAAAGCCGGTTCCTTGAGCAAGGAAACCGGCTTTTCATGTGCTTACTTCACTTTAATGACAATTTTCCCTTTCGCATGACCTTCTTCTCCATAATCATGCGCTTCTTTGATTTGATCCAAATCGAAAATCCGATCGACGACCGGTTTTAATTCTCCCCGTTCTACGGCTTGCGCGATATGTTGAAGCCGCTCGCCTGTCGGTTGCATGAAGACGTAAGCAACACGGGCATCCGCCTGTTTTGCCTGTTCTTCATCCGGTGGTGTCGAAATGGAAACGAGCATTCCGTTCGGTTTGAGCATCTGGTACAGCTTCGCCTGGTCGTCGCCGCCCATTGTATCAAACACAAAGTCCAGATCGCGGACAGTTTCTGCCGGATCCTGCTGTTTGTAATCGATGACTTCGTCTGCTCCAAGCGCTTTGACCCAGTCGACGTTTTTCGTGCTCGTCGATGTGATGACATGAAGACCGTGTGCTTTCGCAAGCTGGATCGCAACCGTTCCGACACCGCCTGAACCGGCACCGATAAAGATTTTATCTCCCGCTTTCGCGTCCATCACTTCAAACATGACCTGCCAGGCCGTGTGGGCGACGAGCGGCAGTGATGCTGCCTCTTCGAACGTCAGGGCCTCCGGTTTCTTGACGACAAGATGGGCATCCACCGCGACATACTCCGCATACGTCCCTTGACGGGCAATATCCGGACGACTGAACACTTCATCGCCGACTTTTAAATCCGTCACGTTCGCCCCCACTTCTTCGATCACACCGGAGACATCCCAACCGATAATCAGCGGCATATCATAGCTGAGCATTTCCTTTAAGTATCCTTCACGCAGTTTCCAATCAACAGGATTGACACTCGCCGCATGAATCGCAATCAAGACATCGTCTGCTCCGACGATCGGACGTTCGAGTTCCCCTACTTTAAATTGTTCCGATCCACCATACTGTTCAATATAAGCTGCTTTCATGTCATTTCCTCCTCTGATTGTTTTACCTTTTAGTTGTTCCCTTTCAAGACTTGCGACAAACGAAAAAAGTGTACCGGCTCTTTCGAATCGGTACACGCCTGTCAGGTATGCGCTGTCTGTTGCAGTGTTAAGGCCGTGGCATTTAACGTATGGATTGCCTGCTGTAAATCAACGATTTGTTCGACTTGTGACCGTGTCAGACCGGACAATTGATCACTGCTCGTCAGCAACAGATCCATGAAAGCATCCAGTTGTTCGGTTGCCTGCGCAATGTTCGTCAGACTGTTCGTGATCGTCACGAATTGTTGCTGCGCTCCACTGATTGCCTGAACGGAATCATTGGAATCCGTCGCAATCGTCTGCAAGGCGTCTTGACTTCTTTGCATCCGGGCCTCCTGCTGCCGCAGCAAGCTGGTACTGGCATCAATCGAATTACCGGTCTGCATGACATCACGATCGACCCGTTCGATGATTTGATTGATTTCGGTCGAGGCGGCCGCCGTCTGTGCCGACAAATTACGGATTTCCTGGGCGACGACGGTAAATCCTTTTCCGAACTCTCCGGCGCGTGCCGCCTCAATCGATGCGTTTAAGCTCAATAAGTTCGTTTGCGTCGCGATGGCATTGATGCTGGAGGTAATCGTAACAATTTCTTTAAAACGTCCAGCAAGCTGTCCAAACGCAGTGACGGATTCGTCCATGCTCGCGGTCAGTTCTTGTAATGATTCACCGGCTTCGCTGATGGTCTCGCGGCTTTGTTCAGCCGTCACCTTCGACGAAGAACTGAGGGCAAGTGCCCGGTCGACGGCTGTCGCGACATCCGTCATCAACGCAACGTTATCCGTGTTCATCCGTTTAATCTGCCGGACGGATTGGGCATTTTTCGACGAGTTATCGGCTAACATCTGCATCGCCTGATCAATTTTTTCAAATGACACTTTCGCCGTATCGACGGTTTCACTCATTCCTGCCGTGAACGTCGTGACATCGGTTGCTGTAGCGGCTGATTGCTCAAGCGTCAGCTGTGAGCTTGCTGCGTAATGCTCCGCCTTCTCCTGTTGGCGTTTGACTTCCCGCATGACATTTCGTCCGAAGACAGCAACAAACGTGGCTGCTGAAAAAACCATCAGATAGATGACGAATGCGACAATCATATCAAACAGATTTGAAAACTGAATCGTTCCAAAAACCGTAAAGAGTAACAATTCCAGTAATCCGAGCAAACCTGCCACTACGACTAAATGGGGAATGAGGTAGATGACTGAAATCGTTAAATACAGATAAGCAATCGTCCAGATACTTTGAGTTGGCAAGGTCACAAGGACAAGTGCCAGTACCAGATAGGTCAATATGATTTGAATATATTTTCCGCTGAGCTGATCGCCAAAAAAACGATTTCCCCCCAGCAAGGCGACCGTCAGTAACAGACCTCCGACCAAAAATTGATAAAATACACTCATGGGCACATAGTCCAGTTGAACAAAAATGAAAATCAAAGGATGCGCGATTGTAATTAATGAGGCAATGAGACGAGAGAGAATTTTCGTACTCAGTCTTTCAAGGGGTGAGACCATCTGCAAAACTCCTTCTGTTGGATTCGTACCCTTTCTTATCGTCCAGTTTGAAGAAGACGTGAAGTATTCCCGCTCATTTTCACAACTTGACGCTTGATTTCAGAAAAGCGTATGGTAAATACAAAATGGACAGAAAGGCGGCTTCAGATGTTATATGTATTAGTCGGACTGGCTGGTATCCTCGGTGCTTCCGCCCGTTATGGTCTCAGCCTTTTTATCACTCATTTTGCCGTCGGAACGTTTCCGTGGGCGACATTAAGCATTAATCTGATCGGCTGTTTCGTCTTGGGGTACGCGACGCACTTTCTATTTAAGACGACGTTGCTTCATCAATACGCGATGACGGCGCTCGGAACCGGTTTTGTCGGTTCCTTTACGACATTTTCAACGTTCAGTGTCGAATCCGTTGAACTGTTACGGAGCGGTTTTTACGGTTACGCCCTTCTCTATATCAGCATCAGTTTGTTCGGCGGATTATTGATGTCTTATCTCGGCTACACACTCGGGACAAGACGGTTACGTCTGTTTCAGAAGGAGGACGCTTCATGAATCTTGTTGCTCTTGCGACCGGTGCTTTTTTTGGTGCCATCAGCCGGTTTGCCGTCAGCCAGTGGATGAAAACATTTTGGAAAAAGGATTTTCCACTCGCGACATTCGTCATCAACATCCTCGGTTCTTTTTTACTCGGTCTCGTCATCGGTTCGCATTTGGATTCGACATGGACGTTATTGCTCGGCACGGGTTTTCTCGGTTCCTTTACGACGTTTTCGACGTTTAAGCTCGAGACACTGCAACTCGTTCAGAATCAAAACAGAAAAACGCTGACCCTTTACCTCGGACTCAGTTATCTCCTTGGCATCAGTGCCGCATTTTTAGGAATCATTGTTTCATTAAATATCTAAAAAGAACCAGGACTTGCCCCGGCACACGGGAACAATTCCTGGTTCTTGTTCGTTTTTATTTTTTAGTCATTCAGCCAGAACAAGCCAACGGTTTCTGCACCGGCGTGTGTTCCGATGGCCGGACCAAACGTGCCGTCGAGCACCGTTAGTTCCGGGAATTTTGTTGCGACCTGTGTCCGTAAATCGGCTGCCATCTCAGGTGCCATCGTCGTCGCGACATAAATCCGGTTTTTATAAAACGTATGCTGACGCATCGCTTCTTCGACCTGTTTGATGATTTCGATGTAGGCTTTTTTCAGGGAACGGGCTTTTTTAAACGGAACGATTTTTCCCGATTCATCCGTCGTGATGATCGGTTTAATGCTGAGCAGGTTTGCGAGGAACAAATCACCGGACGAGACACGTCCGCCCCGGCGCATCGTCTCCATGTTCCCGACAATCATATAAAAGTGCGTTTTTTTCGCTAACGCTTGTAAAGCCGCCGTAATCTCTTCGACCGACTTACCTTCCGCTTCCAGTGCCATCCCGTAACGGATGAACTCCTGCTGATTTTCAAACGCCGTATGCGAATCGATGATGTGGACCGGGAAGCTTGCTGCTTCCGCTGCTGAAGCGGAACTTTGGACCGTACTCGACAGACCGTTCGTACAGTGGACCGCAATCGCACAGTCGTATCCTTCTTCTTTTAAGCGTTCATACGTCCCGACGAATTCCCCGAAAATCGGTTGTGACGTTTTGGCGACCAGCTTTTTATCTGCTTCCAGTGCCCGAAACAACCGTTCGACCGTAATCGTATCTTCATTGTAGGCTGTGTCACCAAGCAAGATTTGAATTGGTACGACATTCACACCGATTGCTTCCGCCTCTTCTTTTTTGAAATAGGCCATACTATCGGTCACCCATGCTATTTTAGTCATTTTCCTATGCCTCCGTTAGATTCTTCTCGCTTTATCCTACCACATTCGCTTCGGATGTCAGCAAAAAAACGTTACTGCACTCGACTAAATTGGAACGTCGTCCGTTTTTCATAGACCTCGCCGGCACGTAAAACAACAGACGGAAAATCGGGCTGATTGATGGCGTCCGGCAATCCTTGTGTTTCGAGACAAATTCCGAGATACGGTGTCGCCCGTCGCCCGGCAATCGTAAACTCACCGGCCAAATGGTTTCCGGTATAGACGACGACACCCGGCTGATCGGTTTTCACCTGTAACATCCGACCACTGACCGGTTCCTCCAAGACGATTTCACCGCCTTCTTTTAATAAAAACGGGTGGTCGACACCACTGCCTGCCTGACGCAACGCTTCGTCACTCGCATGTGTCACTTCATACAACGAGCGGGCTGTCCGGAAATCAAAGACCGTCTCGTTGACGGATAAAATCTCGCCTGTCGGAACGGACTCTGCATTTAACGGGACGTAAAACGGGGCATCCATCCGGAGACGGTGCTGCTCAATCGTCGTTTTCGCATTTCCCGTCAAATTAAAATACGTGTGGTTCGTCGGACTGAACGGTGTCGAGGCCGTCGTCGTCGCGTGGTACGTCAGAATCAAAGCGTCGTCGTCCGTCCAGTCAATCGTCAACCGGACATCGAGTTGACCCGGATAACCGTTTTCTCCGTCCGGGCTCGTCAGGAGCAGATGTAACTGTTCACCGTCGATTTCATAATCAAAAAAACGGTTCGACCAGTTGACGCTTCCTCCGTGAAGGTGATGTTCTCCTTCATTTTGTTCCAGGATGTAGTTCATCCCTTCTAATGCAAACGCACCGTTGGCAATCCGGCCGCCGACCCGGCCGATTGTTGCCCCCAAGTGGTGGGGATCCTCTAAATATTCTTCCATATCATCAAAGGCCAGGACGACGTTCTCGATGGTCCCGTGTTGATCCGGAACACGGATTGCCGTGATTTTCCCGCCCAAATTGAGTAATTCCACACTGTGTCCGTTACGATTCATCAATGTAAAAGCGATGATCGGCTGCTCGCCGGAAAACCCGACTTCTTTTGTTGTAATCATGCGCTTATCCTCCTGTATCGATCTACTCTTGCTTTCATTTTTACCCAGGATTGGCTAAAAAAAAACAATCGTCCGATTCCGGCAATCAGAATCGAACGATCATTACACTTGGTCGGTCGTAAGAGGCAACATCAGTTTCAGGTGTGTTCCACCGGGGCGTGAATGAATCGTACAACTCGCCTGTTCCCCGTATCTCCGGTGAAGAGCACGTCGTAATAAAAATAAATTACTCGTTTCCGTTTTTTTATCCTGCTTCCAGCGTTTCAGGAATTCAGCCGGTACACCGACCCCATTGTCCGATACTTCAAGCATCCAGTGTGTTTCTTCCTGAAATGCCCGAACATCAATCCGGTGATACGGACCGCTTTCGGGAAACGCATGCCGTAACGCATTATCGACAAGCTGTGTCACGAGCAACGGAAAAACAAAATGCTCTTCAACGGCCGTTTCGATATCCAAATCAATCGTGACCGCAGCCGGTGTCAATGGATGGTGTCGGCGGATTCCTTCCAGCGACAGATACGATTTTAAGGTCAGTAATTCTTCACGAAAAGGATACAGATCAAGTCGTCGTGCGGTCGTAAGAAGCTGTCGCAACGCTTCGAGTTGGTGTTTGACCGGGGTATCCGGATCAGCTGTCTGATGGATTTCATCGACGATGCCGAGGAGATAGTTCGGACTCAGAATCGGTTTGATGCTGGTGTTTGGAAATTGATTCAGTTGCTCTTCTTGGTGAACGACGAGTTCGCGTGCCAGGAGATCCACCAACTGTTCCATCGTCCACTCCATCGTATCATCGAACAGATGAGCCGGAAACCAACAGACGATGCCCGCTTTCTTGCCCTCGATGAGTAGTGGATGAAACGAGACGATTTGACGCGTCAACTCATCTTCCGACCGGTAAACGACAGCTGTCTCCACCCAGTCCAAAATCGTCTGATGCTGGAATAAATCGGCTGTATCGTGTCCCGTCCGGACATCGGCTAAAATCCCATCCGGTCCAAGTAAAACGACCCGGTTGATTTTCGTTTCTTCCAGGATGGTCGATCCGATTTGCCGGGCGACATCAACCGTCATGCCATTTTTACGTAGCGGACGAATCGCATCCAGTAAACGATAGGAACGTGCGGATTCGCGAACGAACAATTCGTTCTCGAGCCTTAATTGCGTCCGTAAGATGGCGATGAAGACACTGATTCCGACTGCATTCGTAAATAACATCGGGAAGACAGCTTGACGTGTCAACTCCAACACACGCGCCTGGTCCGGTGCCAAAATCAATGCGACTCCAATATCGAGGATGACGGCACTTAAGACGATGCCGATCGGTTGGAGCAGGGAATAGCCGTCTTTCCTGCTCCACTGGCGGCTGTACATCCCACTCAACAATCCGGTTCCGACCGCAATGATCCAGGCTGATTCCGCACCGGATGCACCAAGATAATAGCGGTGAAATCCGACCAGCAAACCGGTCACACCACCGACGAGCGGTCCCCCCAGCAGACCGCTGGTGACGATGATCGTCAATCGGGTGTCGACAATCCATTGCTCCGGTGAAACGGCTAACCCGAGTAACGGATCAATCGTCTTATCAGCCGAAAGACCAATTCCGGCATAGTTCATCAAAATACCCGATACGACAAACACACTCAGTAAAATAAAACGATGACTGCGGCGCGACGACGTTTGAAACAAATGGCGTGATATGCGCCATTGTGACAATAAAAAAGCCAATAAGGCTAACATGCCTAAGCGGCTGAGTAAAAACGGGATTTGCTCGAGCACTGGACGTCTCCCTTCTCAGAAAAAATAATCTTTCCTCTCCTTACTCTTTCCCGCTCCCGCCCCCGTTTCCCTACCAACGTGTTCATTCTTTGCACATTCGTTTTAAACTTCATTTTCCGACTGACGTCTTACCGAAAAAAAAAGCGTCTTTCGTACGAGACGAAAGACACTTCGGATTATTCTGCTCGTTCGAGCGGGTGTAACCACAATTTGATCTGGTTGATTTGATAGTTCTCCATCTCCATCACTTCGACCGAGAAGGATTCCGTATCAATGTGTTCTCCCGGTTGCAGATCGATGTTGTGCATCTGAATCCAACCACCGATCGTATCGACGTCTTCATCGTTCGTAAACGTCAAACCGAATCGGTCTTCGAGATCTTCAAGCAACACGGTACCGGCAACGAGGTATTCATTGTTCGGCAACTCCTGGATTTCTTCGACTTCATCCGTATCAAACTCGTCGCGAATTTCACCGACGATTTCTTCGAGTAAGTCTTCCATCGCGACGATTCCGGCCGTTCCGCCGTATTCGTCGACGACCAATACGATATGCGAGCGTGTTTTCTTCATCTTTCGCAACGTGTCCTGCAGCGACGTGACTTCCGAGACGACCGGTAAATCCTTCACGTAATGTGTAACCGGATGATTGTTTCCGTTGGCGAAGTCCGTCAACATCTCCTTGACGTTGACATAACCAAGAATCCGGTCTTTATCATTTTCTTCCGTCACCGGATAACGGGTAAATGGATTATCCATGAAGATTTCCATCAGCTCGTCTTTTGACAACCGTTCTGAGATCGTCGCCATTCGCATCCGCGGCACCATCAAATCTTTGACGACATGCTCGTCAAACGCAAACACGTTCTGCATCAGTGCGAGTTCCGTCTGATTGATTTCTCCGCTTTGAAAACTTTGTGCCATGATGATTTTCAATTCATCTTCTGAGTGGGCTTGTTCATGACCAGCCGGTTTGACACCGAATAATCCAAGGAAAAAGCGGGCCGAACCATTGAGTAACCAAATGAACGGATACATGATTTTCCCGAAAATGTACAGTGGACGGGCAAACAACAACGTCATCTTTTCCGCGTATTGAATCGCAAGTGTCTTCGGTGCCAGTTCTCCGATGACGACGTGTAGGAACGTCACGGAAACAAAGGCAATCCCGAACGACAACAAAGTCGAGACAGCAGCCGAGACACCGAATTCATCAAACACCGGGTGCAGGATTTTTTCGACGGTCGGTTCACCTAGTGCCCCAAGACCAAGTGCTGTCACCGTGATTCCCAGCTGACAAGCAGACAAGTAATAATCGAGGTCTCCGGCAATCTTCTTCGCCAGGATGGCACTTTTGTTTCCTTCCTGAATCATTTGATCCAGACGGGACATCCGTACCTTAACGACGGCAAACTCTGATCCGACGAAAAACGCGGTCAAAACTATCAATAACACCACTAAAAATAAATTGATAAATAATATAGTATCCAAAATCCCCTAAACAGGGGTCACCTCCATTTTATTGTTACAGCTGCGCAATCAGGGAAGCAATCAACGTCAGACGTTGAGACAGTTCGAGACGAATCTCCTGTTTCTCATAGTCGGTCGATTGCAATAAACGCTGTTCGAGCCCGTTGACGCTTTCTTGAAGCTGCTGTACTTCTTGATAAATGGCGTCACCCGTTTTGACTTCACGCTCGGTGAAGAAAGCAAGAATCTCTTGCAGGGACAGCCGTTGTGTCTTTAAATACTCAATCTTTTGAATATGCTGGACGACATCTTCCGTATACAAACGATAACCAGCCGGTGTCCGCTCTGTTGTTAATAAACCGAGCGATGTATAGTAGTCGATGGTCCGTTTTGATAAGCCGGTGGCCTCCGCGACCTGACCGATTTTAAGCAACGCCTTCCCAAAGATCCTCACCTCCCTCTCATTAAATAATGCTTTTATCATACCACGGTTAAACCGTACACAACAACGTTATGCTTATTAGGCGCCTTTAAAAAACGCCTCCTCTTTCTCAGAGGAGACGTTCCGTTTGCTCAAGCTATTTTTTGAACTTAGTTTGTTACCGCTTCCTTCATCGGTGTTCCGACGATTGACCGTTCGAGCAGTTCGACGACATCATACGTCGCAACCTGCTCGTCGACTTCTTTCGCCTTCGTTCCGTCGCTGAGCATCGTCAGACAGTACGGACAAGCAGATCCGATGACGGACGGTTGGACCGTCAACAACTGTTCCGTCCGGGCGACGTTCACCCGAGCGCCGACTTTTTCTTCCTGCCACATCATACCGCCGCCGGCTCCGCAACACATACCTTTTTCGCGGTTGCGTTCCGTTTCGACCAGTGTGATGCCCGGAATTTTCTCCAGGATGTAGCGTGGTGCGTCATAAATATCATTGTAACGACCGAGGTAACACGAATCATGATAGACGACCCGTTCACTGACCTCATGGGTTGGTGTAATCCTTTTGTCGTCAATCAACCGCGCGAGCAACTCGGTATGGTGATAGACTTCAACATCCGGGCTGAGACCAAAGTCAGGATACTCGTTTTTGAATGTATTGTACGCATGCGGATCAATCGTGACGATTTTTTTGACGTCATATTTCTCAAACGATTTGATGTTTGCTTCCGCCAGTTCCTGGAACAGAACTTCGTTTCCGATCCGGCGTGGTGTATCGCCTGAGTTTTTCTCATCGTTTCCGAGAATCGCAAACGAGATGTCCGCTTCATTCAGAATCCGTGCAAACGCCATCGCGATTTTTTGACTGCGGCTGTCGTACGAGCCCATCGCGCCGACCCAGAAGAGGTATTCGAACGTTTCGCCGGCTTTTTTCTTTTCTTTTGCTGTCGGCACGACCAGCTCTTCGCGCGTCTTGCGCCAGTTTTCGCGTTCCTTCCGGTTCATGCCCCATGGATTCCCCTGGCGTTCGATATTCGCCATCGTCCGTTGCATCTCAGGATCCATTTTCCCTTCCATCATCACGAGGTGACGACGGAGATCGATGATTTTATCGACGTGTTCGTTCATGACCGGACATTGATCTTCACAGTTCCGGCATGTCGTACACGCCCAAATTTCTTCTTCCGTGATAACGTTGCCGATTAAAGAATCCGGGACGACATCCATCTGTCCGGCTGCGGCAAGTGACGCAATTTGATTGCCTTGTGATCCTTCAAAGGCGAAAGCCGGTGCCCACGGTGACTTTTGCGTGATCGCTGCCGTTTTCATGTTGAGGTGATCACGAAGTTTAACGATCAGGTCCATCGGTGACAGCATTTTTCCTGTTCCGCTGGCCGGGCACATATTCGTACAGCGGCCGCATTCGACACAGGCATATAAATCGACGAGTTGTTTTTGATTAAAATCTTCGATCCGGTTAACCCCGAAACTGAACTCCGCCTCGTCATCTTCTGCTTCTTCCATGACTGACAGATCGATGGGCGTGATCCGTCCGACTTTTGATGTCCGGCCAAGCCAGACATTGGCTGTTCCGGCAATCAGGTGGGCGTGTTTGCCTTGCGGGATATAGACCATGAAGCTGAGTAAGAACAGCAAGTGCGCCCACCAGAAGAAGACAAACAATCCAAAGGCGACTTGTTGCGGCACCCAGCTGAATAGGAAGGCAATCGCCGACGCGACCGGTTCACCGAACGTGGAATGATTTTCATAGACTAAGAAAAATCCGTTTCCGAACAGAACAGCGACCATCAGACCGCCGATGAAAATCAAGGCAAGACCGGCCATGAAGTTCCGTTTCAGACGGACCAATTTTTCAACATAGCGGCGGTAGAATCCCCAAACGACCGCCACCAGAATGACGAGCATAACGATTTCCTGGAAAAATGTAAAAATCGGATACAGTGGACCGAGCGGGATGTGCGGGAAGCGTTGTCCGACTGCGAGCCCCTTCCAGATGAAATCAATCGCTCCAAATTGAACGAGTAAAAATCCGTAAAACATCATGACATGAATCGTCCCGCTTTTCTTGTCCTTCAGCAGTTTCTTTTGCCCAAAGACATTGACGAGAACAGCGTTCAGACGTTCTTTGTTCGTCAGCGTCCATTCCGCTTTTTTCCCCCGGCGAATCGCCTCGTACCGACTCTTGACGAGCGTCACGAATAAATAGCCCGCGTACCCTGCGACAAGCAGGAAGGCGATCCAGTTAATCAGTAAAAATGTCCCCATAAAACAAGCCCCTTTCCCCCTAAAGCCATTATTTGATATGAGTATAGCATATAATGAATGACTATTCATTCATTATTTTACTGTTTTTTCTTCTATCTTAATCATTGACTATACCTTACAAAAAAACCGTTTAAATTGAAAAATAAGTAGGTTAAAATTAAAAAGTTCTAATATATGTATATTTTATAGGAGGTAATTGGCTTTGAACGGAATTTTACAACATTCAAGCGGCTTAATTAAAGAAGTAAAAGCGGGATTCTCATGGACAACATTCTTTTTTGGATTCTTTCCAGCATTTTTCCGAGGCGATATTAAATGGGGATTGATTCAATTGATTGTCGGTATCGTCACTACACTTTTGACTGCCGGTTTCGGGGGATGGATTGTCAATATCGTCTTTTCTTTCTTATACAATAAAATTTACATCAATGATTTAATCGAAAAAGGCTATCGTCCGATCGACCATTCATTCCAACAAGCATTAAAACAACGTGGAATTCATGCAAAGTTGTTATCTGAAACTCCGACTTCACAATCAGCAGTGTAATACTCTTTCCTGTAACTATCTCTAAAAAATAAGGATGACGGATGCGTCACTCTTCATATTCAAAGAGGACACCGGATTTCAATTCCGGTGTCCTCTTTGAATTATCGAGAATTTATTCGCTTCCCAAGACTCCTCCAGAAAAAAACTATAGGCTTCAATCCGCCTTCAGTATCAACACGATTTTCCCGAGTTTGCCTGTCTCTTTAAAATACGACTGGGCTGCCGCCGCTTCCTCAAGCGGAAACGTCCGATCAATGACCGGTTCGAGTTTACCGTCAGCAATCGCTTCAAGCATCCGTCCGAACTCGTCACGCGTTCCAAGCACTGAGCCGTAAAATGTTAAGTGCTTCAGGTACAGCATCCGAAAATCGAGGCTCGTCTGTTGTCCGCCGGCAGAACCGGAAATACAGAATTTACCGCCGTTTTTCAGAACCGCCAAAGCCGTCTTAAATAACGCATCCCCGACGACATCGAGTACTGCGTCAACTGGTCCGCTGTTAACAGCTAGGATGTCTTCTGTCAATTGATCGGAACGGTAAGACACGACGTATTTCGCCCCAAGACGCTTCAATTCCTGTTCGATCTTCATGTCGCCGACGACGGCAATCACAGTTGCTCCAAACACCCGCGAGGCGATTTGAACGTTCAACGAGCCAACACCGCCGCTTGCTCCGGTTACGAGGACGGTTTGTCCCGGCTGTAACTGGAGTTGTTCGTTCATATGCCATGCCGTCAAGCCACTGACGGAAAAAACAGCACTTTTGACGTAATCGTCAAGCGGCATGTCGTAACAGAGCGTTGCCGGCCAGACGACATACTCGGCGTATCCCCCGTCATATTCCGATCCGATGAACGCCATATCTTCACTGATATGTTCCGTTCCATCGGCGCCACTTGAAGTAAACGGAAACAGGACGACATCTTGACCAACCCGGGAGGGATCAACACCGCTCCCGACTTCAATGATCCGGCCGCTGATATCGGAACCAGGGACACGGGGAAACTGAACGCCCTCCGGTTTCCAACCCGATTTGTCATCCGTTCCGTAGGCGCCTTCTCGCATCCAAATTTCTGTGTTGTTGATGCCGCATGCTTTCACTTCGACCAGGACTTCCCCAGCGCGCGGTGTCGGGACTGGACGTTCGATGACTTCGAGTTGCTCGACACCGCCGTATCCGTTGACTTGGACAACTTTCATATGTTTTCCTCCATCTCTAAAACAATTTCTCTTTATCCCTTGTCCGCTTTTTAAAAGCTTTAGACTTTATTCTGTGAAATTACCAGACCATATTTTCGTACAGATAATAAGATTTGGATGTCTCATTCAAATAATCCTGCAACGGTTCAAGCACATCACGATTCAGGAGATAGTCCCCAAGCTGTTCGATCGGCACCCACTGACAGGCAACGACTTCTCGGTCAGGATCGTTCAGTGACAGCTCTCCTGTCACCGAACATTCAAAATACGTGACAAGACTATGGGCGTCAAACTGTTCGATGAAGTTTTCTGTGACGTAAGCCAGTTCGAACGTTTCGACGGACAGCCCGGCCTCTTCTTTCATCTCCCGTTGCAATGCTTCTTTTAAAGTTTCACCGTCTTCAATCACACCGCCCGGCAGACTCCAAACCGCTTCCGCTCCATCCGCCTGATTTTTGACCAACAGCAACTGCTGCTCCTGCCTGACAATCGCAGCGACAATCCGGTATAACGTTCTCATGCTGATCCCCCCTGTGTCATGAACATAAAAAAAAGCAGCCCGTTCAAATATCCTTTGAATGGAACTGCTTTGGCACGTACTTATTCTAATCCAAGCGATTGCGGTAATTTAACGGCACGTGCATACGCCGTTTTGTAATCTTTTTTCGCGACAGCCTGTTCGACTTCGCGGAGGGCCGGATGGTTTTCTTCTGAAAACGCCCCTAAAATCGTCAGGTACCGTTCGTAGACCGAATCATCTTCCTTGCGTGCATGAAGCAACGCCGTGTAGAGCATGACCGTATCTTCTCCGTACAAGACCGGTAAATCTTCGTTGATCAATAATAACGAATCAATCGCATCGGAATCGACCTTCGAATTGTATTCCGTCATGACCTGTTCTGCGAGCGCCTCGAGCTGATCGCGCCACTCGTTGTACTTCGGTTCGTCATTCTCTAACCACTCGAACCAATCTTCTTCGAGCATCTGTTCCATCTCTTTTACTGTTTGTTCAAATGCCATGTGTTTCACTCCGTTCCCAAGTTAATTCAATCGTATACAGGCCGACCGGCTGATGGTTCATCATCAGCTCGTACTGGAATTGCATCCGTTGTTCTGTCATTTCGATGGTAGCTGTTTCCGTCTCCATCACCATTTGGCCAAACTGGCTCTCATAACCACTTTTTGTCTTCTGACCTAAAATGAAGACATGATGCATCGAGACCGGACCTTTCCGGTTCAAGGCGACCTGATCGTGCGACCACTTGATGGTCGTATCGATCGGTTGTTCATCTTCTTGCATGAACTTCAGAGCAAACCCGTCTTTTGTTTCAAACAAGGTTCCCTCTGCTTCTAGTTCAACGGACTCCCGCACCGCGTCATCCTGAATCGATGTCACTTGGCGCAGGCGGACCGGGTAACGTACTGGTTTCACTTCTATCACCTCATCGTCTAGCGTACACGATTTTCTTCTGTCCTGCATCTTCTTGATTTCTTTTTTCACGACAGCAAAGGCTGGATTTGGCATCTGCCAAATCCAGCCTTGTTTTAACGTACGCGGTACAGGCGTGCTTCGAACGGTTGAAGCGTGAGTTCGGTTCCTTCATGATACGTTGTCTCATAGTTCGCAAGCATGATGTTATCCGAATGGAGGATGATGTCGGTGTCGACTTCCGCCACTTCGTCTTTCAGGTTCGTCACAATCAGGAACTGTTCGTTTCCGAGCGTCCGCGTGTAACCATAGACTTTTGTATCTTCCGGAAGAATGAGATCGTATTCTCCGTAAATCAACGTCTCTTCCATCTTCCGGATTTGAATCATCCGTTTATAGAAGTTCAGGATCGAATCCTCATCGGCTTGCTGCGCCGCCACGTTGATGTCGGCAAAGTTCGGATTGACACCGAACCATGGGGATTGTTCCGAAAAACCCCCGTTTTGTTCATTTGTCCACTGCATCGGTGTCCGGGAGTTATCACGCGACGAGTTCCAGATGACTTCCATGATCTCTTCGTGTGTTTTCCCTGATGCCAGTTGCATGTTGTACATGTTTTTCGTCGCGACATCATCGTAGTCGGAGATATCCGGGAACTGGACGTTCGTCATCCCGATTTCTTGTCCTTGATAGATGAACGGTGTTCCTTGCATGAAGAAATACATCATTGCAAGTGACTTCGCGCTTTGTTTCCAGTATTGTCCTTCATCACCCCAAAGGGAGACGGAGCGGACCTTATCGTGGTTTTCAAGATACAGTGCATTCCAGCCTGTTTCTTCAAGTCCTTTTTGCCATTTCGTCAAAACTTGTTTCAGTTTAACAACGTCGACGCCTTTTTCGGCATCCGCCCGCCACAGGTCCATGTGTTCAAACTGGAAGACCATGTTCATCTTGCCGTTTTCTTCTCCGACCCAAAGATCTGCTTCTTCCGGCGTTACACCGTTTGCTTCACCGACTGTCATGATGTCGTATTTTGAGAACGTCTCGTTTTTCAATTCTTCGAGATATTCGTGAATCCCTTCGACATTCATGTGCATCTCAAACGATGGCACGTGCGGCATGCCGAGTGGATTCGGAAGATCTGCGTATGACTGATCTTTATTAATGTGGCTGATTGCATCAATCCGGAAACCATCGACCCCTTTGTCGAGCCACCAGTTGATCATCGTGTAGACCGCTTGGCGCATGTCTTTATTCCGCCAGTTCAAGTCAGGTTGACGACGTGAGAAGACGTGCAGGAAATACTGCTCGGTCTTTTCATCGTATTCCCAAGCGGAACCGCCGAAGATACTTTCCCAGTTATTCGGTTCACCGCCGTTGACGGCATCCTTCCAGATGTACCAGTCGCGTTTGTCATTATCTTTTGACGAACGGGATTCGAGGAACCACGGGTGTTCATCCGACGTGTGGTTGACGACTAAATCGAGTAATACTTTAATGTCACGTTTATGTGCTTCTTCCATTAATAAATCAAAATCGGCCATCGTTCCGAATTCGTCCATGATGTCTTCATAATCACTGATGTCATATCCGTTGTCATCATTCGGTGATTTGAACATGGGGCAAATCCATAGTACATCGACTCCGAGATCTTTCAGATAATCCAATTTTGCGATGATACCCGGGATATCGCCGATTCCATCATTGTTTGCATCATAAAAGCTGCGCGGATAGATTTGGTAAGCAACGGCTTCTTTCCACCAAGCTCGTGTAAGTGTTTTTTGTGCCGTTTCAGGGCGCGGTATCATTTGTGTCATTATGGATAAATCCTCTCGTATTTCAGTCTTTGTTGTCCGTTTTTTTATACTAATTCTTGATATTTTATAGTAATCATCGGTTCATTCTAATTAAGCGCAACCGATTGCGCAGATACCCTATATTTATCTTATCAAACCCAGTTGGAATGTCAATGATTCGGGACATTCTCCATCACTTCACACATGTATGAAATTTGATTCTTTACGAATTGTTATTGAAAAAATACATTACATTTACTGAATTATCCTACACTGTTTATCGGTCAATTTCTAGCCATTTGCACAACCTTTTTCGGAAAAGCGAATCTTTTTTTCAATCTTCGGGTATATCTTTAACAATGCGAATAAAAAAGGGGGATTTTGTAAATGAAGGGGCAGTTTTTAATCAATGGGCAGTGGCTCGATCAGGGACGTGAACGGACGGATGTGAAAAATCCGGCGACAGGTGAAATCGTCGGCAGTGTGCCAAACGGAACGAAATCCGATGTTAATGAAGCGGTTGAAGCAGCTCACAAGGCTTTTCCGGAATGGTCGAAACGGACGGTTTATGAACGCGCGGCGCTTCTTGAAAAATTGTATGCGAAAATGCTTGAGAAAAAAGATGAATTGGCCCGCTTGATGACACTCGAGATGGGCAAACCGCTCGCGGAGTCGGAAGGTGAAGTCGAGTACGCGGCAAACTTCGTCAAGTGGTTTGCGGAAGAAGGAAAACGGGCTTATGGCCGGATCATCCCGTCGCATGATGCGACTAAACGTCTCCACGTCATCAAACAACCGGTCGGGGTCGTCGCTGCGATTACCCCATGGAACTTCCCGGCTGCCATGATTACCCGGAAATTGGCACCAGCGCTCGTCGCAGGCTGTACATTTGTCCTGAAACCACCAACGGCTACTCCATTGACTGCACTCCGGCTGCTTGAACTTTGTCAGGAAGTCGGCATTCCGGACGGCGTCGTCAATGCGGTGACCGGAAGCGGAAAAGACTTAGGCGAATCCCTCGCCACTCATCCACATGTTGCTAAGATCACGTTCACGGGGTCGACGGAAGTCGGTCGGACGTTGATGGCGCAAGGCGCAGAGACCATCAAAGCCATGTCACTCGAACTTGGCGGACACGCCCCGATTCTTGTCTTTGACGATTGCGACCTCGATCTTGCCGTCCGGGAAACGATCAAATCGAAGTTCCGCAACGGCGGACAGACCTGTGTCTGCGGAAACCGCATCTACGTATCGGATTCAATCTATGATGCGTTCGTTGAAAAGCTCGGTCAGGAAACCGCTAAACTCAAAACCGGCAACGGACTGGAAGAAGAAACAAAGATCGGTCCGATGATCAATAAGGCCGGCTTCGATAAGGTCAAAAAACATGTTGATGATGCGACATCGGCGGGTGCCCGCGTTGTCACCGGCGGATCAGGACAAACGGATGACGAAAACGAAGTCTACTATTATGAGGCAACCGTTCTTGCGGATGTCACTCCGCAGATGCTGATCATGAATGAAGAAACCTTTGGTCCGGTCGCACCTGTCCAGCGCGTCAGTTCGGATGAAGAAGCTGTCCATTATGCCAACCAAACGCCGTTTGGTCTTGCCTCTTACGTCTTTACGAACAATTATGCCCGCGCTTTTAAAGCCATCGAGCATCTCGACTACGGCATCGTCGGATGGAATGACGGTGTGCCTTCAGCCGCTCAGGCCCCGTTCGGCGGTATGAAACAATCCGGTGTCGGTCGCGAAGGCGGATCGGAAGGTCTTGAAGCCTACCTTGAGACGAAGTATGTATCGATTGGCGGACTCGACCAATGAACGCGGCCGAACGATTTGTCCAGTGTCTGGAGGCCGAGGGAGTCACGCACATTTTCGGCGTTCCCGGTGAAGAGAACATCACCTTACTTGAAGCAATCAGCAAATCAGATATCACGTTCATCACGACACGTCATGAGACGAATGCCGCCTTCATGGCTTCGATGTTCGGCCGGTTGAGCGGGCGCCCCGGCGTTTGTCTGTCGACGCTTGGTCCCGGAGCGACCAACATGATGACGGGAATCGCAAGTGCGACGATGGATCACTCGCCGGTCGTCGCCATTACCGGACAAGGTGCGACGTGGCGCCAACATAAAGCGTCCCATCAAATGTTTGATTTAGTCGAGATGTATCGGCCGATCACGAAAGCAAGTACATCGATTGTGTCGGGAGACATCATTTCAGAAGTCGTTCGCCAAGCCTTCGCGAAGGCGGTTTCCGAAAAACCCGGTGCGACGCATCTCTCGTTCCCGGAAGATATCGCAAAAGCCGATGTTGATGCCAAGACACCGATTTTACGCGACAGTACTCCGACCTTCCTGCATCCGACATCGGTTACGGACAGTGATGTCCTGTTACAAATCGAACAAGCAGAACGGCCGGTCGTGATTGCCGGATTCGGTATCAACCGGAGTGGCGCTACGGATGCTTTTCATGCTTTCTTCGAGCGGTTAGGCGCCCCTGTCGTCGAGACGATGATGGGAAAAGGAACAATCTCGTCTTTTCATGAGCTCGCAGCCCATACGATCGGCTTACCGAATGCCGATTATAACCAACGGATTCTGGATCAAAGTGATTTGATTATCGCTGTCGGCTACGATATTACAGAGTTGCCGCCCTCGAAGTGGAATCCGAATCAGACGCCCGTTTTGCATATTGATACGAATCAGCATGAAATCGATCAGTTCTATCCTGTCGTCGCGAATTTAATTGGCTCGTTACCTGACATTCTGCATCTGCTTTCGGAAAGTATTCCGAACCGGTCCTGGACTGGATGGCAACAGGACCGCGACCGGTTGCGTCAGGAAATCCGGGCGACGTATTCCCTTGCCCTTCCGTTGCATCCCCAAAGCATCGTGCGTGAGCTCGAACAGGCAACCGGTGAGGACGGGATGATTTTTTCAGACGTCGGGGCCCACAAAGTATGGCTCGGACGGCATTTTCAGACGACACGCCCTAATCAATTGTTTATCTCGAACGGTTTTTCTTCGATGGGATACGGCTTGTCGAGTGCGATTGCCGCTAAACTGTTGCACCCGGATCAACGTGTCCTCTGCGCTTCAGGTGACGGTGCCTTCTTAATGAACGGTCAGGATCTCGAGACCGCAGTTCGGTTGAAATTGCCGATCGTCGTCATCATCTGGCGCGACGGCACATACGGACTGATTGAATGGAAACAACAGCAAGCGTACGGTCGTGCACCTTATATCGAATTCGACAATCCGGATCTCGTCAAACTGGCGGTCGCCTTTGGAGCACTTGGTCTGCGTGTCGGAGAACATGGCACCCTGTCCAGTTGTCTTGAACAAGCTTTTCTGAGTGACGGACCCGTTTTAATTGACTGTCCGGTCGATTACAGGGAAAATCTGAAGTTAAGTGACCGTTTACGGACTTATGGAGGCTGATAAAAATGACACAACTCAGAAAATTACAATCGATTTCCGACTTTGATCAATTCGTTTCCGAACATGCAACATTCGTGATTTGTAAACACAGCACGACCTGTCCGATTAGTTCAGCCGGTTTTTCCGCCTATACGAAGTATGCGGATACGACAGAAATTCCGACTGCTTATTTATTGATTCAGGAAGCACGGACATTATCGAATCACATCGCAGAACAGTACAACGTCCGGCATGAATCACCGCAAGTCTTGTTCATTCAAGATGGAAAAGCGGTCTGGACGACCTCTCATTATGACATCACGACAGATGCCTTACACACGCACGTCGGATGATTGTCCCGGCATTTCTAAGCGTGCGCCTTTTCCTGTTGCTTCCTAACAGGAAAAGGCGCACGTTTTTTTGATGATTTCATATTCCATTACAGCCCGTCTTCTTCATAACAAATAAAATTACCTTTCTTAGCTATTAATATTTGTAATTCAAGCTAATTCAGATTAAGATAGACAACAGATATAACGACCGTATAGAATTGTGTACTGTTAGTTCATTAAGGAGGAAAACCATGTCACACGAAAAATCTGCTACCGCTCGTCCCCCTTACGGCATCCTTGCCGTATTGATGATTGGTGCCTTTATCGCTTTTTTAAATAACACATTACTGAACATTGCTTTACCTTCCATCATGAAGGATCTTGAAATTGAAACGTCAACGGTCCAGTGGTTATCGACCGGTTTCATGCTCGTCAACGGGATTTTGATCCCGACCTCTGCTTTCCTGATTCAAAAATTCTCAGTCCGTCGTCTGTTCCTGCTCGCGATGACGTTGTTCTCTGCCGGTACGATTCTTGCCGGCTTCGCGGATGCTTTCCCGGTCTTGCTTGCCGGACGGATGGTCCAGGCTTCCGGATCCGCAATCATGATGCCGCTTCTGATGAACGTCATGCTCGTCAGCTTCCCGATTGAAAAACGCGGAACGGCGATGGGCTTCTTCGGACTCATCATGATGGGTGCTCCCGCAATTGGTCCAACTCTTTCCGGTTGGATCATCGAACATTACGATTGGCGGATGTTGTTCCACTTCATTACACCAATCGCCTTACTTGTCCTCGTTGCCGGATTCGTCCTGCTTCGTGATGTAAAAGAACGGTCTAACGCTAAACTCGACTTTATGTCTGTCGTCTTGTCGTCCTTCGGATTCGGCGGTCTGCTCTATGGTTTCAGTTCTGCCGGCTCAAAAGGTTGGGACAGTCTGCAAGTCATTTTAGCGTTGATTATCGGAGTCGTCGCACTCGTCACGTTCATCACACGTCAGTTGAAAATGGAACGTCCGATGCTGAACTTCAAAATTTACCGTTATCCGATGTTTGCTTTATCGTCCGTCATCTCGATGGTCGTCACAATCGCGATGTTCTCCGGTATGTTGCTGTTACCGATTTACGTTCAGACGATTCGCGGAATTTCTCCGCTCGATGCCGGTCTGATGTTACTGCCGGGTGCGATCCTCATGGCGGTCATGTCACCGATCAACGGGAAACTGTTTGATAAAATCGGCGGTCGTCCACTTGCCATCACAGGCTTGTTCATCACCGTCGTCACGAGTTATTATTTCAGTCAGCTTAAAATGGATACGACCTATACACACTTGATCATTCTCTACTCACTCCGGATGTTCGGGATGTCGATGGTCATGATGCCGGTCTCGACGAACGGTCTCAACCAATTACCGACGCGTTACTATCCGCACGGAACGGCGATGAATAATACGTTGCAACAAGTTTCCGGTGCAATCGGAACGGCACTTCTCGTTACAATCATGTCTACGCACGCAAAAACGCGTGGAACGGAACTTGCACAAGAAGCAGCGAAAAACATGACGAGCCAACCCACAGCGGAAGCCGCAGCCGCGATGAAACAACAAATCATCATGCAGGCAACGCTTGACGGCATCAACTATGCGTTCTTCATCTCAACGTTCATCGCAGGTCTCGCGTTTGTTCTGTCGTTCTTCATTAAACGGGCGACCCAAGCGGAAGACATGATCAGTAACCGGTCGTTGAATGAACAAATCATTAAACCGCAAGTTTCCAATCAATAACGCCAAGAGGTTTTTCCCGTTATCGGGAAGAACCTCTTGTTGTTTGCTTTGAATCGTTTTCCTGGAACAATCATCGCGCCGCTTCGCTTCGCTGCAGGGTCGCTCCTGCTTGTTTTTTTCCTAGGAAGCGATTTCGAGCAAACGAACACTTTTTCTTTGATGATTAGGCGACGGACACCAAATCCGTTGCCTTTTTCATTTGGTTTTTTTGAAAATCAATCTTTATACTAGTACCCCCTATACCTATATGATATACTCAATGTATCAACTAACCAAGAAAGAGGTGTCCCCATGACGCACGATCATCCTCTTGTTCCCCGTTCCGCGGAAGAACAAGACGCCTTATTGAAACGTTTAAAACGAATTGAAGGCCAAGTCCGCGGCATTGCCAACATGGTCGCAGAAGACCGGTATTGTATCGATATCCTGACCCAGACCGCATCGATTCAAGCGGCGCTCCGCCAAGTCGAGTTGCAGGTCATCGAACGCCACGTCAAAATTTGTATGCACGATGCGGCGACCGGCAAACAGGATACAGATGTCTACGTTGATGAACTGATGGCCGTTATTGCCCGTCTTAAGAAGTAAGGAGGGATTTCAATGTCGAAAACGATGGAACTGAATATCGAAGGCATGACGTGTGCGGCCTGTTCGGCCCGGATAGAAAAGGTCTTGAACCGGATGGACGGAGTCGAAGCCACCGTCAACCTGCCGCTCGAAACAGCACGGATTGATGTTCCGGAAGAGATGGATGAACAACTGATTTTAGATAAGATTAAAAAAATCGGATATGGTGCCACGATTAAAACGACGCCACACGAACAGGTGCAAAACCGCCGGATGCTCTACCGTTTTTGGATTGCCGCTTTCTTGTCCCTGCCGTTACTGCTCAGTATGGTCTCCCACATTCCGAACAGTCCGATCCATCTGCCTTGGCTCATGAACCCCTGGCTGCAGTTCGCCCTGGCGACGCCGGTCCAGTTCATCATCGGTGCCCCCTTCTATGTCGGTGCCTATAAAAGTCTTCGGAGCGGGAGTGCCAACATGGACGTCCTGGTCGTACTTGGAACGTCCGCAGCCTATTTCTATTCCGTTGCCGAAATGATGATTCACCCGGTGATGCCGAATCTCTACTTTGAGACCAGTGCTGTTCTGATTACGCTCGTCCTGCTCGGAAAAGTCCTCGAGGATCGTGCCAAACAACAAACAACGGGTGCCATCAAAAGCCTCCTTTCCTTGCAGGCGACAGATGCTATCGTCCTGGAGCAAGGCGTCGAGCGGACGGTTTCACTCGATCAGGTTCAACCCGGCATGCAGTTGATCGTTAAACCCGGTCAAAAAATTCCGGTCGACGGTGTCATCACAGCCGGTGATGCTCATCTCGACGAATCGATGTTGACCGGAGAACCACTTCCGGCTCATAAAGGAATCGAGGATGTTGTAATCGGCGGGACTTTGAACACGAACGGTCACCTGACGATTCAAGCCACGAAAGTCGGTCAGGAGACGATGCTCGCAAGCATCATCCGTGTCGTCGAACAAGCGCAAACGGAAAAAGCCCCTATTCAGCGTCAGGCCGACCGGATTTCCGGTATCTTCGTCCCGATCGTCGTCGCCATAGCACTCGTGACGCTTGCCGTCTGGTGGTGGACGACCGGTTCATTCGCCGAAGCGATTCGTCCGGCAATTGCCGTTCTCGTTATTGCCTGTCCCTGTGCCCTCGGTCTTGCGACTCCGACATCGATCATGGTCGGGACGGGTAAAGGGGCAGAACACGGTGTTTTGTTTAAAGGAGGAGCACAACTCGAGTCGTTACAACACGTGGATGCTGTTGTCTTTGATAAGACCGGAACATTGACGATTGGCCGCCCGGTCGTGATCGAGACGTTCGGACAGGAACAGGCACTCGATTTTGCAGCGGCTCTTGAAAAAAAATCGGAACATCCACTGGCTCATGCCATTACCGAAGAGCGCGATGTCGTCTTTGACATCGAACACTTTACAGTCGATCCGGGACGCGGTGTCCGGGGATCGATTATGAATCAGGACATCATGGTCGGGTCGGCACGGATGATGGAGGAACACGGCTTCTCCCTGCCCGACTGGACATCTGTCGGCGCAACCGTTGTGTATGTCACGGTAAACGGAACGATTGAAGCGGGTTATGCGATCCGGGATGAGCTGAAACCGACTACCAAACAGGTCATTCAGGAGATTCAGCAGACAAAAGCGGTTTACCTGCTGACCGGAGACCGGCGCGAAGTCGCCCTACAACTCGCAACGGAACTTCAGATTCCACAGACCCATGTCTTTTCCGATGTCCTGCCGATTGAAAAAGCTGATCATATCAAAGCCCTTCAATCGAAAGGACAACGGGTCGCGATGGTCGGAGACGGGATCAATGATGCGCCGGCTCTTGCGACGGCAAATGTCGGGATTGCCCTCGGCAGCGGAACAGATGTCGCACTCGAAGCGGCAGATGTCACGTTACTTGGACATGACCTGCAGCAAGTCCTTACAGCCATCCGGCTCAGCGAACAAACGATGAAGAACATTCGGCAGAATCTGTTTTTCGCCCTCGGTTATAATGCAATCGGGATTCCGATTGCCTGCCTCGGCCTGCTTGCCCCTTGGGTCGCAGGTGCCGCGATGGCATTCAGCTCTGTCTCTGTCGTCACAAATGCGTTACGCTTAAAACGTATTCCACTATCCAAAGGAGGAAACCAATCATGAAAGAAACAACTTTAACTGTCGTCGGAATGACGTGCAATCACTGTAAAGCAAGCGTCGAATCGGCGTTAAACGAACTCAATGGTGTAACGAATGCAACCGTCTCACTTGCAGACAACAATGTTACGGTGACACATGAAGACGTCGCAACAGAACGTCTCGTCGAAGCGATTGAAGAAATTGGATACGATGTTCCGACTGCCTAATTTTTTAGTCAAACTGCGCGAAACATGCAGTTTGGCTTTTTTATTTTGAAAAAAACGGGAATGGTTCTACAAGGAGGGGTTCGTATGGTACCGAAAATCGAATTCGTAGAACACTTCGATGACAACAAAGGAAAACGATTTAAAATCGAACTTTGGAATCTCGGAACCTTCACATTCAGTGCTGAATCAGCCAAAGGACCTGTCACCCGGTTTACGTCCATCGACATTCAATTCGTCCAAACTTGTGTGAATCGGATGCGATCGATTGTCGATGCCAAAAAAGCCTTCCAAGAAGATCAACCGGTTTAAATCACCGTTTGACATATATAGCAGGTACCCTTCGTTTCAGAAGCGGTCATTCCACTCATGGTCCTTGATCATGAGTTTTTTGATTTCAGGTCAATACTTTATTCACATCCGACAAATTCTTCAGAAAACGATTATCAGAGTTCTTAAAACAGCCGATAACAAATAAGACATTAAAAATCTTAATTCCAAGAAAATCGGGGGCATATCGTGCGCAATCCATTTAAAGCTAAATCATCGATGTCGACCTATCAGGCGACAATCGGATTCCCAGACAAACGACTAATCACTAAAACCAGTGATCCGACCTTAACCGGACGCCTGGAATACATGGGCTATACGGAAGAACATCTGCAAACTTTGAAAGCCATGGCGCCTATCGTCAACAGCATTTTGGATGAAGTGCTCGAGCAAGTACTTGATCATTTACTTCTTCATCCTGAAATGGTTCAAATCGCTCAAAATTCATCCACACGCGAACGTCTGAAAAAAGTATTTGCCGACTACTTCGGTAGTTTATTGACAGGAAATATGGATGATAAATTTCTTGCGATGCGGACACGAATGGGGAAAACCCATAACCGTAACTTCGTCCCGGTGACCTGGTTCATCGCTTCTTATGCGGCGTTCAATACATTGTTGATTCCAAAAATCGTCGAACATTTCCAACATGATCCGGCACGATTGACGAATGCGATTCTGGCGCTGAATCATGCGATGAATCTTGATGCTCAAATCGTGACAAGCCAGTATGTTGATGCCCGCTTGCATGAAGTGAGTGCAGCCAACGAATCACGGAGCCGTCTGTTGCAGGACGTCGTCCGTGTCAGTCAAGAAGTCGCAAGCACCGTCGAACAGACGGAAGAAGCGATTTCCGAGACGAGCCGCCGGGCGACACAAATCTTATCCGAAACGGATCAAACGGAAAAAACAAGCCGTAATCTGGTCGGATTGACGTCAGAAAATGAGACGAAAATGGATAAAATGGAGCAGCAGTTTGTACAGGCAACAGAACAGGTCAGCACTTCATTGACAAGTATCCAGCAACTGAAAACGACATCAGACGAAATCGTCAAGATGACACAAGGCATCGAAGATATTGCCAATCAGACGAACTTACTTGCCTTGAATGCTTCCATTGAAGCGGCTCGTGCCGGTGAACACGGTAAAGGATTCTCTGTCGTCGCAATCGAAGTCCGTAACTTGGCGGAAAATGCGAAATTACTCAGCAGCAGTATCAATACGTTGATTCAAAAAAATAACGGGAACATCAATGAACTTGTTTCCCAAATGGATGATATCACCCGGTCAAATTCTGCTTCCCGTAACGAACTTCAACAAGTGAAGAGCGGTATCCATACCGTTAAACAGGAAATGGAAAACTATCTGGAGATGTTCGGTCGCAACAAAAACGACTTAAGCCAAATCGTTCAAACGATTCAAGGAATCAGTCAGACGACCCAAGGATTGTCTGCCTTAACGACAGATCTCGTTGCCGCTTCTGAAGTCAATGCTTGAGCAAACGAAACAAACGAAGGGACCTCTCCGTTAGCGGAAAGGTCCCTTCGTTTATTTTTCCTGTTCGGCGGTCACAACCAATCGCTGATCGTATCCTTTTGATTGGGTAAACGTTCCGACACAGGTGATTAACGTTAAACGTTGCGCAAGTGTCGCACCAAAAATTGATCCGACAGGTGCCTGGTCAACGGGATAAGACATTACGTTCGTCACCACGTATGAAACCTGTTCTCCCGTTTTAGAACTTACTTCAATCCGTTGTCCCCGTTTCACTTTTGCCAAGTCATAAAAGACAGCCGGACCATCCGTGTCATCTAAATGTCCTGCCAAAATGACATTGCCGGTCTGATTGGCTTTTGCCCCGTATTGGTACCAACCGACTTGATCCGTCTGCTTCGGAACATCCATCCGTCCCTTATCATCTTTTCCAACGACTTCAATCTTTGCATTCACATCAATCGCCGGGATTTTTAAACGGTTCGGTATGAATGTTTCGACGGCTTCTGCTTTTGAGTCAGACTTTGGTGCCGGTGATTCGACGACAGGTGGTGCCGGTTCCTCAGAGCGCGGCGGAGAAGCCTCTTCTGCTCCTCCACACCCTGCAAGCACCACGGTGAGAAATAATAAGAGATTACGCGTTTTGTTTACGACGGACGACATAAGCTGTCCCAACAAGTGCAGCTCCAGAAAGTGCTACGAGTGCCCAAGTTGTCGCCATCGAAGAATTTTCAGTTGTTCCGCCAAGACCAGTGTCCGGCATTGCTGCCATTTCACCGCCGTCCGGAATCAGGAGGACGTCAAAGGCCGGTTCGCCTTCAAGGAGTCCAATTGCGAGTGCTGTATAGTTTTTGCCACTGTCGAGTTTGATACCATCGAGTGCTTTAACGACATCCGTTGCACCGGCTGGTCGTACTTCAAGGTCGTACGTACCGGCATCCAGTGTACCGTAGTCAGAGACTTTCGAGAACTCGAGGTCGCTGAAGAGCGGATCTCCACCTTTTGGTGCGACATCAACGGCTGGTGCATCCGGTGCAAAGTGAGCGACACGGACCATTGATTTTCCATCTTCGCCTTTGCCGTTATCTTCCATGACAGCAAGTTTGATATCTGCCAATTTACCGATTGCGGCTACAGAATAGAATTTTCCGGCTTCGATGTTGAGTGTTTGAGAAAGTACAGGATCTTTTGTTGTACCGGCTGCGAAGACTTCTACTTTATGTTCTCCGGCTGGGAGAGTGAGATAATCTGTAACGGCTTTAAATTCTGCTCCTGAGACTGCTTTTTTGCCATCGACGGCGATGTCCACTGCGGGAGCATCAGGTGAAGCGTGAATCACACGAACCATTGCATCGTCTGCTGCACCTACCGGGAGCACAAATAGTGCGAATAGCAGAGCAGCTGTGACGAAAGATAAGAGTTTCTTCATCTTTTTTCCACCTCTCATGTCATAATGTATTTCGCTCTCAAACCAACATTTCGTTTTACATTCAGAATATTCTGTTTGTGGTGACATCTTAAACTTAAAGCAATTGTTCAAACCTGTAAATGTCTGAGTGTGCTTTCTTGTCAGGAAAAACACATTAAGTTTCCTGACGAAATGAGATGATTTCCGTCCGTATGATCACATTCATTTTACTGTGTACCCGCACTGTTGCTGTTCGGTTTTGGTAACTGCGGTTTGTATGAACTGTCTGTCTGACAACAAAAAGGTCAGATTCCGCAAAAACGGATCTGACCTTTTCTTTTACTTTATAAAACCAATCATCATTTCACGCAAGACTTTAGCAGCCGCAATTGCTGTCATGTCTGACTGATCATACGCCGGGCAAACTTCTACGAGATCAGCTCCGATGACGTCAACATCAGCCCGTGCAATCATATGGACGACTTCAAGCAATTCCTTTGTCGTCACGCCGCCGATTTCCTGTGTTCCTGTTCCCGGCGCCGCTGACGGATCAAGGACATCGATATCGATCGTCACGTAGACCTTTTTACCGGCAAGTTTTGGTAAAACAGCTTTCAACGGTTCGACGATTTCGTATTTGAACAGGTTGTAACCAGATGTCTTCGCCCATTCAAACTCTTCTTTCATCCCTGAACGAATCCCGAATGAATAACAGTTTTCCGGTCCGATTAAGTTCGCAATCTTTTTAAGTGGTGTCGAGTGTGACAACGGCTCACCTTCATACGAATCGCGTAAATCCGTATGCGCATCAAAGTGCAGGACAACAAAATCTTCGTAATGTTTATCAAAAGCTTTGACGACCGGCCATGTAACGAGGTGTTCGCCGCCCATACCGAGCGGGAACTTACCTGCCGTCAATAACGAGTCTACGTATTCTTCAATCATATCAAGTGATTTTTGCGCATTACCGAATGGAAGCGGGATATCTCCAGCGTCAAACAGTTTCGCATCGGCGATATCGCCGTCAAGATACGGACTGTATTCTTCAAGTCCGAGTGAGACTTCACGGATCCGGGCCGGACCAAACCGTGAACCGGGGCGGAAACTGACCGTCCAGTCCATCGGCATACCGTACAACACACCTTTTGCATCTTCGTGAGTCGGTTGACTCGCGATAAATACCTTACCTGAGTAAGCTTCATCAAATCGCATCATTATTCCTCCAGTCATAGAAAGGAGTGCCCCTGAAAACGGAACACTCCTGACGTTTAATTAAATCGTTAAGTCTTTGACGAACTTCGGTAGCGCGAATGCAGCTGTATGAAGTTCCGGTGTATAGTATTTCGTTTCGATATCGTGGAAACGCTCTGGTGCGACAGCGAGGGGATCATGTTTTTTCGATCCAATCGTAAATGTCCACAGACCGCTCGGATACGTCGGAACGTTGGCAATGTAGAGTTTTGTGATCGGGAAGATTTCTTTAACGTCGCGTTGCACATCACGGATTAAGTCCGGTGTGAACCACGGGTTATCCGACTGAGCGACGAAAATACCGTCTTCTTTTAATGCTTTTGAGATTCCTGAGTAGAATCCTTTTGTGAACAGGTTGACGGCCGGACCGACCGGTTCCGTTGAATCCACCATGATGACATCATATTCGTTGACTGCTTCTGCAATATGCATGAATCCGTCTCCGACGATGACTTCAACACGTGCGTCATCAAGACCACCTGCGATGTTTGGTAAATATTTTTTCGAGTATTCGATGACTTTTCCGTCGATTTCGACAAGAACCGCCTTCTCAACAGATGGATGCTTCAAGACTTCACGGATGACTCCGCCGTCTCCTCCACCAACGACCAAAACAGATTTTGGATTCGGGTGTGTGAAGAGTGGAACGTGTGCGACCATTTCGTGATAGACAAACTCATCACGATCTGTCGTCATGACCATTCCGTCAAGTAACAACATTGTACCGAACTCGTCCGTCTCAACCATCTCCAGGCGTTGAAACTCCGTTTGTTCGCTCTCATAAACGTGGTTGACACGGAATGTGATACCGTAATCTTCCGTTTGGTGTTCCGTGAACCATAACTTTAATTTTTGTTCCATTTGCGATAGAACCCCTTTCTTTCATCAAGACAAAAGTTGTTCGTATGCGAGTGGCGTTTACGGCGCTTCTTAATCATACAAATGCGAGTATACCGGACTTTGAAAGAAACTTCTATATAATTCGAAAAGATTCGACTGTTTTTTTAGTCGACGAACGTGACGATTTCATCCAGGCACCGACGCTGCTTCGCCCGTTTCGGTTCATCCGCCCGGTAGCCGAATGCGACCATGACCGGTACGGTGAAAACAGACCGGTCGAGCACACCGTGCCGTTCGAGAATCTGTTCCACTGCCTGCTGATCGAATCCTTCAATCGGACACGAGTCGATGCCGATTTGCGCTGCTGTCGACATCATGTTTCCAAGCGCGATATAAGCTTGTTTCGCCGACCAATCGGCCATCGCCTTTTCATTATCCCCAATCTTGAAATCTTCTTCGAGGAACAGACCGTACCGTTTTGTCCGACCGGCTTTTGCTTCATCCGACAGACCGAGTACATCCATCATATGTTTCACGTGCTCCCCGTCCGGTTGCATCTGTCCACCTGTCCGGGCCATAAAGATGACGTAGTGGCTCGCTGTCGGCAATTGACCTTGTGCTCCCCACGAGACGTCCCGAATCTCATTTCGAACGGCTTCGTTTTGAATGACAAGCAGATTCCATGGTTCGTATCCGAAAGAACTCGGTGAAAGACGCGCTGTCTCCAAAATAAATGAAAAATCTTCTTCTGTTATTTTTTTAGTCGGATCAAATGATTTGGTTGCATGCCGGAACTGAAAAGCATCGATAATCTGTTGTTTTGTCTGATTGTGATTCATAACTGATTCCTCCTGATTAATATGATGACTACCTGATACGATATCAAACCCGTTTCACTCCGTCTGTTTTTTTGCTTCATCAATGTATCTGAAATGCATGTTACAAAACATCTGAAGCGGGAAATAATAAATAATTCGATCATTTCAACCTTTTCTATCCCCTTGATTCAGACCCGTCATTTCAGGCTTTATTTAAATTTCGTTAGTTTTTCTACTGTCCGTCCCCTTTCCATCATTACCCATTTCGGTTTGCCAGTCTGCTCCATCTTTGTTACGGTTAGAACTTGCGTGATAAAGTTTTGTTTTCAAATGACACGGGTATTACTAATGTCGTTGTCTAAAAGAGTTACAAAACTACATGTAAAATTCGAAAGAAGGTGTTGATCACGATGGAAAATAAACGAAAAAGTAAAATTACGAATGTCTTTATCATCTCTGTCATTTTCTGTGTGCTCTTTACCATATGGGGAATCTTGCCTGAATCACTCATTGGTGCCGCAAATCTTGGCAATGTCACAGGCATCGCTCAAAACTTTGTTTCGAACGGCTTCGGCTGGCTTTATCTTTTTGGTATGAGTGCCTTTTTATTAATTGCCATCTTTTTAATTTTTTCACGTTTTGGTTCAATCCGACTCGGTAAGGACTCCGATCGTCCCGAGTACGGTCTTATCTCATGGTTCGCGATGTTATTCAGTGCCGGCATGGGGATTGGTTTAGTCTTTTGGGGTGTCTCAGAACCACTGACCCATTTTCATACCCCCCCGGTCGCAACAAATGATTTAACAGAAGCTGCTCCACTCGCCATGCGTTATTCCTTTTTCCACTGGGGTCTGCATCCGTGGGCACTCTACGCGGTCGTCGCCCTCGCCATCGCTTACTCGACGTTCCGTAAAGGACGTCCGGCCACAATCGGTGATACCGTTGCTTCCCTGATGAAACCGAAGTACGAAGCGGCCGGTAAAGGAACAGTTGAAGTACTTGCCATTGTAGCTACGGCATTTGGTGTTGCCACGTCACTCGGTCTCGGAGCCCAACAAATTTCAGGTGGACTTCACTTCCTTGTCGACGGCATCCCGAACTCCTTCATGACCCAATTAATCATCATTTTAGTCGTATCCGTCCTCTATATGATGAGTGCCGCTTCCGGTCTTGATAAAGGAATCGTCCGCTTGAGCAACGCCAATATTGTCTTGGCGATCCTCTTGATGGTTGGGGTTCTCTTCCTCGGACCGTTCAGCTTCATCATGGATCTGTTTGTTCAAACGACAGGTGCTTACTTGCAAAACCTACCGACAATGAGCTTCCGGGCGTCAGCCTTCAATCCCGATGAACGGGGATGGATCAATGACTGGACAATCTTCTACTGGGCATGGTGGATTTCCTGGTCGCCGTTCGTCGGAACGTTCATCGCCCGTGTCTCAAAAGGACGGACAATTCGTGAGTTCGTACTTGGCATCATGCTGGTACCGACAATTTTCGGTCTGCTCTGGTTCTCTGTTTTCGGTGGATCTGCGATTTGGAACGAACTGTTCAACAATGTTGATCTCATTTCAACGGTCAACGAAAAAGGAGTCGAAACCGGTATGTTCGCCTTGTTCGAAACATTCGGTGGTCTCGGAACATTCCTCAGTATCATTGCTGTCTTCTTGATCACGACGTTCTTCATCACGTCTGCCGACTCCGCGACGTACGTCCTCGGGATGTTATCTTCCGGCGGTAGTCTGTTGCCGAGTCTCCGCATCAAATTGACATGGGGAATCATCCAGTCGTCAATCGCAGCTGTTCTCTTGTACGCAGGCGGACTCAGCGCCTTGCAGGCCGCAGCTGTCCTTGCCGCCTTCCCGTTCATCTTCGTTGTCGGGATGATGGTGATTGCCCTGTTCATGGATCTGTCCAATGAACCGGATGCTGCGAAATCAGCCGACGAGTTGAAAAAAGAAGCCTAACTGCAGTCAGACCCTGTCTTCCGTCAGGCGGAAGTCAGGGTCTTTTTGGTATGCTGAATACAAGAAAAGGGGTGAAGACTTGCGCGTCAAGAAAAAATGGTTTATTCCCATCGGCATTCTCGCTCTCAGTAGCTGGTTTTTGTACCGGGAAAATAATCAAATCGACACGACGGCAGTAACGGTCCAATCGGATAAACTGCCTGCCGCGTTTAATGACTATAAGATTTTACAGATTGCCGATCTGCATGGTAAATCCTTTGGTTCCCGTCAAAAGGTTCTTTTGAAAAAAGTGAATAAACTGCAGCCGGATGTCATCTTAATGACCGGTGACTTGATTGATTCAAGACGTAATGGAGAAGAAGAAGCACTTCAGCTGATGAAACAGCTGATACCGGACTATCCGGTCTATTTCGTGACAGGCAATCATGAAGTCCGTCTGAATTTGACGATTTTACCGAAGCTTGAACGACTTGGCGTCACCGTCCTTCGAAATACGTCCGTTCCGCTTGAACGAGACGGTCAGTTCATTGAGTTGCTTGGAATTGACGATCCGACGACGACCCGTTGGAGTGAAGGGCTGCAGGAGCCGGATGGCATCCGGCAAAGTCTCGATCAAGCCCAGTCGACTGCTGATCCCCGTGCTTTTCAACTATTGATGGCGCACCGTCCGGAATATTTACCGTTGTACGCGGAACGGAAAGTCGATTTGGTGTTATCGGGTCATGCCCATGGCGGACAAATCCGGTTACCGTTCACGGACGGCATGTATGCTCCCGGTCAAGGCTTTTTCCCTGAACTGACAGCTGGACAGCATACGATGGAGAACACACGGTTGATCATCAGCCGTGGGCTCGGCAACAGCTTATTTCCGTTCCGAATCTTTAATCACCCTGAGTTAATTGTCGTGACGTTACGCAGATAATCAATCAAAAAAGTGCCAACTCTTTCACAGAGTCGGCACTTTTATTTTTAAGTGAGCGCTTCATGCAACTCAGGTTCAGCATTTTCCCACATCTCCGGTTTATGTGTTTGCAGGAAGTCACGCAACAAGTGTTTCGATGTATCGTCCATATGATCGACGACAATCCGTCCTTTTAACGATTTATCCATCTTATTGACATGATCTGCTAAAATCTTAAAGCCGCGTCGTGCTTCGACATCAACTAACAGGTCACACGCTGCGACGCCACCGTAATAAAATCCTTCCGGTTTCCGGCCAACCGTCACCCAAACGATCCAGTACAGCTTTCCGTTTGGTGAATCCGCCTTGTCCGTCGTGAATTTAATCCGTTTCTCGATAGCTGCTTTCGCATGCATCGCACCCATATCAATATAGGCTTCACCGTCTTCCGGCGAGATGATGACCGGTGACATGCTGTTCAGACTGAGTGTTCCGACACCAAATCCACCATGCCCGTCCGTTGAGTTATCTGAAATGATATTGAAGTTAATTTTCTTTTCCATCGTTTACTTGTCCCCTTTTACTACTGTTGCTTCTATCATACCGCATCCAACAGTCGGTGCAAGCCTTCGTTTACCGCTTGAGTGTCTCAAGCTGCTCCCGGGTGACACGACGGATCGTTGGTAACCGCAGACATTCGAGGGACGTGAGTTCTTCATGAGCGGGTGGATTCAACTCTTCCAGTTGCACCAATGCCCGGTCATACAACGTTTGCGAGGCACGACCGAACAGAACAATCCGCTCCAGTGATGAACATTTCGAACGAATCGCCCGTAATTGCTTGGCCAGTTCCCGAATCCGCTCTGCCAACTCGTCTTCAATATCAGGTGTCGGTTTACGATTTTGAAAAATCGGCTTGAAGCGGTCCTCATCCCGAAGCAACGTCAACATCCCGTAGCGTTTTGCTTCTTCATTTCCGACAAGCGCTGCCAATTCCTTATCCGTCACGAGCCGTCCAAACGGAATATTTTGATCAAATAAGACATCTGCGACTTCGAGACCTTTTGCGCCTGATAACGGGTATGTGTTGTCTTCTGGTAAAGCGCGGTCAAAAATCAGTAGCGTATGGATTTTTTTACGAATCACCGGTTCCATCTCCATGCCTTCACCTCATCCTCATCATTTATTAAGTACTACTTCTTGCTTCCGACAGACTATTCCTGTTCTATACCCATCTTTTTCAATTTCAATGTGCGGTTTGACGGAACCCGGGTGGCGTACGGTATACTGAGGGCGTATTGTACTTATGCTAAGAGGAGGAATCTGACATGCCTTACGTTACTGTTAAAATGTTATCCGGACGCACAGTGGAGCAAAAACGTGCTTTGATCGAAAAAGTCACAGCAGCCGTTTCTGAATCCGTCGATGCGCCAAAAGAAAATATTACGGTTTTCATCGAAGAGATGGAGAAAACCGATTACGGTCAAGCCGGCGTCATGTTCGCCGACAAATAAACACTTTTCAGGAGGAACGATTTAACCCGTCGTTCCTCCTGTTCCATATACTTATCACAGGAAGGATGAATCATCATGGCAAAAGTCAGCTTACTTGGGGCAACCGGACGTACAGGACGGCCTTTACTGGATTTACTATTGGAGAAAGGACATGACGTCCGGGTCCTTGTCCGATCGGAGCAGCATGGACTACCTGACCATCCCCACTTGACGGTTATAAAAGGAGATGCGACGGATGCAGACGATCTCGAACGGGTCATCGCTGGGACGTCTGCCGTCTTCAGCTGTTTAGGAACCGATCAAAAACAAATTCTTTCTGTTGCGGTTCCCCACCTCATCATTAAAATGAAAGAACAGCAAATCGAACGAATCGTGTTCGTCGGAACGGCCGGCATTCTTGATGCTTCGGAAGAACCGGGAAAATATCGTTTCCAATCCAGTGAATCCCGTCGTCGCTCGACGATTGCAGCTGAAGATCATCTCAAAGCCTACTTGACGTTAAAAGACGCAGATGTCGACTATACCATCATTTGTCCGACACAACTCGTCGAAGAAGATGCGATCGAGGACGTCTTGATTGAATCCAATCGATTCACCCACGAAACCGGTCCAATCCCCCGCATCAATGTCGCCCGCTTCGCTTATGACGTTTACGATGAAGGGCTGTTCCATCGCGAACGGGTCGGAATTGCTTCACGCGGCTAAAAATAGTAGAAACCAAAAGCAGGACCCGATTTTCTAGTCGGGTCCTGCTTTGTTTTAAGAAATGACAGATCTGCCATTCGTATGTGATTTAGAGTAAGATACTGACGACGATTGCCGTCAAGACACTGACGAGTGTTGCTCCGTAAAGCAATTTCAGTCCGAAGCTCGCTGCAACACTTCCTTGGCGATCGTCGAGTCCTTTGACAGCACCCGCGATGATCCCGATTGACGAGAAGTTGGCGAATGAAATCAAGAAAACGGAAACGATTCCAAGTGTCCGTGCTGAGAATTCTTTTGCGTATTCAGGCAGGCTGAGCATCGCGACGAATTCGTTTGTAATCAGTTTCGTTGCCATGATACTACCGGCACTGACTGCTTCCGCCCACGGAATCCCCATGATGAAAGCGAATGGTGCGAAGATATAACCGAGAATATCCTGGAACGAGATACCGAGAACCATCAAGAAGATATCGTTGACCATGCCGATCAAAGCATTGTATCCGATCAACATCGCGCCGACGATGATCGCGACTTTGAATCCATCCATGATGTATTCGCCGAGCATTTCGAAGAACGTTTGTTTTTCTTCCACGATTTCCAAAATGTCTTCTTTTGGATCAACTGTATACGGATTGATGATTGAAACGATCATGAATCCACCAAACAGGTTCAAGACGATTGCTGTGACGACATATTTCGGTTCGACCATCGTCATGTATGCACCGACGATTGACATCGAAACTGTCGACATCGCAGACGCACATAATGTATACAGACGGTGAGGCGGTAATTTACCAATTTGCTTTTTAACCGTGATGAATACTTCTGATTGACCGATCGCTGCTGACGCTACGGCGTTATATGACTCAAGTCGTCCCATTCCGTTAATTTTCGAAAGGACGAACCCGACTCCGCGCATTAAGAGCGGCAGGATTTTCGTGAACTGCAAAATTCCGATTAAAGCCGAGATGAAAACGATTGGCAACAGGACGTTGATGAAGAATGGTTGCGCGCCTTCGTTCGCTAATCCACCGAAGACAAAGTTGATACCGATCGCGGCATAACTGAGCAATTTTTCGAAGACTTGAGCGATCCCTTTAATGACGATATAGCCGAATGACGTGTTCAACAGAATGTATCCCAGGACAAGCTGAAGCACTAGCATGACCGCAAGCGGTTTCAATTTGATGCTTTTACGATTACTGCTGACAAGGTATGCCAAACCAAACACGATGACAAGTCCCAGTATTGCGATTAAATATTTCACGAACTATCCCTCAATCCATAGTTTATTTTATCAGTTGTACATAAGTACGAGGTCTGACGTTCAATCTCTTTCCCAAGTACTACAATAATCAACATTCGGAAGAACTGCAAGGGGTAAAGTTCATTTAGTAACCGCTTTCGTCATTTTCATAAACTTTCAATACAATGTTTTCCATCCGTTCCCGAACATTGCCCTGACTGATGTTCGCCTTCCCATATGCTTTCCAACCGGGATAAACATCGAGGGTGTCCGGTTCAAAATCAAAAACAGCTGTTAAATCCCATTTCCGATCGTACGAAAATCCACTGCAAGCAATATATTCAGCTAAAAATTGATCTGCTGCTTCGACCGATTCAAGCAACGCCAGATTTAATCGGCAATGGGCGACATCTGCTTCAATGGGTCCAACACAGCCACTAATCCAATCGACTACGTTATACTTTTCAGCTGATTCGTATAACACATTGACCGGATGAAAATCGCGGTGGATGAATCGAACTTGTTGACTCGTTGCCGGCGGTTCTGCCACAGCCCGTTGCCACATCTCCTTTTGAACTGCCCAAAAAGGAACCGTTCGCTTTGTCACGTATGGTGCATACCGGTACCGGGCTTCTGGAACCGGCAGTTGATGAATCGCAACTAGCGTTTTTGCCAATTGTTTGAGGTACGCTCGATTTAACGGTTCGAGTCGGACTTCTCCCGGTAAACACGTCATTTGAATCCATGGGGGAATCTCCCCCTCCCACGTCAATTGATAATTTTCGACATCCGGCCCTAATCTACCGGTCGCCCGTAACGCAAAGACCTCGTGCGCGACGAGGTCCGGTTCCTGCTTTAGCCAGGCAGGATTGGTATGAATTCGAAAGACACTATTCCCCGCTCGAAACACGTACGAGGAAGTCGCTCCCTTTAAGGGGATAACCGCTTCCCCTTCCAAGCCGGCATGCTTTAAGATGGTTGCGATGATATTGTTCATATTTCTTCGCCGAGTAACAATTGATCGATTTGCATCTTCTCGTTCGCAAATTCCCGTAAGTCATGCAGGATTTCCTGCGGGAAAAATAGCTTTTCATCCGTCTGACGTGAATTGGCAATCGCCTGAACGAGCGGTGAGACTTGCGATATTTCTTTCATCTGACCATTTTTCATCTGCAGCATGATCGGTTGTTTACTGATTTCGCCATTATCTCCATATAAGTCGTACGGCAGGCGGCTGAGCTTGTCTTCGAGCAGATAATAAGTGGGATCGAGCCCGATTTTTTCAAATAACGTACACAGTTTCTCATGGACACGCGCGCGCTTTTCTGCCGGATAATCCACATATTTAAATAATTTCCGGTCGACGAACCGGCGTGCTAAATCGCTTAATACGGCGTCCTCTTCCTCTGCCCACTGCTGGAAATAGAAGTAGACGATCGTCTCATCCAGTGCCAAATAATTCTTCAGCGACATCTGTTGTGTAAAAAGTGGACTTAAGTGGACCGGATCAATCGTGAAGGCATACCCGCCCGTATACAGTTCTTTTGCCCGCTCAAGAATCGCTTTTAATAAGTAATCGCTCGAACGCGTCACGGGATGGAGATAGACCTGCCAGTACATCTGATAACGCCGCATGATGTAATCTTCGATCGAATGCATCCCGGACTGCTTGACGACCATCTGATTCGGTGCCGGACGCAGGACACGCAACATCCGTTCGAGATCAAACTTTCCGTAACTGACACCGGCGAAATGTGCATCCCGCAACAAGTAATCCATCCGGTCGACATCGAGCTGGGAACTGATCATCGTCACAAGCAATTGATTGGGATGGGTTTTGTTGATGATTGACGCGACTTCTTCTGCAAATCCTTCCCCGACCTGATCGAGGACCTGTTTGATTTCTGTATCCCCAAGGATAATCCGTTCCGTCCATTCTTCATGATCAACACCAAAGACGTTTTCAAAGGCATGGGAAAACGGACCATGACCGACATCGTGCAAGAGTGCGGCGACGAGTGTCAATTCGCGGTACTGATCGTCCCAATCGGCGCGACCATTAAAGACATCAATCAATTGACGGGTAATCTCGTACACGCCAAGCGAGTGATGAAAACGGGTATGCTCGGCTCCATGGAACGTCAAAAATGATGTGCCGAGCTGTTTAATCCGGCGGAGACGTTGAAATTCTTTTGTTCCGATTAATTGCCAAATCAATTGGTCGCTGACATAGATGTAGCGATGAACGGGATCCTTGAATACTTTTGTTTCTTTTAGCTGTCCCAGTGACTGATACATACACTCTCTCCTTTAGTAGCTCGTTCTCGATCGGTATAGTTCATAGTTCGGTTTGAAACGGTCCGTTCCTGTTGCTTCACTGGCTTCTTATTAAAAAGTTTACACTGCCGTATGCTATAATAATGTCGCAAATCTAGAAAAAAAGGAACGAGCCTATGGGAATCGAACTCTTAAAACAAGAACATTATCGTATTTTTGATCAAACGTCACTCGGAAACACCTTTCATGCCACACAATCGTTTGCGATGGACGATACATTGTGCGCCTCCGTCGCTACAGAGGGTGCCGCCATCCGCTCCTGGGTCCACCATGAAACGGTTGTCCTTGGGATTCAAGATGCGCGTCTCCCTCATCTCGATGATGGAATCGACGTCTTACACGCTCATGGTTTTCAACCGGTCATCCGCAATTCCGGCGGGCTGGCCGTCGTGCTCGATGCCGGTGTCCTGAACATCTCGCTTGTCCTCCCGGAACGCGGTGGAATCGATATCGACAGCGGCTATGAAGCAATGCTCGCCCTTGTCCGGCAGATGTTCGCCGAAGAAACCGATGCCATCGTCGCCGGTGAGGTCGTCGGATCATATTGCCCCGGATCCTATGATTTATCGATTGCCGGCAAAAAGTTCGCCGGTATTTCACAGCGGCGTGTCCGCGGAGGCGTCGCGGTTCAAATTTACCTCTGCGTGAACGGCAGTGGCAGTGCCCGGGCGCAACTTGTCCGTGATTTTTATGCTGCCGCCCTACAAGGAGAAGCGACCAAGTTCGTGTATCCGACAGTCGTTCCCGAAACAATGGCCTCTTTGGAAGAGCTGTTGCAACTCCCCTTCACGGTCGAAGACTGCTTGGTACGTGTTTACCGCTCCTTAATGGAACTTGGCGCGACACTCACGCCGTCCGTCTTGAGCGAGGTCGAGAACGAACGCTTCGGTGTAAACCTGGGTCGGATGTTGGATCGAAATGAAAAAGTCCTAGGTTGATAAAGGAGAGAACGAACATGGTACGTTTTATTACTGACAGCGGTGCTGATGCACCTAAAGAATTACTAGACGCTTACGGCTTCACCGTCATGCCGTTCGGCGTGTTGATTGACGAAGAGACATTTTTCGACGGCGAATCGATTTCACCGGTCGAATTATATGAAAAAATGCGGAACGGGGCGGCACCAAAGACGTTTCAAGTAGAAGTGTCACGGATGGTCGAAGTCTTTACAGAACACTTTAAACAAGGTGAATCGTTCATCTATCTGGCTTTCTCAAGCGAACTATCCGGTACGTATCAAACCGCAACGATGCTCGCAGCAGAACTTGCTGAAACGTATCCGGATGTCCCCTATGCCATCATCAACACGAAAACAGCCTCGACCGGTCAAGGACTGTTCGTGTTAGATGTCGCTGAATTTGCGAAAACCCATTCGTTTGAGGAAACAAAAGCGTATGCCGAACAAAAAATCAATACCGTCCGTCATTTGTTTACTGTCGAATCGCTCGAATACCTGATGCGGGGCGGCCGTGTTTCGCGGGCCAGTGCTTTCATCGGTGGTTTACTGTCGATTCTTCCACTTTTGACGGTCGAAGACGGGAAACTGATTCCAAAAGAAAAGATCCGCGGTCAGAAAAAAGTCATGAACCGGATTGTCGAATGGATGGAAGAAGCACGTCCATCCATTGATGGACACCGGATAATCATCGGTCATGGCGATTCAATCGAACGGGCGGAACAACTGAAACAGTTGATTGAATCCCAATTCTCACCGAGTGAAATCCTGATCACAGTCGCTGGAGCCGCGATCGGTTCTCACACCGGTCCCGGATTAATCGTCATCGGTTATGATTTACCGGCCTGATTCATCATTAAAAAATCCGAATGTCCCCACCTCTTCTTATTGACAGAGGGATGGGAGCATTCGGATTTTTTGTTACCTGGTACAATCGTTTTATTCGGTTAGTCCTGTTGGAGTCCGTTCTTTTCCCGGCTCAAAAAGTCCGAGCAACAAAAAGCGGAACATGACATACACAAACAAGAGCAATGTCACCCATTCAAATAATAAATAACCAACGCCTTGAAGCGATAACCCCGACCGGATTTCATTCCACCAGTAAGGGATATCTGTCGTCAACAGACCGAACAGACCGGCCGCCGCTGCTTCCGCGCGCGTCAGCGGATGGCGGAGCGAGTACGAGACACGTTTTACATTAAAGATTGAGTTAAACCCGCCCTCTGATGTATAGCCTTTATACAGCCCGAACGCCACACCGAGCGCTACAAGGACGAGTGTCGAAAGCGGGAAAACAAGATTCACCGCGACCAGTAAAAGCAACGCTGTCAAGACAACGTTCGGTTTCATTCAGACTTCGTTCCCGACGTCACCGGTTCCCCTTGATTCAAGTTGACCGTCAATGGTTTCGCCGTTCCTTTACCCGAGAAGTTTTCAATCAAGTCTTTGACATCGATGCCGGATGACGCTTTTAGTGTCTCCTGCAATGACGCCATCAAGTCGGTTGCGTATCCGGTCACCCGGTTTGCTCCGCCGCCTTCGCCGCTCCCTGTATCGACGACTGTAATCTTGTCGATGTTGCCGAGTGGTGCTGCGACCTGTTTCGCATATTCCGGCATCATCCGGACAACCATGTCGAGAATCGCCGCTTGTCCGAACTGTTCGAACGCTTGAGCGATCTTTTCTTTCGCTTCCGCTTCCGCGAGACCCTTCAGACGGATGATATCGGCTTCTGTCTCCCCTTGCGCCCGTTCGGCTTCCGCTTTCGCCAGACCATCGAGACGAATCCGTTCGGCGTCGGCTTTGGCAGAGGCTTCAATCCGGTACTTCGTCGCATCAGCTTCCGCATATTGTTTCGCCCGGTCGGCCTGGGCCGCCTGCTCAATGGAATAACGGTCAGCGTCCGCCCGTTTTTTGACTTCCGCATCGTATTGTTTCTCACGACGAAGAATCTCGCGTTCTTCGAGCTCAATTTGTTTCTGACGTTCGATGATTTTAATTTGCATCTGTTGTTCCGTGACTTCCTGCTGGGCGCGTGCATTTTCAAGATCATACGCCTGGTCGGCTTTCGCTTTTGCGATATCCTGCTCGCGGCGGTAATCTGCCATCTTCAGTTGATTTTCTTTTTCCGCTTCCGCAATTTCCGTTGCCCGTTCGAGTTCAGCTTTTTTCGCATCTTTTGAGGCTTCCGCCCGCTTGATCCGTGTTTCTTTTTCTGCGTCGGCTGTTGCGATATCGGCATCGCGGCGGACCTGGGCAATCCGCGGTTTCCCGAGTGATTCCAAATAACCGTTTTTATCGCGGACGTCTTTGATCGTGAACGAGACGATGATCAGTCCCATTTTCGCTAAATCCTGTGACGCGACACGTTGCACTTCCTGTGAGAATTTATCACGGTTTTTGTAAATTTCTTCGACTGTCATCGAACCAAGAATCGAGCGCAGGTGCCCTTCAAGGACTTCCCGTGCTTCGCCTTCCCGGTCTTCTTTTGATTTACCGAGGAATTGTTCGGCTGCCGTCGCGATTTCAGAAATCGAGCTGCCGATTTTGATGATTGCTGTCCCGTCTGCCATGACCGGAACACCCTGCTCTGTATAGACTTCCGGTGTCGTCACTTCGAGCTTGCTCGACAGCAGACTGAGCGGGGATGCTTGTTGAAAGACAGGTAAGATAAACGCTCCGCCGCCACGGATGATTTTGACCCGGTTGCCGGATTCATCAGTGTTGACGGTCGGACTGTTCCCGAGATAACTCCCGGACACGATCAACGCTTCTTCCGGTCCGACTGTGCGGTACTTTGTGACGAATAAGGCGATCAGCGCTAAAATCAGTGCGCCGGCTATGATTGCTACAATAATAATCGGATTCATGAAAACATCTCCTCTTTCCACTGCGTAGGATAGGTCATGACATGCGCCACGCCTTGTTTAATTTCAATGATGATGACTTTTGTTCCTTGTGCCAGAGCCGGACCTTCAAAAAGAACGGCGGATTTGGCAATCCGTCCTGACACATCATCGACGAGAATTTCACCGTAGCCGTCCTCCGGAATCGGGAGGATGACGATGGCACTGCGTCCTTCAAGCGTCTGTTCCGAAAAACTGATGGATTGCTCCGCTTTCGCAAGCGGTACAAAAATGAATAAATGCAACAAAGACGTCAAGATGAGACTGATACCGGCACTGATCAGCAAAATAACGAGCGAACCAAGTGACGTCAGATGCTCGAGTCCAAATCCAAAAGCAGATGTCAAAATGACAAAGGACAGGATTAACGTCGGATGAAAGATTTGATCAATACCGGGAATCAAGTCTGAAAAAACGACAGACAGTAAAACACCACAGGCCGCAGCGGCAAGGGCATACAGATAAAGCGTACTAACGTCCATCTTCGGTCACCTCGATAAACGGATTCGATCCGTACAGTTGCCGGTAAGCTTGAAGGTACGCATGACGATTTTCTTCATATAACAATTCGGCTAATTCTTTTTCCCGTGGACTGTCTGCTTCCTGACATCTGCGGGCATACTTTTTTTGTGCCGCGTAATGCCGCGCCAATAAACTCTCCAGTGTCCTCTGATTCTTCGGTTCAGATACCGGCCGTGTATCCGAAAGAGATCGTTTTTTCATCCGCCTGCTCCTCTCTTCTTTGCTGAGCTCCTCTTTATTTACGGTTTATTTTTGGAAATAGTTTCAAAATCCACTGATTTTTTCTGACAGCATTTCTTCCAATACAGTCTTCAACAAAAAAACCGATTTCCTCAAAAAGGAATCGGCTTCATTGAATGCATCTTTTTATTGATTTCTGCGCACAATCAGTAAGGTATACACGAGCAATGCCAGACAATCAAGTGTCATGATGATCAAGCCCATCGGCAACGCCGAATCTTCCCCCATCACGCCAACGAGTGGCGAGACGAGTGAGCCGACAAGCATTGGCAACAGACCAAGCAATGCCGAAGCACTTCCGGCCGTCGAACCGTAGTTTTGCATCGCCAAGGTAAAACCGAGCGTCGAAATCATCCCGACACTCGAAACGACGAAGAACAACGGAATCATAACGAGAATCAAGGAGTCGGATAACGTCAGCGCAAGAAACAGACAGATCCCGGCTAAGGCGACGACCGTCAAGGCGATCCGCATCATTTTCTCACTGTCGACGCGCCCGGCCAACCGTCCGGCCGTTTGGGCAGCCAGAATGATTCCGATCCCGTTCAGACCGAACAGAAAACTGAATTGTTGCGGACTCGCCCCGTAGATGTTTTGTAAAACGAACGGGGAACCGGAGATATACGCAAACATCGCACCCATCGCAAACGCTTGGGCAAAGGCATACCCGATGAAGGTCCGGTCTGACAGCAAGCGTCCAAACGTCCCGAAGGTCGTCTTCAAATTCCCTTCGACCCGGTGATGAACCGGAAGTGTTTCCGGCAACCGGAACGCGACTGCAATCAGCATCAACGTACTTAAGATGGCAAGCAGATAAAATACGACGCGCCAGTCGCCGAACCGCAAAATTTGGCCCCCGATGATCGGCGCCAAAATCGGTGCCGTTCCGTTGACCAGTGATAACGCCGCAAAAAACTTCGTCAATTCTGGCCCTTCGAACAAATCCCGGACGATCGCCCGCGAGATGACGATTCCGGATGCACCGGCTGCTCCTTGAACGAAACGTAAAGCAATCAAAACTTCAATCGTCGGCGCAAAGGCACAGGCGAGCGATGCCAGTAAATAGGCAAATAAGGCCAATATCAACGGACGTTTTCGTCCCCGGACATCACTGAGCGGACCGACGATGATCTGCCCGATTGCCATCCCGAGCATACAGGCGGTCAAGCTGAGTTGAATCGAGGAAGCACTGGCGCCAAATGAACGCGACATGTCCGGAAATGCCGGTAAATACATGTCAATCGAAAGTGGACCGAGTGCGGCGAGTGATCCTAAAATCAGGATTAGGGTCAATCGTTTGGTTTGAATCGGTGAAGTGTTCGTCATGATTTTCCTCCTTCCTATTAAGATGTCACGTAGTCTAAATCGTGTAAGACATAAGCTAAAAAGAAGACGACGGATGGATTTTCATAGGCCGTTTGGACTTTCTTCAACTGGGCCCGGTAACCGGTCTCATATTCCACACCATTCAATTTTCGTTCCATGTTCATCTTGATCAACGCATCGAGCTTATCGACGACATCAACCATCTGTCCTTCGTACGTATCATCTTTTGCTTCGACGACGAACCGGTGAAATTCCTTTCGCATCGAGGACGGCAACAAATTGATCAACGCTTCGCCTTCCGTCCGTTCATACGCTTCAAAAGCTGCTGCCGTGACCGGGGTCGCATGTTTGACAGGTCCGAGGACATCGCCTGTTGTCCCTTCGACCAGGTCATGACACAACAGACGCGAAACGACTTCTGCCGTATTGATCTTCACACCGTATTTTTTGGACTCAATCAATCCGTTGAACAAACCGAGTGATGCCGCACGGAACGCATGTGTCGCATCATTGTCGTCAATCGTATTGAATCGTCCTTTCCAGCGCCGAATCGTATCCATCATCAAGACGTTGTCAATGAAACGTGACATGTCATCCTCTGCCCAAACTGACTCCGTCAACGTCCGAATTGAAAACAACGGATGAACCGATAGTGCCTCTTTGAGTTCATTCGCCTTGTCGAGGAAAAACGTCGATCCCGTCACTTCTGCTTCCCGTTTCGCAAACAGCATCGCATCAAACGTGTCGATTGCTTCGACCAGCTTTCCTTCTGTTGAGTCATCTTCTGCAAACACCAGATAATTCGTGAAATCCGGTTGAAGGGACTTCGACAGCAACGCAACGAGTTTTTCACTCGCCTGGCGCTCCATCGCCTGGATGTGGGCATGCAACGTCGGTTCTTTTTTTGTCCGGTGTTTAATCGGTCCCGTGATGACCTCGTTCATATCGTGGAACAAGGATTTTCCAAGCAACGTCAATCGATCGTATTTAGTATCTGCTACCTCTTCTTCAATATAACTCGCCATCAAACTGAATAAAGCGACACGAAAGCTGTGACTCGCCGCATTATCCGGAAAGCGAGGGGCATATTCGTCCCAACGCGGGACATTCTGCATCCGTGTCAACATGCGAATAAAATTACCGTTTTGCATCGTCATCTCTCCTCATAAAAAACGGACAGAGGAATGATGACCCTGTCCGTTTCTAATTATTATTCGTCTGTTTTCGTACCACTTCTAAACCAACCTAACACTAAAATCAAGACGAGTACAATCCAGAAAATCGATTGCCAAAGCGTACTTTCCGGGAATTCATGCGGTAAGACATGAATCGACGGATGCGCCAGTGTCATGACGACAAGCTTGACCCCGACCCACGCAACAAGCCAAAAGGCAGCTTCTTCGATTCCCGGCCGTTTTTGTAATAAGACGACAAACCAGCTGGCGAAGTAACGCATGATGACAAGTCCAATGATTCCGCTGAAGAAGACAACCCAGAATTGTCCTGTGTTCAAGCCGCCGATTGTTCCGCCGATCATTGGTAACGTCGTCGCCATCGCAACAGCTGCGAGCGTCGAGTCGACCGCGAACGCTAAATCCGAGAACTCGACTTTGACAACCGTCCACCAAAAGTTCGGCGACGCTTTTTGTGACGCCATTGCATCGGGAACCTGATGTTTGTTTGAACGTGCTTCGATAATCCCTTTGAAGGCAACATAGAACAAATAAATGGCGCCGAGTGCCTGAAGCTCCCAAATCGTCGCCAGGTAAGACGCGAAGAAAATCGCAACGAAGCGTAAAACAAGTGCTCCGATCAATCCATAAAACAATGCCTTTTTTCGTTGATCGTCCGGCAACGGACGCACGAGAACAGCCATGACCATGGCGTTATCAGCTGACAGCAGACCTTGTAAAATGATTAAAACAAGCCCAACCGTCGCATACTGTGTAATTAATCCAATATCCATAAAAACGAATCCCCTTTTTGTTCAGTAAGTTTATTATAAGGCCGCTTACCTAAAAGCAAAAGACTCAAGACTTAAATCTGACGGTTCTTTTTATCTGCTCTTCCGGATTAGTAGACAAAAAAAGACTCCCCTTGAAGGAGAGCCTAATTGAAATTACAGATTTTTTTCGACTTTCTTTTCAGCATCCGGATTTGATTTCGTCTTCGGAGAAGAGAACCAACCCCAGAGTGCGAGACCGACCATGACTGTCCAGAAGAAGATTTGCCACGGTGTGCTGTGGGCGAATCCTTCCGGAAGTTTCCATGCTTCGAAAATCGTACCTTCGATTGATGCATGGTATTTAGGGTGTTCGAGTGCGAGGACCGCAAGTTTTACACCGACCCAGGCAACGATGGCGAATGCTGCTGTTTCAAGACCCGGACGTTCCCCCAGTAACTTAACGAAGACGCGGGCTGCAAAACGCATCAGGACGACACCCATCAGTCCACCTGTCAAAATGACGACGAAGTGACCGGTGTTCAAGCCACCAATTTCACCTGTTCCCCAGTTCGGGAGCGCAACGGCAAGTGCGACGGCTGCCAAAATTGAATCGACGGCAAACGCGAGGTCGGCGAATTCAATCTTCGCGACTGTTTTCCAGAACTCGGCTTTAGAAACCGGCTCATCTGATTTCGGTTCTGCGTCGAGTTCATTTTCCGCCCCATGATTCTCACCGATTCGCCGGGCTTTGATCGTCTTATAAATATGCCGGAGTCCCATGATTAACAGGTAGGCGGCACCAAGTGCTTGGATCTGCCAAATATCGACGAGGAATGAGATTGCGAACAATGCTGCAAATCGAAGAACGAATGCTCCTGCTAATCCATAAAATAAAGCCTTTTTCTGCTGCTCGCCCGGTAAATGTTTTACCATGACGGCCAAGACAAGTGCGTTATCTGCCGAAAGGAGTCCTTCTAACGCGATTAAGACGAGGACAACCCAGGCATATTGAAGTACTAACTGCCAATCCATCTACTTCATTCCTTCCTAAGTTATGATTTTAAATTGAAAATCAAGTTTTCATTAGACACATCGTTTATGCGTTCATATGAACATATACTATAGGATAATATACCCGATTGCAAGCAAGTTATACCTGAAAATAAGCAAACTGTTTCTTCCGAGCCTTGTAAGTTTTGTTTTTAGGAAGGTTCGTGATAAAATTCATAGCAACGATACGTCGCGACAACACATTCACGGAATCATCAGACTTGCTCGTCTCTAGCATTCCTGTCATGTTATTACTACTTGCATTACTACAAAAGGACAAAGGGGCCGATATGAATGTCTACCTACCCGGTTACACTGCCAACCAAAGAAGAGCGCCACAAGCTGTTTGGTTCTGTTCCTCCTATTAAAGGGACAAAGCCGACTGAAAAAGATAAAATGATCGACTTGCAAAATACACCGAAGAATTTCCTATTCGCACTCGATGCTGTAGGAATTTCAAACGTCAAACATCCTGTCGTCATCCAAGACGGCGAAACAACACAAGCAACGATTGCGACATTTGAACTTTCGACTTCACTTGTCCAGGACCGTAAAGGGATCAATATGAGCCGTTTGACGGAACAACTGGATCAGTACCACAACGAAGGTTGGGTCGTCACAAACGAATCACTCATCCAGTTCGCCCGCGAACTGGCGGAGCGCATGGAACAATCCGAAGGACAACTGACAATCCGTTACCCATGGTTCTTCACACGCAAAGCGCCGGCAACAGGACTCAGCGGATTGATGAACGCGGAAGTCTGGCAGACGGTCAGCGTCAACACAGAAACAAACGAAGCAACTTTATCAGTCGGTCTGACAATCAACGTCACGACACTCTGCCCATGTTCAAAAGAAATCAGCGAATACAGTGCACATAACCAACGCGGTTACGTGACAATGGAAGCTTCATTACGCGATGAAGCCGATGATTTCAACTGGAAACAAGAACTTCTTGATGCAGCGGAATCCAATGCATCAGCACCTCTGCACCCGGTCCTGAAACGTCCGGATGAAAAACGTGTCACAGAGATGGCCTATGAAAACCCACGTTTTGTCGAAGATATGGTGCGCCTAATCGCCGCTGATCTTTACGAAATGGATGCCATCGCGTCGTTCTTCGTCGAATGCCGCAACGAAGAAACGATTCACCAGCATGATGCGATTGCACGCATCACCTTTGATAAAGATGCACAGTAATCTATAAGGAAACTCCAACCAATCCTCGGATCGGTTGGAGTTTTTTTTCGTTGTCCTCCTTTTCGGTAACGTTTACACTTAGGACGAATGGAGGGATGTCATGTTTGAACTCATACCCTTTTTACTGGAACGACTCGGAATCATGATCATTTTAGCGTTCATCCTCGCCCAGTGGGGACCGACAAGGCGTTTACTGAAACAGCCTGAAGCCGGCTGGCAGTTCGGGTTGTTGATTCTGTTTTTCGCCACATACGGGATTTTGAGTAACTACACCGGTGTCAAAGTCGATTTGGCCAAGTTTTTACCGCACACCTGGCTCGAACAGGTCGATGGTACATCGGCTATTGCGAATACACGGACGATGATTGTCGTCATCAGTGGATTGCTCGCCGGTCCACTCGGCGGCACGATCACCGGTCTGCTCGTCGGTGTTCATCGTTATACACTCGGTGGTTTTACCGCCTTTGCTTGTGCTTTATCGACTGTCGTCGCAGGAGGTGTCAGTGGCTTACTCCGTCCTTACTGGCGCGATCGTCTCGGCAGCCAAGCGTTATTACCGATTTGTCTGACCGGCTTTTTAATGGTTTTCGAAATGTCTTTAATTCTTCTGTTGTCCGATCCGTTTCCAGCTGCCCTCGAACTGGTCCAGTTCATCTTTCTTCCGATGACCGTCGTCAATGTCCTTGGAGTATGGCTGTTCTTATCAATCATCCGTCTCGCAGCGCGGGAAGAAGAGCATGTCCGGGCCCGTGAAGCGGAACGCTCCCTGCATATTGCGGATTTGACCTTACCGTATTTGACACGCGGCTTAAATATCCAAACGGCTGAAGCCGTTGCCGATATCTTGTTACAACAAACACGCGCCGATGCCGTCTCCTTGACCGATCAATCGGTTATTTTGGCACATATCGGCGTCGGCAGTGACCACCATCGATCCGGCGGGCACTGGACGACCCGTCCGACGGAACATGTCCTGACAGACGGACAACTCCGCCTCGTCACTGATCAGGATGAGATTGGCTGTCCGAAAGCAGACTGCCCGTTACAAGCCGGAATCATCGCGCCGTTGACGATCGGTGAAACGACGATCGGGACATTGAAGGTTTATTATCCTCACCCTGAATTACTCGATGCGGTCGAAGTCGAATTGATCGAAGGACTGGCGAAGCTCTTTTCGACCCAACTCGCTCTCGGCAAAGCGGAACGGCAAGCCGGTTTATTAAAGGATGCCGAAATCCGCGCACTCGAAGCGCAAATTCATCCGCACTTTTTGTTTAATGCCATCAATACGATTTATGCGTCGTGCCGGACAGATGTTGAACAGGCCCGGACATTACTGCTGGAACTGTCGACCTTTTTCCGCAGCAATCTGCAAGGCGCCCGCTCGACGAAAATTCCATTGCAAAAGGAACTGGAACATATCGAAGCCTACATCTCGCTTGAAGCTGCCCGTTTTCCCAGCCGTCCGTTCGTTGATATTGATTTAGAGGAAGGCACAGAACAACTACTCGTTCCTCCGTTTATTCTCCAACCGTTAATCGAAAACGCCTTCCAACATGCGTTCAGTCCCGGACAAACCGGATATGTCGGTGTCACTGCCTGGTTGACCGCCGATCAATTGGTATTGGAAGTCGTCGATAATGGACGCGGGATTGAAGCGGAGCAACTCACACGCCTCGGCCGGGAAGTCATCGAATCGCGTGGCACCGGGACCGCCCTGTTCAATACTGCGGAACGAATCAAAAGCCTGTATGCCGAAAACGGTTCTTTCCGATTGACCAGTCAACCTGGAGAAGGTACGACCATTACCATCCATCTGCCGATCGAAACAGGAAAGGAGGCGCCGCATGCGCACGATCTTAATTGAAGATGAACCACTTGCCCGCGATGAACTACGGTATCATGTCGTCCGGGCCGGACTCGAAGTCATCGCCGAGACAGGACACGTCGGTGAGGCTGAACAACTCGTTCGGACGTTGCAACCGGATCTCGTGTTTTTAGATATCGAACTGATTGACGGGAGCGGGCTTGACGTCGCCAAACGTTTGCAATCGATGCCGCATCCGCCGGCGATTTTATTTGTGACGGCTTATGATGCCCATGCCCTCGAAGCGTTCGAACTGAACGCTTACGATTACATCTTAAAACCGTATGATCCGTCACGGATTATTCGGGCGATTGAAAAAATCATGCGAAAACCGGCGCTGAAAACACCGCGGATCGAACGATTGGCCGTCGAATCCGGAGAGCAGTTAAAATTGCTTTCCCCGCAGGATGTCGACTATATCGTCGCTGAAAGCGGAAAAACAAAAATCGTGACCCGTTCCGAATCCTATCCGTCAAATGATACGTTACAGGAACTTGAACGAAAATTATCGGATCACCGTTTTCTGCGGGTCCACCGCTCCTATCTCGTCAACCTGGCTGCCATCGAAGCGATCGAACCCTGGTTCAATGGTGCCTATACGATCAAGATCCAACAGATTGATGTACCTGTCAGTCGGACGTATGTCAAAGTCTTGAAGGAAGCTCTCGGTATCTGAGGGTTTTCTTTTTTCCGTTCATCCTTCTTTTTCGACATGTCATCGGTCAAAACGAACAGTTCATCCGCTTAACGAAAGAAAGCGCTTCCAAATCAAGTACACTTTTCTCATACCAGTTTATGAGGAGGTTCATACATGAGTGCTACACCAATTGTTATTGCCGTCATTTGTATTTTATTGATCGTTTATCGTCTTTATGGCACATTCATGGCTGTCAAAGTCTTAAAAATCAAAGAGGACCGGGAAACACCGGCCCATAAGTTTGCGGATGGAAAAGATTATGTCCCGACCAACAAATGGGTGTCGTTCGGTCACCACTTCGCAGCAATCGCCGCTGCCGGTCCGCTCGTCGGTCCTGTACTTGCTGCCCAGTTCGGCTACTTACCGGGACTGTTATGGCTCTTGATTGGTGCCGTCATCGGTGGCGCCGTCCACGATATGGTCGTCTTGTTCGCTTCGATGCGTCAAGATGGACAGTCGTTATCGGAAGTCGCTAAAAAAGAGCTTGGACCTGTCGCCGGTTTTTGTGCCGGTCTTGCGATGCTATTCATCATCACAATCACGATGGCCGGCTTATCAATGGTCGTCCTGCATGCCCTTGAGCACAATCCATGGGGAACATTCGCTGTCTTCTCGACCATTCCGATTGCAATGGGTGTCGGCATCTACTTACGAAAAGGCGGCAACCTCGCCTTGGCTTCAGTCGTCGGTTTCCTATTAATTCTTGCTGCGATTGGTTTCGGTCCCCAGTTGACTGACACGTTCATCGGAACATGGTTCGACCTGTCGTCACGTCAACTCGCGATTGCGTTACCGATTTATGCCTTCTTCGCTGCAGCACTGCCGGTCTGGTTGTTGCTTGCACCGCGTGATTACTTATCCAGTTTTATGAAAATCGGTGTCTTCCTGGCCTTGATCGTCGGTGTCTTCATCATCAACCCGGACATCCGCTTCCCGGCTTTCACGAAATTTGTCAACGGTGGCGGTCCCATCATTGCCGGTCCGGTCTGGCCGTTCATCTCCATCACGATTGCCTGTGGTGCGATTTCCGGCTTCCACGCCTTCGTCGGTTCCGGAACGACACCAAAGATGATCAATCGGTGGAGCGATATCAAACCGGTCGCCTTCGGTGCGATGCTTGTTGAGTGTCTCGTCGCTGTCATGGCTTTGATTGCCGCGACTTCCCTTGAAGTCGGTGATTACTTCGCCATCAACTCAACACCGGAAGTCTTTGCAACACTCGGGATGAGTACGGTCTATCTCGATGAATTGTCACGGGAAATCGGTCTCGATCTCGCCGGGCGGACTGGTGGAGCTGTTTCGCTGGCCGTCGGTATGACGTTTATCTTCCGGGCCATTCCCTGGTTCCGTGAAATTGCCGGCTTCTTCTTCCAATTCGTCATTCTCTTCGAAGCAGTCTTCATCCTGACAGCGATCGATGCCGGAACACGTGTAGCCCGCTACCTGATTCAAGATTTCTTCGGTGAATTTTACAAACCATTGAAACGTGTTGACTGGATTCCGGGTGCCATTTTTGCCAGTGCGCTTGGAACGTTCTTCTGGGGGTACCTGCTCTTCTCCGGCGATATCGGTTCGATTTGGGCCTTATTCGGTGTCTCGAATCAGTTGATGGCTTCGATCGGCTTGATCATCGGAACAACGATTATCCTGAAAATTGCCGATAAAAAAGTCTATGCGTTAACGACATTCATTCCACTTGTCTACCTGCTCGTAACGGTCACGTTCGCTGACATCTGGATGGTCGCCAATGTCTATGCAAACCCGGCCTCTGCCGGCTTCAGTATTCTGAATACGATCCTGTCGGTCACGATGGGCGTTTTAGCGATTGTCATCACGATTTCAGCTGTGCGGAAATGGATTGAATTGCTCAATTCACCGCGTTGGGAAAAAGTGAAAAAATCAGCTTAATCAAAACCGCTTGGATTGTACACGGATTTCGTGTATCCATCCAAGCGGTTTTTTTATTTACGAACACCCAAATCAGTTGCCCGAACCGTACCCCATGGCGAGACATCGGCTTTGACCACTAATTTTTTTTCATCTTCGTATCCTTTTCCTGTTCCCTGCTCCACATAATACTGGTTCAATTGGGGAATCGTGACGTATTTGTCATAATAATCTCCGGCAACTGAACCAAAAAAGCGTTCATTCGAGATACGGTCAATCTTGGCATAACCATCAGAATCCGTCGTAAACGTAACGTAGACCAATCCTTTTTTAACGGAATCCGCCGGCTTCAAGTCAGGATACTGCAACATGACATATTCACCGTAGACCGGGCTAAACGGATCATACGGTTCGGCCCGAAAACGATAGCTGTCACCGAACCAGGAAATGGAATAAAAACTGAGGATCACACCGAGGACAACGATAATTTGCAGGACTGGAAACAGATACCGTTTCATGACGGAACCCCTCCTTCATGACGTTTTCGAATCCACCACAAGACACCGGCAATCAGGAAGACGAGCAATGCACCGACAAGGAAGAATAACGACATATCGAGGCGATCCCAGGCATAGATGAAATAAATCGTCAGTTGGACGGCGATGAAGTAAACGAATGGAATCGTCAGGCGACGACCTTGGCGCTCCTGCACAATCAAATAGACAAAGGCAATGATTTCGACGAGCGCAGCAATCAAGATGGCTTGTTCGTCAAACCAAAGGAATCCGAACAAACCGAGCGGCAAAATCCAAAGAAGCGGACGGAATCTTTGATAAATCAAATAACCGACTGCGAGACCAAAAACGGCAAGTGCGATGGCTTCTCCTAAAGGAATGACAGAGTCCGTTGTTTCCGCACGGACTGTTAAATAGATCAGTGAATTGATTGCGGCGACGATTAAATAGAGGTTGTATAAAAAATGACGGTCCTCTTCCTGTTTGACGACGAGTAACAGCGGGACAAGCGCGAACAAGGTCCAAATCGGCCAAAGGACACCGTCGTAAGAGACAAGTGCAAACAACTCAAGTCCCGATACATAAAGAAATAACCAACTAAGAATGAGCGACGGGAAGGACTGGCTGAAATAAAACCAGGCAAGCGAAACGATCACGACGAAGACAATCGATGTCCAGTCGAGGAACGTGGCGTGCTCACTTCCGAATCCGCCAACTCCGGTAAACATATTCAAACCCGAGATGAATGCGAGAATGGCATAGGCCGGATGACGCCACGTAAAGAAATGAGCCAGTGCAGCGAGAAAGACGGCCCAACCAATAAAGGAACCTTGCATGGACATATGGAAGCTCTGAACGGTGACGATGAGTGCTCCGGCAAAGGCAATTAATCCAAGAATTCGAAAAGCGACCGGATTCCAAATGGTACGCCGTTCCGATACATCTGCCAAAACATAACAACTGACCATGATGATCAAAACTAAACCAATTTTAATGAGGACAGGAATCACTTGCCAGTTGGCGGCTAAAAAACTGAGTAGTGCTAAACCGACAAATGTCAATCCGACAATCAACAACAGCGGAACACGTTTCTTTTTTTGGCGGTGGGCTTCATACTCTTTAATCCGTTGAATCGTCTCTGCGTCAATCAAACCAGCCTGTTGCCATTCCATTAATTTCGTCTGTCGTGCCATCACCAACACCTCCCGATTACAAGCTGCCAGGCTATATAAGTATTTTCCCGTTTCTTATTCTATTCAAGCAACATTCATCAGTAATCCGGTCGAAGATAACGTCTTTTTCAAAAAAAACGACCGTTCCTGAAAGAGGACGGTCGTCTGCAGGTTATACTTTGAATCGCGATACGAGGACTTGCAATTCTTCCGCCATATCGGACAAGGTTTTTGCCGATTGCGAAATATCTTCCATCGAGCCGAGCTGTTCTTCCGTCGTCGCTGCGACGCGCTCTGATGCTGCAGAATTTTCATCTGCGATATGGGCGATTTCCGTTGCCGATGCCGAGACTTCCTGGACGTTGGCAGCAATCTCTTCGACCGTTGCCGTGACATCTTCGATCCGCGGTGTCATCTCTTGCGTCCGTAACATGATTTGTTTGAATCGAACGGCTGAATCTTCCGTCGTTTCGAGTCCTGCTTTCGTATGATGCGACACTTCTTTCATCAAGAAAACCGAACGTTCCGTTTCCTGTTTGATGTTTTGAATCAGGTGGGAAATTTGTTTCGTCGATTCCTGCGATTGTTCTGCAAGTTTCCGGACTTCACTGGCAACGACAGCAAATCCTTTGCCGTTTTCCCCTGCCCGTGCCGCTTCAATTGCAGCATTCAAGGCAAGTAAATTCGTTTGGGTCGCAATGCCGTTGATGACATCCACAATCTTGCCAATCTCATTCGAGCGATGCGCGAGCGACTGGATGACCTCACCAAAGTTCTCGACCGATGCATCGATTGCTTTCATCTGTTCCACGTTCTTCGTGACAGCTGCTGTCCCGTCTTCTGCTTCTGAAGCGGTTGCGCGCGACAGTTCCGAGACATTCGTTGAGCTCTCGGCAATCCGCATGACACCTGATGTGATGGCTTGCAGAGAAACGGCATTACCGTCGAGTTGTCGTTTCGATTGACCTGCCCCGGCGGCCATTTCTTGAATCGAACCGGCAATTTGTTCTGAGGCTGCCGTCGTTTGCGCCGCATTCGCCATCAGTTCTTCGGAAGAAGCCGCGACTTGGCCGATGGATTGATCAAGATTTGAGATGATACCACGCAGTGACAGAATCATCGTATTAAAGCTCTTGGCGACTTGGCCGATCTCATCATCCGACTCGACGACGACTTCCTCCGTCAAATCTCCTTCCTGGATTCGTTCCGCACTTTTCGTCAATCGGTTCAAGGGGCTGATGATCGAACGTAGGATAAAGAATAACAGGAGTGCAGCCAGGATGAACGTACCGGCAATGACACCTAATGTCGTCCATAAAATACCTGCTGTTTCATCCGTGATTTCGTAATCGTACAATGTCCCGGCAACTTTCCAACCGGTCAGACCGTTCGTCATGAAGTCCATTTGTTTGTCTTCATCTTCAAATAAGTAAGAGAAGCGTCCTTCTTTTCCTGCATAAAGAGATCCAACCCAACTGCCGGATGCCGTTTCACCCGGTTTGAGTGTCGGATGGGTGACGAATTTTTTCTTCGAATCCAAAATCGTGACATAACCTTCTTTTCCGATTTTGATTTTTTGGGCGATTTCTGAAATCCGGTCGACATCGACGTCGATTGCGATGACACCCTGTCCGTTTCCACCTGTTTGCGAGAGTGTGACCATCATCTTGCCCGATGCAGCATCGACGTATGGATCCGTGATGACGACTTTTCCGCTGGCGCCTTCTGCTGCTTTGTACCAGGGGCGTTCCCGCGGGTCATAATCATCCGGCATCGATTGTTCCGGATAAATCGTCATCTCGCCTGACGTCGTTGCATAATAAATATTAGTGGCTTGCGGATGCGTATCTAAGTATTCGGTCATCTTTTCTTTTAAGTTGAGATTCTGTTTGCCTGATTGGTATAATGTTCCGTCAATTCGGTCCGCAAAAAAGGCGACATCGCGGCGCATCGGATCGATGATATTCATGATTTCATCATTCATCCGGTCGACGCCGGCATGCGCCGACTGCAGAATTTCATTCGTGATTTTTTGTTTGGCCTGGCTGTAAGAAACAAAACCGATCAATAAAGAAGGAATCAATAATAAGAGCATCGATGTCAGGATCAACTTCTGTTTAATACTCAACGTGCGTTTTTTCTTCTGTTCCATATCCAACTCTCCTTCTCGCGCTACATAATCGCTGTTCTAGTTTCTTTATCGGTTAAAATGTATACTTTTTCACAGAAAATAAAAAAAAAGAAGCGGATCCGTTTAGGAATCCGCTTCCAATTTTCATGACTTACGCTTCTTGATCGCCTTTCCAGTTCATCATGCCGCCTTCGACGTTGACGATGTCATATCCGTACTGTTCGAGGAAGCGTCCGACGTTTTCACTTCGTCCGCCTGCTTTACAAATCAGATAGTACGTTTCGCCTTCCTGCAACTCTGTATACCGTTCACCGATTTCAGACATCGGCAGAAAACGGACATTCGGAATATGACCGGCATCGTATTCGTCCTGTTCCCGGACATCTACGACGTGTAAAGATTCACCCGCTTCAAGCTTTTCTTGCAGTTCATCGACATGAATCGTTTTCATGATTATTCCTCCTTTGACGTATCTGTGTCCAGTGTAGCAAAACTGACGTCGAAACAGAACAAAAGAGACCAGCCAAAGCTGATCTCCAGTTCTTATTCTCCGGATGCCTGATCCAGTGGTTGACGCTTTTGCTTATGCATTCCCCGTGCATAATACACAGCAATCAAAATCACGTACCAGAGCGGTCCGACAATCAGTGCAATCCGTGTTCCGGCATCAAATGCCATCAGGACGATGACACCCGCGAGTGCGGCTAACGCAAGATAGTTCGCAATCGGGAAGAACGGAACTGCGAATTCAGCTGATCCGTGCACTTTACGTGCCCGCATCTGAGCAATCAAAATCATCGCCCATGTCCAGACAGCTCCGAATGTCGCAATGCTTGTGACGATCGCAAAGACATCGTCCGGCAAGAAGTAATTGAGTGCGACACCGACCAGCAACGCAACGCCAGAAAGGATCGTTGCAAGTGCCGGCACACCGTTTTTAGAAATCTTCGCAAAACGCTTCGGTGCTTCCTGATTTTGTGACAAGTTCATCATCATCCGGGCTGTTGAGAAAATCCCTGAGTTACATGAGGATAAAGCCGCCGTCAGGACCACGAAATTAATGATTCCGGCAGCGGCCGGAATGCCTAGTGAATCAAATAATAAAACGAATGGACTGCTGTTATTTTGTCCGACTTGATCCCATGGATAAATCGAAAGAATAACGAACAGAGCACCGATGTAGAAGACTAAAATTCGTAAGAAGACATTGTTGACCGCTTTGCGAATCGTTTTCTTCGGATTTTTTGCTTCTCCTGCTGTGACCCCGATCACTTCAATCCCTAAGAAGGCAAACATGACCATTTGCATCGCAAGTAGAACACCGCCGAACCCGTTCGGCAGGAATCCGCCATGCGACCAAAGATTTGAAATCCCGACCGGCGTACCGCCGTTCCCGAACCCGATGACGATCGTCAGCGTTCCGAGGATGATCATTGCGACGATGGCAACAATTTTGATCAATGCAAACCAGAATTCGAATTCCCCGTAAAACTTAACGGCAATGAAGTTGATGCTCGTCATCAAAATCAGTGCACCAAGCGCCCACATCCAAGTGGGCGAATTCGGGAACCATTCCTGCATATAAATCCCGACGGCCGTAATTTCGGCCATACATGTGAAAATCCAGAGCAACCAATAATTCCATCCTGTCAGGAAACCGGCGAGCGGGCTGACATATTTTCGGGCATACTCGGCAAAGCTGCCTGATACCGGTTCACGGACTGCGAGTTCCCCAAGAGCCCGCATGATAATGAAGATAATAAGACCACCGATTAAGTACCCGATCAGTATTCCTGGTCCAGCTAATTGAATCGCTTTTGCGGATCCCAAGAACAATCCGACACCGATTGCCGCCCCCAGCGACATCAGTGTAATGTGACGTTCCTCTAATCCCCGATTCAGTTCTGTCTGTTGTTTCATCTGTACGACGTCCTTCCCGTCTGTGTTTGATTCTTAGCAGTTCCCCTAACCGCTACGTTGTCAGTATAAAGAAATTGTGTCCGTTTTGTAAACGTTTTCAAGAGATATTTTCTCCGAATCCCACATACTCGAAATATTCTGATTTATGTAACGGTACATAAAAGGAGCAACCACCTATACCGAATAGTATACATGACTGCTCCTTTCATAAGGGTTACAAAACTTATTCAACCTTTGCCAAAGATGATTTTTTCATTGTGGTTTTCTTTTCCGTCAATCGGAATAAACCGTTTAAGAGCAACGCGGTTACTGATCCGGCAACGATCGGGCTGTCCGTTAAGACACGGACTTGATCCGGAAGTGACGCGACAATCGCCGGATTCATGCTGATACCGAGTCCGACACCAAGCGCAAGAGCCACCGTGATGACATGATCATTTTTGGAAAAATCGACGCGGGATAAAATCCGGATTCCGCTCGCTGCGACCGTTCCGAACATGACGAGCATCGCCCCGCCGAGAACCGGCTTTGGAATCAGCGTCGTGAAGGTTGCGACTTTCGGCAGGAAACCGAGCACAATCAAAAAGAATCCGGCAAAGATGATGACTTTTCGTGTTTTCACACCTGTCAATTGAACAAGACCGACATTCTGACTGTATGTCGTATACGGGAAACTGTTGAAAATTCCGCCGATGATGGTCGCTGCCCCTTCCGCGCGGTAGCCGCGGGCTAAATCCTGATCCGTCAACTTCTTGTCGGTGATTTCTCCAAGCGTCAAGAAGACTCCGGTCGACTCGACCATCGAAACGAGTCCGACCAGTGTCATCGTCAAAATCGCTGTTGCATTAAAGGTCGGGACACCAAAATAAAACGGTGTCACCATTTGGAACCACGACGCCTCGGCAACCGGGCTGAAATCAATCATCCCCATACCGAATGCAACGAGCGTTCCGATCAGGACGGCAATCAAGACCGCTGCCGCTTTCGAAAAGACCGTTCCGTAACGGTTAAAGACTAAAATCAAAACGATGGTCAGTCCGGCAAGTGCCAAGTACCGCATGTCACCAAAATCCTTTGCTCCTTGTCCGCCGCCGATATCGTTAATGGCAGCCGGAATCAACGAGATCCCGATGATCGTCACGACAGAACCGAGCACGACCGGTGGAAATAAAATCGCAATCCGGCTGAACCAACCGGAAATGACTAAGATGATTAATCCACTGGCGATCAGCGCTCCATAAATCGCGGTAATGCCTTGCAGACTGCCAATCGCAATCATCGGACCGACAGCTGTGAACGTACAGCCGAGGACGACAGGTAAACCGACACCCGTATACTTCGTCACGAAAACTTGCAGCAACGTCGCTACACCACACATGAACAAATCAATTGCAACGAGATAAGCCAGTTCTTCCCCTGATAAACCGATTGCGCTGCCGACAATCAACGGGACAATCGCGGCTCCCGTATACATGGCGAGGACATGTTGCAGACCAAGGCTCGCCGCTTTGGCGTTGGATAACGTCTTCATACCGTCACCGGGTCAACGAACGTCGCCTCTCCGGCTTCTAACTTTTTAATCCGGGCAAGCGATTCGACACGGAATCCGGCATCCAGCAGCTTTTGACGTCCCGGTTGGAATGATTTTTCAATGACGATGCCGAAACCTGCAACTTCTGCTCCTGCCTGTTCGACGAGTTTCGCTAAACCAAATGCCGCTTCCCCGTTCGCGAGGAAATCATCGATGATCAGAACGCGTTCTCCTGCCTGCAGATACTTTTCCGCGACCGTAATCGTACTCGTCTGCTGTTTCGTAAACGAGTAGACTTCTGCTGAAATCGTACCTTCGTTTAACGTCAACGACTTGGTTTTCCGGGCATAGACCATCGGAACCCCTAATCGGAGAGCGGTCATCATCGCCGGGGCGATTCCGCCCGCTTCAATCGTCAAGATCCGTGTGATTCCGGCATCCTTGAACCGATCCATGAATTCATAAGCAATTTCCCACATTAAGGTCGGATCGACCTGGTGGTTTAAAAAGGAATCGACTTTTAATACCTGATCCGATAAGACTAACCCTTCTTGTTGAATCATTTCTTCCAAACGTTTCATAACTGATTTCTCCTTTTTGAACGAAAAAAACGTACAGCCGCTACCCGGGGGCAGCCACTGTACGCTAAAAAGAGAGCAGTAACTCACCACCCGTAGTCGGATCGTTACGGCGATCCGGTAGAGACTCGTGGGCCAATTCCCACTATTATACGAGCGTTGCTATACGTTTATTCGTTGATGCGTGATGTGTTCCATTTTACGGAGTTCACTGAAAAAGTAAAGTCTTTTTCGAAAATGGATTACGCTTGGCGTTCTTCAACCGCTTGCGCTGCCGTGATGATCGCCAATTTGTAGACGTCTTCTTCGTTACATCCGCGTGACAGATCGTTGACCGGTTTGTTGAGTCCTTGCAGGATCGGTCCGATTGCTTCAAAACCACCAAGACGTTGTGCGATTTTGTAGCCGATGTTTCCAGACTCAAGGCTTGGGAAGATGAAGACGTTCGCTTGACCGGCAACGTCTGATTCTGGTGCTTTTGATTTCGCGACACTCGGGACGAACGCTGCATCAAATTGTAATTCTCCGTCGATTGCGAGTTCCGGTGCACGTTCTTTTGCAAGACGTGTTGCTTCGACGACACGCTCTGTTTCCGGTGATTTTGCAGAACCTTTTGTCGAGAAGCTGAGCAACGCAACTTTCGGCTCGATGCCGAATGTTTTTGCCGTTTTCGCAGAAGCAATCGCGTTTTCCGCTAAATCGTTTGCGTCCGGTGCGATGTTGATTGCACAGTCGGCGAATACGTACTGCTCATCGTCACGGACCATGATGAAGACACCTGATGTCTTTTTATAGCCTTCCTGCATTTTGATGATTTGCAGCGCCGGACGAACCGTGTCACCTGTTGCGTGCATCGCACCCGAAACAAGACCTTCTGCTTTTCCTGTGTGAACGAGCATCGTTCCGAACGTGTTGACGTCTTTCAGGATAAGCGCACGTGCCTGCTCTTCCGTCGCTTTTCCTTTACGGCGCTCAACGAATGACGCGACGAGTTCTTCGATTCCTTCATATGAAGCAGGATCAATCGTTTCGAGATCTGCAACGTCGATGTTGTTCGCTGCTGCCGTCTCTTCGATTTGACCGCGTGGTCCGATGACGATCGGTGTGACTAAACCGTCTTTTTTCAAACGTACAGCTGCACCAAGAACACGGGCATCGATTCCTTCAGGGAAAACAATCGTTGGTTGATGGGCTTTGACTTTTGTCTCAAGCATTTCGAATAATTGCATGATATTAGCTCCTTTTGTGGCGAATAAGTGTCGGTTTCTGTTGTTATTCCATTCCATTGTTCATTATACACAGTTCTGTTTCGTTGTTAAAACAATTTGCAAAAAAGTGTGTTTTTCATTCTGACGCCTGACTTTTCGAATACTATTACAGTATCTTTTTTAATATAGTACAGAAAAAAAGAGAGACTGTTTCTCACACCCTTTTACTTCATACCCTGCTTTCTGTTTTTCTATGTCGGTGACGCCTGAAGATCGAACCCGTTTTCTTACGGGAAAAACAAAAAGATATGGTAAGATTGAACATGGATTAACACGTTACTACTACAGATTCAGGAGGTTTTCTCATGCAACATCAATCATCCGAACCAACCGTTACACAACAAGCTGCCGAAACACTCGACGGCTGGTATACATTTCATGATTTCCGCCGGATTGACTGGGCCCGTCTAAAGCAGGTCGACGCTTCTGTCCGGATGAAGATGGTACAGGAGTTTCAGGCATTCCTAGGCGAACTCGCACAAGTCGAAGAACAAAAAGAAGGCAGTCACGCCCTCTATACGATCATCGGTCAAAAAGCGGATCTCGTTCTGATGGTCCTTCGTCCGACAATGGAAGACATTCAAGACGTCGAAGTGAAGATGCAAAAACTTGATTTATATGACTACCTGATTCCGACGTATTCGTACGTCTCTGTTGTCGAACTCGGCACATACCGCGGATCCGGAGAAGGTAACCCGTACGAAAATCCATACGTCCGCGACCGTCTCTATCCAATCCTGCCAAAATCGAAGCATATCTGTTTCTATCCGATGAGCAAGTCACGCCGCGACGGGGACAACTGGTATACGCTTTCGATGGAGAAACGAAAAGAACTGATGTACCGCCACGGGATGATCGGTCGGAGCTACGCCGGGAAGATCCAGCAAATCATCGGCGGATCAACCGGATTCGACGACTGGGAATGGGGCGTCACGCTGTTCGCAAACGATATTCTGCAGTTCAAGAAAATCGTCTACGAAATGCGTTTTGACGAAGTCAGTGCCAAATACGGTGAGTTCGGTGAGTTCTTTATCGGTAACCGCCTCGAAACAGCGGATATTGAAGCACATTTCGCACTTTAATCTGCTAAATCACGTTTCATAGGAAAACCCTGCGGGAATATACTCTTTGCGGCCACAAAAACTGTCAGATTTGTACCTGAAGGAGGAATTACCATGGGGAATGCTATGAACCGATCAACACGATCGCGTGAATTGCAATTCGCTGTGCTTTCAAAAGAGCTAAAGCCAGTCGCAGAACGCGTACTGGACCGCTATGAGCAAGCATTATCGAAGCTAAACAAAACACAACCTGCCAAGCGCTAAAGCATTTGCTTTTGTCGCTCTATCGTACCGGTGAACAGACAATTATTGTCTGTTCACCGGTTTTTTGTAGACATTCACATATCAAAAAAAGACCTATTCGCTTCATACGTTTCTCTGTGTGAGTCACGTGAAGCGAGTAGATCCTTATTGTCTTTACAATCCTTTATACGCCCCGATGGCAACGAAAATCCATGCTGCGATGAACAGGACTCCGCCGATCGGCGTCACAGCACCGAGTTTCGTCACACCTGTCAGCGCCATCACATACAGGCTTCCTGAGAAGAAAACGATTCCGGCAAGCATCAACCAACCGGCTAATGAGAACTGGGAAATTGATACTTTCAATAACATCCCGCCAAGTGCGAGGATTCCAAGCGAGTGAACCATTTGATATAACACACCCGTCTGCCAGTTCGCGAGCATCCGCTCCGATAACATATCTTTTAAGGCATGGGCACCGAACGCACCAAGTGCTACGGCGAGCATCATCGATAATGCTCCAATCATGATGAAAATCTTCATTCTTTGTCTCCCCCTAAACGTCGTGCTGGTAAATTCCATTCATAATAATAGGATAGCATACGTAAAATCGTAATCAGTCCGAGTAATGTGAACAAATGGAGTGGATTCGTCAGTTCGAACCGATCGATGACGAGTGCTGCCATGACGGCCCACATCGCATAGATTTCTTTATGCAGGACAAGCGGTTTACGTCCGGCGAGTAAATCGCGGATGACACCACCACCGACACCTGTCAAAACTGCTGCGGAGATGGTTGCCGATAACGGCAGACCTTTCGCAGAAGCCATCAAAGCTCCTTGAATCGCAAAGGCGGATAAACCGAGGGCATCAGCAAGCACGCCCCATCGCGTCCAGTGCGGTAAAAATAATTGCGGCAAAATGAAAATCAACAAAGCGACTAAAATCGCGATTAAAAACAATCCGCCTTGCGACCAGAGCGCAGAAACCGGGACACCAATCAACAGGTTACGGATGGCACCACCACCGAAGGCCGTGATTAAAGCGAGCAGCCAAACACCAAACAAATCATACTTTTCTTCCATCGCGACAATCGCGCCACTCATCGCAAACGCAACCGTTCCAATGATATTTAATAAGTCCCAGGACATACGCACATTTCACCTTTCCCATTAGAAATTCCAATACTTACTATACGCTCTTTTTTGATTCCGGCAAGCTTATTTTTTCTGTCACCGATTCAACCGTTTGTAAGTGACGTTTTTAGGTAAAGTAACCTATACTGAAACAAACTGTACAGGAAGCTAGGTGAAGGCATGAAACGTTGGGCGCTTTATCGGATTTTCATCATCGTAACGATGTTCGCTCGTTACATTTGGACGATTTATCGATTCACCCGGAAGAACCGACCCGGTACGAATAATGAAGAATTTGAGCGCATCATGATTACGATTGCGCGTGACTATAAGAAAAAAGCCCTTCGTCTCGAAGGACTCCTCATTAAGCTGGGGCAGTTCCTGTCGATTCGGGCCGACCTGTTTCCCCCGTCCGTCTTGATGGAGCTGACGGAACTCGTCGACAAAGTTCCATCCAGTAAACTCGGCGAATCCCGGAAAATCATCGAAGAAGACTGGGGAACGACGATCGAAGACATCGTCGATAACATCTCCCCCCGGCCGATTGCCTCTGCTTCAATCGGTGAAGTCTACAGCGCAACTCTTAAATCAAACGGCCGGAAAGTAGCGATCAAAGTTCAACGGCCGAACATTGATCAAATCATCAAAACCGATTTCCGGGCGATGCGGCTCGTCATTGCGATGCTCCGCCGGACGTCACTCAATAAATCAACCGATTTACAAAGTCTGTACCGTCAGATGGTGTTCGTCATCGGAGATGAGCTGAACTACCGGACTGAGCTGAAAAACGGTTTGTACTTCAAGAAAATGTACGAAACGAATCCTGTCATCTATATTCCCGATTATTTTGAAGAACACTGTACCAACCGCGTTCTTGTCATGGAATGGATCGAAGGCACACGCATCACGGATCTTGATTACTTAGCGGAACATAACATCGACCGCGATGAACTGGCCCAAAACCTGTTCCTGAATGCCGGAGAACAGTTATTGTTCGGAGGTAAATTCCATGCCGATCCCCATCCGGGTAATGTCCTTGTCCAAAGTGACGGTCGGATCGTCTTACTCGATTTCGGGATGATCGGTGCGACGACAGCCGACGATATGCGGGCCATTCAACGTATTCTCCAGTCCTTCGTGACGCTCGATTACGATGCCATTGTCGACGGACTCGAAGACTTACGCTTTTTATTACCAAACGCCAACAAACAAAACATCCGTCAAGCGATCGAAAAAGCCGTTACCTTCTATCTTGAGAGTGACATGGAGAACGTTGATACGAAGTTGATTGAAAAAGTATTATCCGATATTGAATTACTGGTCCGAAACGAACCAATCCAACTTCCGGCAGAATTTGCCTTTTTCGGTCGTGCGGCCTCGACGATTCTCGGTATCTTACAAATCTTATCACCGAAAATCAATTTACTCGATCTTGCTAAGCCGATGGTCCGGAGATGGCTCGACGAAGAAGGGAAAAACCAAAACCGTTACTTGCAAATCGCCGCTTCCTACGGCGCACGATTAGTTGCCTTCCCTCGTCTCGTCAACGATGCCTTAAGTGAACCGACAAGATGGCGTCTGTTTGAACAACAGAAGTTTTCCCGTGTCGCTAACATGGAGTCGTTGAAAATCCGTCAGTGGACCAGTTCTCTTGTCGGAATCGTCAGCCTGCCGGTCAGCTACACCGGCTATTTTCTCGCCCACTACGATTTGATGGGAATTTCACTGACCATTGCCATCATTGCTTTATGGAACGGTCGACGCATCGGACGACAAATCGTCCGGATTGCTGATGAACCGTTTAAATAATCACCAAAACGTCCTTGTAAGAGGACGTTTTTTTATTTTAAAATAATGTTTCTTCATTCTTCTATGTTTTTCAGATCTGTTCCCGGGGTACATCTTCAAGTAGATAGAAAGAAATTTAGAAGAGGTGAAACACTTGATTGATATCTTAATCGCGCTCGTACCTGCCTTGATGTGGGGGACACTTCCATTAGTCGTCTCTAAAATCGGCGGTTCGACGGAACAACAAATTATCGGAACAACACTTGGGGCGTTAGCGTTTGCCATCATTACGTTCTTTTTCGTCAGTCCTGAACTTTCGACGACTGCCTGGGTGGCTGGATTCTTCTCCGGTGCTTTTTGGGCACTTGGTCAAATGAATCAGTTTGCTGCCTTTAAACAGATGGGTGTCTCAAAAACGATGCCGATTTCAACCGGGATGCAACTCGTCGGGACGTCATTGTTCGGTGTCCTCGCTTTTGGCGAATGGTCAAACCGAACCGCCTTGATCCTCGGTATCAGTGCACTCGTTTTGATCGTTGCCGGTGCCGCTTTCACTTCTTATAAAGAAGATAAAAGCAAACAGGATGAACATATCGGAAAAGGTTTACTGTTACTCCTGATCTCAACTGTCGGTTACGTCGGCTATGTCGTCATCGCCCGTTGGTTCAACATCAACGGTTGGGAAGCGGTCTTGCCGCAGGCCATCGGTATGGTCATCAGTGCCATCCTTTTATCTTTAAGAAAAGGAAACTTGTTTACGAAAAAAACAGCCGGTAATACAATTGGTGGTCTCATGTGGGCAGTCGGTAACATCGCCCTGTTGTTTGCAACTGCCAAGGTCGGTGTCGCCACCAGCTTTTCACTGTCACAAACCGGTGTCGTCATCTCGACAATCGGTGGTGTCGTCCTGCTAAAAGAAGCAAAAACAAAAAAAGAAATGACCTTCGTCGTTATCGGCTGTATCTTAGTCGTCGTCGGTGGGATCATGATTGGATTTACGAAGCAATAATAAGGAGGAATTCATGTTATGTATAACAGTCTAAAAGGTAAAGTCGCTATCGTCACAGGTGGATCAATGGGAATCGGTGAAGCCATCATTCGCCGTTATGCGGAAGAAGGCATGCGTGTCGTCATCAACTACCGGAGTCATCCGGAAGAAGCCAAGAAAATTGCCGATGACATCATCCAAGCCGGCGGTGAAGCCATCACCGTTCAAGGGGATGTATCAAAAGAGGAGGACATGATCAACCTCGTCAAAGAAACGGTCGATCACTTCGGACAGCTCGATGTTTTCGTCAACAATGCCGGTGTTGAAATGCCGTCACCCTCGCATGAAATGTCACTTGAAGACTGGCAAAAAGTCATCGATGTCAATTTAACCGGTGCCTTCCTCGGTGCCCGCGAAGCACTCAAATACTTTGTTGAGCATAACGTCAAAGGAAACATCATCAATATGTCGAGCGTCCACGAAATCATTCCATGGCCGACGTTCGTCCATTATGCAGCAAGTAAAGGTGGCGTCAAACTGATGACTCAGACGCTTGCAATGGAATATGCACCAAAAGGTATCCGCATCAATGCAATCGGACCGGGTGCAATCAATACACCCATCAATGCCGAGAAATTCGAGGATCCGAAACAACGTGCTGACGTCGAAAGCATGATTCCGATGGGTAATATCGGGAAGCCGGAAGAAATTTCTGCAGTCGCAGCATGGCTTGCTTCGGACGAAGCGAGTTATGTAACGGGGATTACTCTGTTTGCTGACGGCGGTATGACACTTTATCCATCATTCCAAGCTGGACGCGGGTAATTCCCGCGTTTCCGCTCTTTAAAGGGAGGAACCCTCATGTCGAATTTTTTTACTCTGCTCAGGCGCGGAAATAAATCCGCTCTCGCTGCTGCAATCGTCAATACCATTATCGCCATTATAAAATTCGTTGCTTACATCTTGACGGGTAATATCGCCATGTTTGCAGAAATGATGCATACCATCGGTGACGCAGCCAATCAGTTTTTTGTTTATATCGGATCAGCATTAAGTAAAAAAGCACCGACCAAACGGTTCCCGAACGGATTCGGTCGACTCGTCAACCTTGTTTTACTTGCCGCCATTCTTGTTGTCGCCATTCTTGCCTACGAAACGATTCGTGAAGGTATCCTGCACATCCTGCATGCACCGGGTGAGAAAACAAGCGGTCTTTGGATCATCCTGACTGCGCTTGGAATCGGTGTCGTACTTGAAATCGGTGTCTTTTACAAAGCAATGATTGAGATTGCCCATGAGACCGGATTAAAATCCCGTGGCCTGACGCTGGTCGGTCAAAGTTTTGCTAACTTATCGCAGGCAAAACCGGCGACACGGCTTGTCTTCATGGAAGATTTGGTCGCAACGCTCGGTGGTGTCATCGCCATTATCGCTGTCTTGATTTCACATTATACGTCGTTTTATCAGGCAGAAGGAATCGCTTCGATATTGATCGGTTTAATGATGTTCTATGTCGTCTATAATGTCTTCATTCAAAATGCTGCCGGTGCGCTCGGTGAAATTGATGAAGTCTTAACCGCAAAAATCGGGGAAATCCTGATGCGTGATCCGGACGTACGTGATATCGAAAAACTTGAAGTCATCAAAGAAGGAGATCACTTCCACGTCGAAATTGAGATTGAAGTGGATCCTGAACTGACGATTGCTCAAGCAGACGATATTAAAGACCGCCTTGAATTGCAGATTCGGATTCTAAAAGGGATCACGGATGTTACAATTTCTTTTGATGAAGATGATAAGATTCAACACTATCAGCCACCGACACAGCCCTAACACAAAAAAAGCAGGAACGTCCTTTTGGGGATGTTCCTGCTTTTTTAGTCAATTCGCCGCCCGGACGAATCCGGCCTCTTTTGCTTCCTGTTCACTGCAAAACATCTCTTCCGGGTTCACCTCATCATATGAACGTCCCCCTTGGATGTGGTAGATTTTTTTCCCTTGGCGGTTAATGTTGCCTTTGATGTCGGCACAGTCCGCTGACTCTTCCGATGTCCCATTCATGACCGAGGTATCAAATCCCCGATCAGTGGCATACCCTTTTGTCTGCCAGATGCCTGCCTGTTGCCCTTTTGTTTCCTGTTCAATTTCTTGAAAAGTCTCGACATACCGGGTATCCGGCTCATAGATATACGCGACCCGGGCCAAGCCTTTTCGCAACAGTTCCTGATTGATCATCTTGCCGTCTGACCAGACATAAGCGAGCAATCGCCCATAGCGGTCTGTCTTTGACTGATCCCGTTCAAGCAGGATGTCGCTCCCTACCGGTAATGCCTCTTTCGTAAAACGGGAGGCTTCCGGACCATACGGCTGAACCGGCTTTTCCGGATTTACGGTTTCCGGTGTATCGACCAATAAAAAACGGACATCTTCCGTTTGACCGTTTTGTAGCCGGACTTTCACCGTATCCCCGTCGATGACACGCTCGACGGTGGCTTCCGTCACTTTTGTTTCATCCGGTTGCTTGATGCCAATCTGTTCATATGTCTCTGAATCCAGCGCACATCCGGTCAAACTGATGATGCTGACGATGAGAAGCAGTTGGGTGAACCATCGTTTCATATTCTCGTCCCCCTCGTTCATTCGATTCAAAAAAGCGTCGACATCAGCGTCGACGCTTGCCCATTCCCATCTTGCCTGAAGTTCATTTCATCCTATGCCGTTCTGCCGAGGCTGACGGCTGATCAGTCTGCTTCGAGCACTTTTTCGACATCGGTGCGATTCGTGTACAGCGTATAGAAGGCTTCGGCAACGTTTTTCGGATCAAGTGCCGTTCCACGTTTGACTTCTCCGGCAATCGTCACGGTCCCGACGTAGACATTGTCGTCTTTTAGCGTGTCGTGCAACATATGCGTCAGTTGACGGACACCGGCCTTCCCAATCGATAAACCCGGTAAGGATTTAATCGCATTCAGTGCTGCTCCGCCGCCGGTAATCAAGATGGCTCCGTCTTTTCGTGCCACCATATCCGGTGCAACGACTTGCGCGGCATGCAACGCTCCAAGGACATCAATTTCAAATTCTTTTGTAATCTGTTCAGCCGATACCTCGAGTACGGACGCTTGATGCAGGATTGAGGCATTATAGACAAGGACATCAATTTGTCCGTATTGGTCTTTTGTCCATTCGACGAGTGATTCGAGATCTGTGCGGCGTGAGGCATCACATTCAACCCCAACGGCTTCGATGCCTTGTTCTTTCAGTTCTGTGATGACGGCTGCCAATGTTTCCTGTGTTCGTGCGGCACAAACGACTTGAAAGCCTTCTTTACCGAACCGCTTGCTGATTTCGGCTCCGTTTCCTGGGCCGGCGCCAATGACGATGACTGTTTTCATGATCTGTTCCCCCTTATTTTTTCCTTTTACCCTATTCCCACAATTGATTTGATTTACTCAAAAATCGAGTAAGGAAGGTCCTTTTTCTTCTTTTTCCTGGGCAACTCCCATAAAACGGGCCAGCATCGGATCGACTTCCGGCTTTTGCTGTTCGGTTGCCGGAGTCATGACCGGACGGATCGTCTGTTCTGTCGCCGGTTGTTCGAGCAGCAACTCACAATAGGCTTTCATGGCCGCAACGTATTCGATTTGCAACGAACTGTTCGATTGCTCAATTTTTGCCATCATCTGTCGCATTTTTTCAATGACTTGTTGTTCTGTAATCATCTTGCTCACCTCATATGATAGATTGAATGTATTAACCGAAAAGGAAGTGTCCTCCATGATTCGTACTGCTTTAATTGGTTTTGGACTTGCCGGCGAACACCTGCATGCCCCGTATCTTACACCACCTGATTATCAACTTGTTGCAGTTCAGTCCAGTCGTCCGGAAGCAGTCGCCGCCCGTTATCCGGATGTGCCGGTGTATTCTTCGCTTGAAGCGTTGTTAGCTGCTGAAACGATTGAACTGGTCGTCATCGCGACACCGAATGCTGAACATTATCCCCTCGCCAAGACAGCGTTACTTGCCGGCTGTCATGTCCTTGTCGAGAAGCCGTTTACCGTCACCTTGACGGAAGCCGAACAGCTGACGGATCTTGCGCGTCAGCAAAATCGATTACTGACAGTTTACCATAACCGCCGTTATACAAAAGACTTCCAAACGTTGCTCGGACTGGTGCAAGCCGACGAACTGGGCGTCGTTCAGACCTTCGAAGCCCACTATGACCGCTATCGTCCGACCGTCCGGGCACGCTGGCGGGAACAGGACGTCCCGGGTGCCGGTCTGCTTTATGATTTAGGCTCTCATTTAATTGATCAAGCCCTGATATTATTTGGCGAACGACCGGATCGTGTCTTTTGTGATCAGACGATTCAGCGGCCGGATGGTCCGGTCGAAGACTATACGCACCTGATTCTGGCTTTCGGAACACGACGCGCTGTTTTGCATATCGGCTCACTTGTTCCGGCTCCCGGTCCTTCGCTTGCCGTCCACGGGACGAAAGCGAGTTATTTCGTCGACAGTGTGGATACGAAACGCTCGACGTACACATGGGGAAGACCTGAACAGCCTCTCGAGGAACGTCCTTTCGTCGCTTCTGGTTTTGCCGACTACTATCATGATTTAGCGCAGGCCTTACGTCATGAGGCCCCTCTTGCCGTCACGACGGAACAAGCTCTGCTCGTCATGAAAATTATTGATTGTGCTCAAAAAAGTGTAAAAGAGGGTACATGGATAGAAGTAGAATAAAATAATCCACTTCAGACGAACAGGGGGAAAATGCATGTTTTCAAGTACGGAACGAACCGCATGGTTAGAAGAGATGGGACAGGAATTGCTCGATGTATTGGTCATTGGTGGCGGCATTACAGGTGCAGGGATTTTACTCGATGCTCAAAGCCGGGGTATGCGGACCGGATTGATTGAGATGCAGGATTTCGCAGAAGGCACATCAAGCCGCTCGACGAAACTTGTTCACGGAGGCTTACGTTATTTAAAGCAATTTGAAATCAAGTTAGTCGCAGAAGTCGGGAAAGAACGGGCGATTGTTTATGAAAATGCACCGCACGTCACGACACCTGAGTGGATGATGTTACCGCTTGTCGAAGGTGGGACATTCGGCAATTTTTCGACGTCGATCGGTCTGCGGGTTTACGATCAACTGGCAGGCGTCCGACGCCATGAACGACGGACGATGTTATCTAAAGAAGAAACGCTTCGCTACGAACCGCTTTTACGATCGGAACACCTTGTCGGAGGCGGACGTTATGTCGAATACAAAACGGATGACGCCCGCTTGACGGTCGAAGTATTAAAAGCGGCGGTCGGATACGGTGGACGTGCCGTCAACTATACGAAGGCTGAGTCACTGGTCTACCACAACGGAAAAGTCGTCGGTGTTGAAGTACAGGACGTCTTAACCGGCAAGACTTATACGATTCGTGCGAAAAAAATCATCAATGCGACCGGTCCGTGGGTTGATGAATTACGCGAAAAGGACGGCTCGAAATCAGGGAAGTCGCTTCATCTGACGAAAGGCATTCATCTCGTCATCGACCAAGCTCACTTCCCGTTGCAACAAGCCGTCTACTTTGATGTGGTGGACGGACGGATGATTTTCGCGATTCCGCGCGAAGGAAAAACTTATGTTGGCACGACGGACACGAATTATCAGGGTGACATTCTCGAACCTGGTGTGACAGAAGAAGACCGGGACTATATCTTGGATGCGACAAATCAGATGTTCAACGTTGATTTGCACCCTGACCACGTCGAATCGACATGGTCCGGCTTACGTCCGTTGATTCACGAAGACGGCAAAGATCCGAGTGAACTGTCGCGTAAAGATGAAATCTTCGTCTCGAAATCCGGCTTGATGTCGATTGCCGGCGGAAAATTGACGGGGTACCGGAAGATGGCAGAACGAATCATCGATATGGTCGCCGATCAGTTCAAGGAGGAGGAGAACCGGATTTATCTCGCGTCCCGGACACACGATATTTTACTCGGCGGCGGTCATCCTGACGGCAGTAAAGGATTTGCCCGTTACTTGAAAGAACAGCAACCTAAAGGTGAAGCCCTCGGATTGTCTCCGAAGGAAGCGACATGGCTGATTCAACGTTACGGAACGGATGTCGAACGTGTCTTTGAATTAATTCGCTCGCGCGGCAGTGAAGCGGAGCGTTATCAGCTTCCCCTTCACTGGTTCGGAGGACTGTTATACGGAATGGAAGCAGAACTCGTCATGCAACCGGGTGATTTCTTGAATCGCCGCGCCTCTGCCGTCTTCTTCGATTTCCCGAATGCAGAAAAATATGCCGACGGTGTTCTCGCTTTAATGCGAAGCGAACTTGGATGGTCGGCAGAAGAAGAAGCTAAAGCCAATGCCAGCATCCAACGTGAGTTCGATGCGGTTCGGATCAAGACCTCTCTGCCTTCTTAATTCACTATACTTCTGACTTACAACAAAAAAATGCGACCCCTTCACGGGATCGCATTTTTTTATTTTTCGTCTGCAGCTGCGATTTCAGTAGCCGGCATGTTTCCTGGTTCCAGATTCGAGTTCTTCCGGGCAAAGGCGAAGTACAGGACAAGTCCAATCGCCAGCCAGATGAAGAAAGCAATCCATGTTTCGAGTTTCAAGTTGAACATTAAGAAGAGACAAGAAGCGATCGCTGCGATCGGCACATAAGGCATTCCCGGGCATTTGAATGCACGAGGAAGATCCGGTTGTGTTTTACGAAGGATCAAGACCGCAACAGAGATTAAGACGAATGCTGCGAGTGTCCCCATGTTAACGAGGTTTGCGATGACATCGAGTGGAACGAGTCCTGCGACTGTCGCACTACCAAGACCAATCATCCATGTTGCTTTGAACGGTGTTTTGTATTTTGGATGTACTTCCGAGAATACTTTCGGGAACATTCCGTCACGTGAGATGGCGAACGCTAAACGTACCATTCCGTATGTCATGACGAGGATAACGGTTGTGATCCCGAGGATGGCACCTAAATCGATGAAACCGGCGACCCAGTTTTGTCCTGCCATTTGAATGGCGAGTGAAACCGGGTGATCGACGCCCGCAAATTTTTGGTACGGGACGATTCCTGTCATGATAGCCGCTACGATGACGTAAAGGACTGTACAGACCGCAAGAGAACCGATGATACCACGTGGTAAGTTCTTTTGTGGCTCACGTACTTCTTCTGCTGCCGATGTGACGGCATCAAAACCGATGTAAGCAAAGAAGACGATGGCTGCTCCAGAGAAGACGCCGCCCCATCCGAAAGGTGTAAATGGTGCCCAGTTCGTTGGTTCAACATAGCCGACACCGACGACGATGAACAAGACAACAACTGCCAGTTTAATGACAACCATGATGTTGTTGACACGTTTTGTTTCTTTAATCCCCATCGATAACAGGGCTGTAATGGCAAGTAAAATCAGGAAAGCCGGTAAGTTGAAGAACGTTTTTGCGCCTTCTACCGCCCCGGGAGCTGCTGAGAGTGCTGTCGGGATATGAATGCCAAATCCACCGAGTAACGACTGGAAGTAACCTGACCACCCTGCCGCAACGGCACTGGAGGCGAGTCCATATTCCAAAATCAAGTTCCACCCGATGATCCAGGCAAAGATTTCTCCCATCGTTGCATACGTGTACGTGTAGACGGAACCACTGACTGGAATCGTCGAAGCGAATTCCGCATAAGCGAGTGCCGCTAACCCACAGGCAATGGCAGATAAAATGAATGAGACGATAAGACCAGGTCCTGCTGTCAATGCTCCTGTTCCGGTTAGGACGAAAATTCCCGTACCAATGATGGCGCCAATTCCTAAAAACGTTAAATCCATTGCGCCAAGATTTCGAGCAAGTCCATTGTTACGCTGACTCGCAGCAATCATAGCGGAAACATCTTTTTTCCGCGTCAAACTCATGATGATACTCCCCCTGTTGTATGTTTAGTTCGAATTACAAAAAATGTTTTGCAATTACTTAATCCAAAATTTACGAAGTTTTCAGATAAATTGATATAGGTCATTAGACCCATTTGTAAATTGTGTTTCGCTTACATGTTTTTAAATGCATGAAAAAATCCCTTCTCAGCCCAGTATGAACTGGTATTCAGAAGGAATCTTTGTCTAAAAAAAAGCTCTTCGAAAATAGTGTTTAACGAGTAGCTAACCAACTTAAAAACACTTGGAAATCAAGCGTTGTCCGTGCTGCATAGGCACTCGACCACCGTTGAATTTGACGGGTGAATTCTGTATCCAATACCCCAATCGATTCGATGATGACGACGTCCGCATGATGGTTTAAGACATCAATCTCAATTCCTGCATCCATGTCGGCCCGTGCATGGATTTTGGCGGTAATTTGACCTTGAATCGAAAGGACGTTTTCGAGGTCATCCTGGCTTTTAATGTGTTTTGCTTTCAACTTTTTTTTGTATGGAGAGCGTTCCCTTACATAATATTCTTTCTCTTGCATCGTCACATAACCGAGATACGGATCCTCATGTGCCTGCATGGCCTTTTGTGACGTGATAATCCGGCGACCTTGGTGAACCGTCTCAACCTCCTGCAAATACACCGGGACAAACAAGGACGGCACAGAAGACTGGGCTTGCTTCATCTCAAGAATCAAGTCTTCATGCTCTCCCCCTTTTCCTTCGACCAAAATATAATACCGCTCAAGACCGATCGAAGCCGTTCCGCTGTCGAGTTTATAGACGATATCCTTAATGTCATAGAATCCGTCCTCTTGCCGATCTTCAGGATCAATCGTTGCGATATATTCCGGCCAAACGGCTTCAATTGCTGCATAAGTCGAGGCATCCAGCCGCTTCATATCCGGTAAATCAGTGAACTGACGTTGTCCATCGACGACAGTCGTCCGTTCTCCCAGTAATTCCGCCTTCTTTTTCTCTGCTTTTTTAATCAGTTTACGGATCGGACCTTTCGTGTTGTCGATCGTAAAGCAGACCTTGCTTGGATTTTTCCCTTTGGCATATTGGCGTAAGTCATCTAAGTAATGTTGAATGTAGGCTGCAATGGCTGGCTCTGCATCATACCCCGCTTCTTCCGCAAACAATTGGACGGAGACCGCCATCCGAATCAAATCGTACAGATAAGAACCGAGATACCCTTCGTCAAAGTCATTGACGTCATAAATGATTTCACCCTTGGCATTACCATGAACCCCGAAGTTTTCAAAATGGAGATCACCTTGAATCCAGGTCGGTGTCTCAGGGGGCGTATCAAATCCGAGCGGAATCCGTGTCACATCATAATAAAACAAATGTGAACTGCCGCGGAAAAAGAGAAACGGGCTGGTACTCATCTTTTGATACTTCGTTTGCCGTGCTGCTTCATCCAGTCCACGGACTTCATGATCGTAAAAATCCAGTACTTTCGCGATGGTCAGCTGTCGAATTTCTTCATAGACTTGTGTAAACATACAAAACCCTCCTTTTTCTAGAAAAAAGACAGCAAAACGAATCCGCTTTGCTGCCTGCCTGTTGACTTCATTCGAAGTGTTTTTTATATTCCCCATATCCTGCCGAATCAAGCTCTTCTACCGGAATAAACCGGAGTGCTGCCGAATTGATGCAGTAGCGGAGACCACCAAGCTCGGTCGGACCGTCATCAAAGATGTGACCAAGATGACTGTCTGCATTCGCGGAACGGACTTCTGTCCGTGTCATGCCGTGTGTCGTATCGAGTTCCACTTCCATCTTGTCCTCGGAAATAGGTTTGGCGAAGCTCGGCCATCCGCAGTTCGAGTTAAACTTATCTTTTGACGTAAAGAGCGGTGTCCCGTCGACGATATCAACATAAAGTCCCGGTCGTTCCTCATCCCAATATTCATTACGGAAAGCCGGTTCCGTCCCGTTTTCCTGCGTAACTTTATACTGAATCGGCGTCAGACGTTGTTTCAGTTCCTGTTCTTTTCCCTGATCCTTCCAGGCTTCCTTCACGAACTTGGCACGTCCCGATCCGACACTGTACATCTGATAACGGAACGGATTTTTTTTGTAATAATCCTGATGGTATTCTTCTGCCGGCCAAAACGGGTTTGCCGGACGGATGTCGACTGCTACAGGACGTGAAAAACGTCCAGAGGCGTCCAGCGCCGCTTTCGAACGTTCTGCGGCTTGCTTTTGTTCTTCATCGACATAAAAAATTGCCGGTTCGTACGATTGACCACGGTCATTGAACTGTCCGCCGCCGTCCGTCGGATCGATTTGCCGCCAAAAAATTTCAAGTAACTCATCGTATGAAATGACAGACGGATCATACGTCACTTCCACCGCTTCTAAATGTCCTGTCGTTTCAGAACAGACCTCTTTATAAGTCGGGTTTTCTGTATGACCACCTGTATAACCGGAAATGACTTGTTCGACGCCATCATATTTATGAAATGGCTTGACCATGCACCAAAAACAGCCACCTGCGAATATTGCTTTTGCCATCTAGCTTCCCCTCCTCTGTATAGGTCTATTTTAACGCGTTCCGCGCCACTACCCTACTATCTTGCTCAGTCACTCTTCAGGATTCGCTTTTAGACGGCGCATGACAAAATAAATCGCCGCAAATACTAAAATCAATCCACCGAGTGAATACCATATGTTATTCATACGGTACAGCATCTGATAGATGGCTAACGTCACAAGCAAAATCGCAATCGGGATGAATGCCCGTTTAAAGTGATACCAATAGTTCACTGAGGTCGCCTCCATTTTTCTTTTATCTTATACGATTTTTTACTGTTTGATATGCTTTTCTAGATTATTTCTTTTTCAACATCCATCAAAAAAAGCCGACTCCGTTTGAAACGGAATCGACTTTTACCTTACGAACGCGGATGTTTCGGGAATTCCATTTCTGAATAAGGAACGACCGATGTCCGGTTTTTAAATTTATGACCTAACCAGAAAGCAAGGAATAACGGAATACCGACATATGTCGCGGCGATTCCAACCCAATCAATTTGATCCGCGAGGAATGCGGCATAGTTTTGACCGACGATGACAAGGAAACAAAGTCCGAAGGCAAAGAGCGGTCCAAACGGGAAAGCAGGTGCAACGTACGGCAAGTCACTGAGTGAATGACCTTGCGCAAGGAATCCTTTACGGAAACGGTAATGGCTGATCGCGATACCGAGCCATGCGATGAAACCGGTCATCCCGGAAGCATTCAACAACCAGAGGTAGACCTGTCCGCCAAACATCGATGTCAGGAAGCAAAGTGCGCCGATTGCCCCAGTTGCGAGCAAGGCATTACGGGGAACACCGTTTTTCGAGACTTGTGCGAACATTTTCGGCGCGTCACCTTGGCGTGCCAATGTGTACAGCATCCGTGTCGATGCGTACATCCCGGAGTTCCCGGCTGATAAAACAGACGTCAGGATGACGGCGTTCATCAATGCTGCCGAGAACGCGAGACCGGCTTTTTCAAAAACAAGTGTGAACGGACTGACTGCTACATCGGTAATATCGTTTGAAACCAGGTTCGGACTTGTATACGGAATCAACATGCCGATGACAAAAATCGCAAATACATAAAAGAGAAGAATCCGCCAAAAGACTTGTTTAACAGCTTTCGGGACGTTTTTTTCCGGATCTTCGGATTCGCCTGCCGCGATTCCGACAAGTTCGGTTCCCTGGAAGCTGAAACCGGCGACCAAGATGATACCGATAACGGCTGGAATGCCTCCGACGAATGGTGCATCACCTAATGCAAAGTTTTTAAAGCCGACCGGCGCTTCTGATGTGAAGACACCAAAAATCATCGCGACTCCGACAATCAAGAAGATGATGACTGTGACGACCTTGATCATCGCGAACCAGTATTCGGCTTCACCGAATCCTTTAACGGAGAAGTAATTTAAACCAATCATCAGTAACAAGAAGATGGCACTGAAATAAAAACCTGGAACATCCGGGAACCAGTATGTCATGACGATTTGGGCCGCAACGAGTTCAACGGCAATCGTGACTGCCCAGTTGTACCAGTAGTTCCAACCGAGTGCAAAACCAAACGATGGATCAACGAACTTCGCACCGTAGGTCGAGAAGGAACCGGCGACCGGCATGTAAGCGGCCATCTCACCAAGGCTCGTCATTAAAAAGTACACCATCAATCCGACGACCGCATACGATAACAGGGCACCGCCCGGACCGGCAGCTGCAACGGACGCACCGGAGGCAATGAATAAACCGGTTCCGATGGCTCCGCCAATCGCAATCATCGACATGTGACGGGCTTGCAGACCGCGTTTTAATCCTTCTTCAGTTGAATCGAGTTTTCTTTGGGGTTGTAAAGTATTCATCTTATTCGCTTCTCTCTTTTTTAAATTTTTGAGAGGACACTTTTTGAATCGAAAAAAAACAAAAAGCGCCCTCACCTTCCAGAAGGAAGATGAGAACGCAACATAGTAAAAAGGATGCGCCCCATTCTACCGTCGTGAAAGATAGCTCCCCACAAGTCAGATCTGACCTGTGACAGTATTAGACCTGTTCGATCTAATCCCAATCGATCATCTTCAAAGCGATGATTGATTTCGGCAATTCTTCCTTTTCAGTCACCTCATCTGCCGCTTGACGACATCCGTGACTGTACTTATAAGAACTGCAACCTCCATCCCACTGGTTGAGTGAGAACTAATTAAGTTAGTTATAATTTCGTTATTACTTCGTCATGTTACACAAAACGTCTTCAAATTGTCAATTCTTTTTTTGAAATTCCCGCTATCCGTGGTAAAATTCCGTAATTTTTAGTACACTAAATTATAGAAGTTAACCGAGAGAAAGGATGTTGCTTGAATGCCACAAGAACGTGATCAACTGACCTATCGATTAGAGGAACAAATGCGGGTCATTCTCCGGACATTACGCCGCGAACTCAACCGACTGTTTGAAGGAACCGCGACGCGGAGTGAATTTTTCATTTTGCGCAGCCTGTCCGAAAATGGTCCCCAACGTCCGACTCTACTCGCAGAACAGTTTGAGCTTGCGACAAGTCAGGTAACGGCTTTGACTGATCGTCTGTATAAAGCCGGATTCGTCACGCGGACGCGTTCGACGGACGACAGAAGATCGATTGTTTTAGCATTGACGGCCGAAGGTGAAGCCGCTTTCCGCGAACTTGAAATCGTCCGCCGGAAATATCTCCAAGACCGTTTTGGTACACTCACCGAAGAAGAGCTTCATGCGATGGTCCAGGTCTTCGATAAGATCCTTTTAACGATGGATGAAGAGGCTGTTTCTTCCTAAAAATTGTTTTAAAAAAATATTTATTTTTTTCGCTGACAAAGTTCACTTGACTGTGTACTTTGTCTTTTTTTTCGACTTGCCATGTTTCCCTAAACATTTTTCCATTTCTTGCCGTTATTAAAATGGGTATACTAGAACTATCTTATTGGAAATGCGTTTACGAGGAGCTGGGAGGATTTGTTGTCCATCATGAATAATTTCATCATCAATTTTTGTCTACTGTTTACAACGATCACTCTTTTGTTTCTACCTTTTCGAAATCACCCGCGGATTACACCGAACACGAATCTGAACATCCGACTCGTGTTAGGCTTCATCGCCGGATTGATTTCTGTACTCTTGATGTTCAACAGCATCCAGATCGATGTCGCCCGGATTGATTTACGAATTGTCCCCATCGTCATTGCCATGATGTTCGGCGGCTTACCTAGTGCACTCGTCACCGGCACCATGATTATCGCAACACGTTTTGCCCTGACGCCTGTCGAACAAATCGATGCTGCCATCCTGTCAACAATCGTCATCGCACTGTTCATCCTGACGATTGCCATCGTCCGGCGCTACATCCGGATGACCTTCTGGAACTTCGAACTGATGATCGGGATCGGTATTCTCTATTCGTTGCCGGCCATCTATCTATTGACGAGCAGTTGGACGACCTTCATCGAAATATCACTGACTTACATATTTTTTAACCTGATTGCCGGTTTTGTGACCTATCACCTGTTGACAGAGTTGCGACGCCACTTTGAAAACATCCAGTATCAACAAAAGCTCGCCATGACGGATGCCTTGACGGGCCTCGCTAACCGGCGCCGGCTGGATGATTCCTTGTCCCTTGTCGGTTCAGCAGAAGACGGGTATTCGCTTGTCTTGATTGATATTGATTTCTTTAAGCACGTCAACGATACGTACGGTCATGATGCCGGAGACGATGTTTTACGGCAACTCGGTACGACATTAGCATCACTGGCACGGCCGGATGATTTAGTCGGGCGTTACGGGGGCGAAGAATTTTTAATCATTCTCCCGAATACATCACTCGTCGATGCGAAAAACATTGCTGAGCTTGCCCGGACGACGGTCGCACGAAATCTGTTCCCGACGACGGCGGTCCCTGACTTACAGATTACGATTTCGCTGGGTATTGCACATTCCAGCAGCTCGCATACGTCTCTTGAGGCTTTACAGCAGGCGGATAAGGCATTGTATCATTCGAAAGACAGCGGACGGAATCGGAGTACGAATTACACCAAAAAACTGGAACTCGAACAAGCCTGATCACTGCCCTTTCCCGTCACTCGGTGAAAGGGCAGTCTTTTTTAGGTATTCTTTTCTACTGTTCCAGCCGATTGTTCCGGAAAACCGATACTTTTGACTGTTCCGAAAACAATCATCCGGCTGAGCTGGTCCGCCATATAGGCCGCTGAATAAGGACGACCGTTTCGTAACCAGGAAATCAATAGTCCGAGCTGTCCACCGATCACGTAGTTCAATAATAAATCACGATCAACCAATTGGGTTTCATTGACGGCATGTGCTTCAAACACACGTTGATAGTTTTCTTTTAACGTATCCAAAAAGCGCGAAATGAACGTTTTTACCGGACCATTCAACAACATCGTCCGGTAAAATTGTTCATGTTGCTCAATATGGATGAAAAGCCGTTCGAAATAGCGGCTGACCCGTTCGAGCGATGGATAGTCCGGTGATGTGATTCCTTGAATCCGGATCGCTTCCACAAGAAGCCGCATATGATCGTCTACAATCTGATTCATCAAATCATATTTATCTGTAAAGTGTGCATAGAACGTCGATCGATTGACAGCCGCCCCATCCGTCAACATCTTGACTGTGATCGTTGAAAAAGGATGATGGTCAAGCAAACGAAACAATTCTTTTGTAATACGGTCACGTGACCGCTTTGGTCGTGGATCTTGCCCTGGATTCATCTACTGGAACCACCTTTTTTTGATATTGTATCCGTTCTCATCGACTTTTCCAACACTTTGTCGGAAATTGTCGGTTGTATGTTGATTCCTTCTCCATATAATTAACTATATTAACTACTCCTCCCCCAGAGGAGTAGTTTTTATGTTACGACTGGGGAACTCAGAGTACACGAAAGAAAGGATGCATTTCATATCATGAACATGAAAAAAGTATTATTGATTAACATTTTGACACTGGTTGTTTTAATCGGTGGAGGCGCGATCGGCTATTACTACTACGATCAGGCGACAAGTTATGTGAAAACAGACAATGCCAAGATCGACGGAAAAATGATTACAATCGCAAGTCCCGGTGCCGGTAAACTGATGGACTGGACAGCAAAAACAGGTCAAACGCTCGACAGTGACACAACGTTAGGTCACGTCATGATGGCACAAGCTGGTCAAAAACCGGTCAGCACGGCTGTCTCTATGCCAACTAAAGCAACGGTCGTTCAGTCGATGGCGACAGAAAACGGCGTCGTTGGTGCAGGAACACCACTTGCTTATGGTTTTAACTTAAATGAGCTTTGGGTAACAGCAAACGTCGAAGAAACAGAGATCGATGAAGTTAAAGTCGGACAAACCGTCGATGTTTACGTGGACAGCTATCCAGACACGACGTTATCCGGTGAAGTCGAACAAATCGGTATGACGACGGCTGGAACATTTTCGATGATGCCGTCTTCAAACGGAACGGCCAACTATACAAAAGTTGCGCAAGTCATTCCTGTAAAAGTTTCGCTTTCACAAGAAAAATCACTCGACATTCGACCTGGTATGAATGTGACCGTCCGCATTCATAAGGATTAAGGAGGGACGTCTATGTCTACGACCTTCCTCTTTGGATACATTGCCTTTATGGTTGTCACGATCATCGGTGTCAACCTGATTGTCCGGCGTGCACGTCCAGCCGTGGCCGGTGATGTTCCCGTGCCCGACCATCTCGATAACGTTCCTGTAACGCCTGCACCGCAAGTGCAAGAGCGGACGCCGTTAGCGACCGCAGATATCAGTATTCCAAAAGTCTTGACGGTTCTCTTGATCGGGATGTTCATCGCGATTTTGAATCAAACGTTGATCAATGTCGCTTTACCTGTCTTAATCAATGATTTTAACGTCTCGACCTCGACGGCACAATGGTTGACGACCGGATTCATGCTCGTCAATGGTATCTTGATTCCAATCAGTGCCTTTTTGATGCGAAGTTATACGTTTCGTCAACTGTTCCTCGTTTCGATGACATTGTTCTTCTTCGGCTCCATCATTTGTTCGATGGCGATGAACTTTCCGGTCATGATGATCGGACGAGTCGTACAAGCAGCCGGTGCCGGTATTTTGATGCCACTCGGCTCAAACGTCTTCATGACGCTGTTTCCGCCGCATAAACGTGGAGCAGCGATGGGCATGCTCGGAATCGCGATGATTCTTGCTCCCGCAATCGGTCCGACGATTACCGGCTATGTCATTCAGAATTACGATTGGCATGTCATGTTTTACGGAATGGCCTTTTTCGGTCTTCTGACACTCTTACTGGGTGTCGCTTGGTTTAAACTCGTTCAGCCTTTATCCAAACCGAAATTCGATGCACTTGGTGTTGTCTTCAGCACGATTGGTTTTGGAAGTCTATTGTACGGCTTCAGTGAAGCCGGTAATGACGGGTGGGACAGCCCGCTTGTCATCAGCACGATTCTGATCGGTATCTTAGGAATCGCAGCGTTCGCCCTTCGCGAACTTTCAATGGATGATCCGATGTTGAATATCCGTGTGTTGAAAGTACCGGAGTTTTCGTTCACGCTATTCATCAATATCATCGTCACGATGGCGTTGTTCGGCGGGATGCTTCTGCTTCCGATTTACTTGCAAAGTATTCGCGGTTTCTCACCGGTTGATTCCGGTCTCCTGTTATTACCCGGATCATTGATCATGGGAATCACGGGTCCGATTGCCGGTCGACTATTTGACCGGTTCGGCATCCGACCGCTCGCTATTTTCGGATTGACGTTAATGACCTACGGAACGTGGGAATTGACACAACTCGATATGAATACCTCTTACAATTCGATCATGGGCATTTATATGCTTAGGTCGTTCGGAATGGCTTTCATCATGATGCCGATCATGACCGCCGGTATGAACGCCTTGCCGATGAAGATGATTCCACATGGGAATGCAACACAAAATACGTTGCGCCAGGTTGCCGGGTCAATCGGGACAGCGATTCTCGTCACAGTCATGACGCGGCAAACAACGGCTCATCTCGCAGATGATGCCAATCAGTTTACGACACTTGATCCAACTCTTTCACAGCATTTGAATGAGCTTGGACAACAGCTCGGTAGTCCGCAAGCAGCATCTGTCAGCTGGATGACGCAGTTGACGAAACAAGCCACAATCAGTGGAATCACGGATGCCTTTTGGGTGGCTACCGTCTTATCTGCTGTTGCCCTGATTTTGTCGCTTTTCATGCATGGAAAAAAAGAACCGAATCTCGATTAAGACTTTTCCAGGACCCGTTGACGGCACATCGTCAACGGGTTTTTAGTTGTTTGCCTTTGCACTTCTTTCCTAAAATCGCTACACTAGGGTCATTGAGTTTCATATCTAAAAGGAGATGCTGTATGGTTGCCTTTCTGCAATTTTATGCGTTCATCTTTGCCTGCTGTTTTGCCTGGCAAGTCGGACGCCCTTCATCCTGGTCTCAAAAGGTCACACGTGCCTTTTTAATCAGTATCAATAGTCTATTTATCTTTTTCCGGGCGTCCGTGTCCATCTTCCTGTTAATTGGACCGTTATTGCTTGTTTCTTACGTCTTATTTCCGAACTTATTATACTTCGCCGGACCTTTGTCCATCATCATCAGCATACTTGTCATCGGTCTGCTCGATCGGCTCGTCAGCTTCGTCATCCTGCCGATTATCCGTTCGTTCTTCCTGAAAAAAAACCGGATGATGCCGCAATTACTGGAAGCCGCCCTTTATACATGCTCGATGGGTGTGTTCCTGTACGTGAATTTGACAGTCGTACCCGGCGTACAGATTAACGTGATGATGGCCGTTTTCTTCGGCTTCACACTCTATTTTGCACATTACTTGTTTGCTTTATTCCGGATTCGCCAACTCAAGAAAAAAATAGCTTCTTCATCTGAAAAACGCTGATTCAAACCAGCGTTTTTTTAATTAACCGTTGACAATGATAATCGTTATCAATTATATTCTAAGAGTACTTACGTCAGGAGATGATCAATATGAACGCTCGACAACTGATTTTAGAACGACGGTCCGTCCGTGCTTATACCGATCAACCGATTCCAAATGAAATGATTGAAGAAATTCTCGAGGCTGCCATCTACGCCCCGACTCATAAATTGCGTGAACCTTGGCGATTTGTCCTTGCGAATGAAGAAAGCCAAGTCCGGTATGTCGATCAATTGATGCGTTTGCTTGCCCAGCGGGGGCAATTGGATCAAAAAACAGATGAACAGCGTCAGATGATGCGTCAAAAATTTGCTGAGGTCCCCGTTTACTTGACTGTTTTGTATGAAGTAAAAGGAACAGAAGATCAGCAGATGGAAGATTTGCTCGCGACCGCCGCCATGATTCAAAACGTTCAACTCCTCGCGACTGAACTGGGTTTAGGCTGTTGTTGGAAAAGCGGAAAACATTGGTTCACGGAGGAATATGCTGAAATGATCGGTGCTTCAGAAAGCGAACGTGTCGCAGGAGTCATTCAATTCGGCTGGCCTGCCTTGATTCCACCACTGAAAAAACGAACGGCTGCACGTGACAAGTTAACGCACTTCTAAATCGGTGCGCATTCTGCGAGCTACCCCTGCTCGCGCCAATCAAGCCCCATCATAATAGTTAAAGCGTTCATCTTTTCATTCCCTCCCCAAACGGAATCGTGAAAGATGGACGCTTTTTTTGATGTCTGATTCTGAACGACAAATAAAGGTGGCGGATTTAGTATCCACCACCTCTGTTCTGTTTCATCTGTTTCGATTCAATAAATCAAACGGTCTTCAGTTCTTCCGGACGCATCGATGCATCCGGGAGCGCTCCCGTCAAAATATGATTGACGATCCGTTTCGTCGCCTGTCCATCTTGATATGTGAAGAACCGGCCCGCGAACTTTTCAATCTGTTCGGGTTCAAACTGATTCGCCTTGATCCAGGAAATGACGTCATTGAATGACGAGACAATCGGTCCCGGTACAAATGATTCGTACGGAAAGTAAAAATCACGTTCTTCCTTATACGAGTTCAAATCGTTCACGAGGAAGATGATTGGTTTTTTCAGTAAAGCAAATTCAAAAATAACGGAAGAATAATCGGTCACTAAAATATCCGCCACCTGCATCAAGTCATTGATGTCCGGATAATCCGTCATATCGATGATTTGATTCGAAAACTCTGTCGGCACGACCGGTCGGTTCAAGACAAACGGATGCATCCGTAACAATAGAATATGATCCGGTCCCAGTTGTTCACGAAATTGCTGGAAATCGAGTTCCTGATCGTAATGCGCAGTTGTTTGTCCATTTCCACGGAACGTCGGCGCCAGTAAAATCAGCTTTTTCGACCGCCATTCGGGATACTGATCATACAGTTTATGCTCAATCTGCACTTGCCGCTCCCGGTTTAACAACTGATCCGTCCGGGGAACGCCAAACGGATGAATTCGGGTTGAATCCATACCAAAAGCTTCAGCAAACGGTGCGATGCAAGCCTCTCCCGAAACATAGACTTTCGAATAGTTCCGGTGTATATCCACCATTTTCAAATAATCGTCATCCGGCGAATAGGACTTATCGAGGACACTGTAACCAAATTTCTTGAATGCCCCACAGGCGTGCCACAGCTGGATGACTTCTGTTCCTTTACGTAACGTCGAGACATAGACGGGATAATAATAGTCATCAATAATGAAGTAGCGGGCCGTCGCCAGTTCGTATGTCGCACGCATCATGTGGAAGACGTACTTGGTTTGTCCCACTACATTTTGCGGGAAACGTTTCAATAAAAACACATACTGAAATCCGAGTTCACGACTTTCAAGTTCATCATAAACAGCGCGGAAGTTATCGACGAGCTTATCCGAACGATACGTCGCGAAGACGACTTTTTTTGTCTGTACCGGAAAGAACTTCGAGATCCAATACGTCACCACAAGCAAATAATGGACCGTTCGTCGCTGAATCAAACGCAGTTTCTGTTTCATAAGATCCCTTCTCTTTCCACTTTCATTCTTACATGCACCATTCCATGACGGTTTTACCGAAACGGTTCGTCAAATCACTTTCAAATGCTTGATGGATATCTTCGATTTGTCGAATCTGGAATACACCGGAAACCAGGTTGGACAAATAAGCTGGAATATCTGGATACTGCTGATACAATTCCATCGTCCGTGCGAAATCAGCCGGTGTACTCCGACTTGATCCATAGACACGTAATCCCTTTTCAAGAATCATCCGCGTGTTGACGGCGACCGGTTCTTCCGAAACGCCAAGCAATGCCATCGTTCCTTCAGGAATAATGTAATCAATCATCTGATTGATCGCATATTGACTGCCGATTCCACCCACACATTCGAATCCGTGATTAAACGAGACATCATCCGGAATTTGATCGATATGATACGTTTCATCCGCAAACGAGAAATAATCCAACTTCGATTGTGTTTTTCCGAAAACGAGCAATTTTGCTTCCGGATACAATTTACGTAACATCAAGGCTGTGATGAATCCGAGATTTCCATCTCCCCAGACGCCAAATGTTTCACGGCGGCTGTGAGCAATCTGATCGAAGCGTGTCATGGCATGAACGGAGACACTGACAAGCTCCGTGAAAGCCGCGACTTCCGGATCGAGATCAGCCGGCACTTCGACGAGACGATCCGGTTTGATGAAGACATAATCCTGCATGTAGCCGTCATAACCGCTCGAGCGGAAACGGCTTGTCCGCAAGTAGTTTTCTCCGATAATGTCATCCGTTTCCGACGGTGTGTTCGGAACCATCGCGACCAACGTACCGATCTTAAACGTGCCTGACGGATCATGCACTACTTTACCGATGCCTTCATGAATCATCGCCATCGGTAACTTTTTCGCTAACACTTCAGCACTGCGGCTACCCGTGAAGTAACGTTGATCCGCGTGACAAATCGATAGGAAAGTCGGACGAACGACGACCCGGTCTGAATTGAGTGACCGTTCGTCATACGTCACCTCGATTTGGCGTGGTGCCACGAGTTGATAGACTTGGTTAATCATTGGTGAATCCGCTCCTTCAGAATAGCATTGGCGATGCGGAGATCGTACGGTGTCGTTACTTTAATGTTGAACAATTCACCTGTGACGAGAGCGACCGCTTCACCTTTAAGCAAGAGAATCTTACATGCGTCTGTCAAAATTGCCCGCTCATCGGTTGATAATGCTTCGTAATGATTTTTCAGTTTCGTAATTTGGAAACTTTGCGGCGTTTGTCCCTGATACATTTGATCACGGACCGGAATATCGGAAATCGTTTTTCCGTCCGTCGAAGCGACAATCGTATCAATGGCTGAGATGACGGTGTCACACGCTCCGTATTCGAGTGCTGTCGAAATGTTTTCTTTAATGATCCGGTGTGTCAAGAACGGACGGACTGCATCATGTGTGACGATGACATCCTCGTCTGACAAACCGTTTTTATTTTCAATCCAGTTGATAGCTGCCATGATGGACTCGTTGCGGTCACTTCCGCCTGCCGTGATGACGATCCGCTCATCGGTCCCAATGTATTTCTCCAAGATATCGCGTGTATAGTTGATCCACGCCGTTGGAGTCACAATGATGATTTGATCAAAATCTTCGTGTAACAGAAATTTTTCCACGGTATGCACGAGGATCGGACGTTCTCCGATTGACAGGAATTGTTTAGGACGATCGACATTCCCCATTCTTGTTCCTTTTCCGCCAGCTAAGATTGCTGCATAAATCATCTTGTATCGCAAAGGACCCACCCAATAGACAATGGCGCTGCCATGGGTCACTTCGCTTCCCTCCCTTGTAAAAAAAGTTTTTTTGTTGTTTCCACTTACCAGCGATGTGGGTATGTCTCACAATATGTCTTCTTTCGACGATTCTATCCACCTAAAGCAAAAAAAATAGATAAAGTTCTATTTTTTTTGCTTCATCACGATATAATGATGGGTGATTTCTAATATCACTATACTATGTTCGTGATGATTTTAAAAATCTGTCATTGTTGTGTAAATGCATTGTAATCATTTAAGCGAGGAGAGATTGTTTTGGCAGAAGAAACACAGATGCCGATATTACAGGCACACGTTAACTATCTAGAACTGGCGGGAACAAAATTCCGCTTCGAGGCTCGTCTTTTCGGATTAACTGATTTCCTTCAGGCCGAACAGCTGCTTTTTGAGAATCCTGCTGTCCCTGAAGTCACAGAAGAAACACAACCGGAAGATGAATACATCCAGTCCGAGGCGCCGGCGGAACCGATCCCTTTAGAACGGGCTATCATTTTCCGTAACAAACGAAATAAACGGACATTCATTCTTCGTTTCCCGTTTGAAGGTGACTGGACAGAAGAAACATTCAGCGGAGAGCTTGATCTCAATCACCTGACCCCGACCGGGCGCCCGTTGCCGATGGGTTATTTCGATGCGTTCTTCGGAATCGTCCAAGGAAAATCAATTTTACATGAAGCTCCATTCGGTGATACACGTTCCTTGATTCCGATCATTTACCGTGTTGAAACAAAACATAGTAATGTCTTGCTCAAACTCGAATATGAACTGGTCGTCCAGTATTCAGAATACAGCAATACCCTAGGTTTTCATTCCCTTAAGCAAGGAGAGACGAAACGTTTTATCCGCTTGATTGAAAAATTCAACAAAGCGAAGAAGAATTGGCGGAAACGCGCGTTTAAATTCCGTCGCTTTACATTCAAGAGTATTTACAATGTCACGAAATGGACGCAACCGATCCAAGACAACAAAGTGGTATTTGCTTCGGATTCCCGAAGTGATGTCAGCGGGAATTTTGCCTATATCTTAAACGAAATCGAACGCCGGGATTTGAACCTTGACGTTAAAACGTTCTTCAAACCTAATTTGCAGTCCCGTCGCGATTGGCGTGACAAATTTACATTGCCGTATCATCTCGCGACGGCCAAAACGATTTTAGTTGATGATTTTTATCCGATGATTTATCCGCTCAGCATCCGGAAAGGAAGCGACCTTGTTCAAGTCTGGCACGCAGTCGGAGCCTTCAAGACATTCGGATACAGCCGTCTTGGCAAGCCGGGTGGTCCAAGTGCCAACTCGCTCAGCCACCGGAACTACACGAAAGCCATCGTCAGTTCGCATAACGTCGCCCGTCACTATGCGGAAGGATTCGGATTACGGGAGGATCAGGTCATCGCAACCGGAATTCCCCGGACAGATATGTTCTTTGACCAAACCTACATCGCCGATGCAAAAGAACGGATTTACGAAGAATATCCTGTCTTTAAAACAAAAAAAGTCATCATGTTCGCACCGACTTTCCGTGGGAACGGCGCGAAAAGTGCCCATTATGATTTCAGTCAACTCGATTTGGATGCTTTGTATGAAGCTTTCCATGAAGACTATGTCTTCGTTTTGAAGATGCATCCATTTGTCCGCCGCCGGATGGAGATTCCGGAAGTCTATGCTGACTTCTTCCTCGACTTGACGGATCATCGGGAAATCAACGAATTACTGTTCGTCTCTGATATTTTGATTACCGATTATTCATCGACGTGTTTTGAATTTTCACTGCTCGACCGCCCGATGTTATTCTTCGCCTATGATTTGGAAGATTACATCTCAAAACGTGACTTCTATTATGACTTTGAAGAATTCGTTCCGGGACCAATCGTCCGTACCTCGGAAGAGTTGATTGAACGGATTAAGAACGAAGATTTCGAGATGCAAAACGTCAAAGCCTTCGCGGAATACTTCTTCGAGCATCAGGACGGAAAGTCGAGCCAGCGTTTCGTCGATCAAATCATCCTTGGAGAAAACAAATGAATCCAACACCAAAACCAATGACCTTTTCCTATGATCATTGGCTCGGGAACTACAAAGTGCTACTGATTTTCATGGTCGTGTTCGGACACCTGATTGAAACGTTCCGTAATCTTGATGGAAACGATCCGGTCCAAATCGTCTACAACATCATTTATTTACTGCACATGCCGGCCTTCATCTTCATGAGCGGATATTTTTTCAAGGAAGTCAGACCAAAACGAATCTTTTCGTTTGTCGTCCTTTATTTCATCTGGCAATCGATTCATGAAGTCTATCTCGCTTATGTTAATGAAAAGACAGTCGATGGATTAGTGGATGGTCTCCTGCATCCGCTCGTTCCGAGCTGGACACTCTGGTACCTGCTCGGAATCATTATTTGGCAAATCGTGACACCGGGATTCCTGACCTTACGTTATCCGTTGTTGATCAGCATTGCGTTTGCTCTGCTGATTAATGCTAATCCGGGTTCGATCACGAACTTCCTGTCCTTACAAAAGGTCATCAGTTTTTATCCGTTCTTCTTGATGGGATATCTCGTCAAAGAACGGGGATGGCTCGCGGACGGACGGATTCGTGACCGGATGACGTCCCCCCTCGGTCGTTTGACCGGATTACTCGTTTCTGTTTCCATCGCCATCGCTATGACCATTTGGACAAAAAACGGATTCGATACGGTCTGGTTGTTCTACCGGGACACGTACGGTGAATTTGATGTCCCGGTACTCAAAGGCGCATTAATTCAGCTCTTTTTGTACGCGGTCAGTACCGTAATGATTTTTTCTGTATTAATGATGATTCCACACCGTTCCTTCGGTGGTCGGTTTGATCAAATCGGGATTCAGACGTTGGCGATCTATCTGTTACACTCGTTCATCGTCCGGCTGTTTCGGGATTCGGTTCCACCATGGATTGCCGAGTCGCCGGTGCTCCTGATCGGTTCATCCTTCTTGCTCGCCCTGTTCTTCGTTTGGATTTTATCGAGTCGTCCGGTTGTTCGACTGTTTCGACCGTTATTGTCACCAAATGTCAACTGGCTGTTCAAGAAAACATCGTAAACTTTTCTTCAAAAAAAGCACCTGATGCCAGGACCAGATCTCGCTTCTTGAGATTTGGTCCTTTTTGTATCGGTACGATAAAATTGACAGGATCTTTGCCTTGAAACTAAGATAGTAGAGGTTGCTATAATAAACGCTTACACAAGCGTGCAGAAAGAAGGGATCCCCTTGCAAGCGGATCAACGTAAAAAATTAACGGTCCTGATGATCAACATGTTCATCGCCGTCGGGAGCTTCGGGATCATCATTCCGATTCTGCCCGCTTACTTAGCTTCAATCGGTCAAGGCGGTACAGCTGCCGGTCTGATGATCGCGATTTTTGCCGGTGCCCAGCTCGTCATGTCCCCGGTCGCCGGGAAATGGGCCGATCAATACGGTCGCCGCAAGATGATCATCTACGGTTTGATTGGACTGACGTTATCGATGTTCGTCTTTTATTTCTCGAACTCGGTTACGATTCTTTACATCTCCCGGGCCATCGGCGGTGTCGGTGCGGCGCTTCTGATTCCGGCAATCTTTGCCTATGTTGCGGATATCACGACGATGGATCAGCGCGCGAAAGGCAACAGCTTCGTCTCTGCTGCGATGTCACTCGGGATCGTCATCGGTCCCGGGATTGGCGGCTTCCTCGCCGAGTTCGATCTGAAGTTGCCGTTACTTGTTTCGGCACTCGTCTCACTTCTAGCCGTCTTATTCAGTGTCATTCTTCTTCAAGAAAGTGACGTCCATGACGCGACGGCGATGGCGCCCGACGAAGGCTCCATGTGGAAAAAGCTTGGCGCATCGTTCCATAAGCCGTACTTCGTTCCGCTCGTCATCACACTCGTCATGAGTTTCGGATTGATGGCCTATGAATCAGTCCTCGGCCTGTTCGTCGACAACCAGTTTGGCGCCTCTCCAAAAGACATCGCCATCATGGTGACGTCGACCGGCATCATCAGCGTCATCGCTCAGATTTTCGTCGTCGATAAGTTATCACGCAGTCTCGGGGAAGGCAAAGTCCTGAACATCTTCCTGTTGATCGCGACGCTTGGCTTCTTGTTGTCACTCCTGACAGCAAGTTACGGCGGCTTCTTCGCCGTCACACTCGTCATCTTCCTTGCGACGTCGATCCTGCGTCCTGTTTTGAACACGATGATTTCAAAACTGGCCGGAAACGAACAAGGATTTGCGATGGGGATGAACAACGCCTACATGAGCATCGGAAACGTCCTCGGTCCGACACTGGCCGGACTGTTATATGATGTCAACATTCTTTACCCGTTCATGCTTGGACTTGTCTTCCTGGCCGTGACACTGATCGGATCTGTCATTTGGCAACGCCGTCAGTCCCGTTTGATTAAAAAGATTGAACAGACATCTTGATTCAGATGTCATAACAAAAGCAGGAGGTCGTCCGATTGGATTGTCGGAGAACCTCCTGCTTTTTTCATATGGTATGGAAACATCAGCCATGCAACGTCGTCCGGTCCCACCAAAGCGCCTGCAGGAAGCGGAGGGTTTTGACAAACGTTTCGACGACGAGCAATACAAGTAAAAATGCCGTGAATCGTAAATCAAGGACATGATTCAGGACTAGTCCTAACAGGAGCGTCGTCACGAAGACACGTCGTGTCAGCTCAATTGAAGATACCTCGAACGTCGTGACGATACTGAGTCCGATACTGTATACCAACAGGCCGACCAAGATGCTGACAGGGACGGTTTCCGTTGTATAATCGACTAGCAGATACATACTTATAATCAATCCGATCAAAGCTACCCAGTACGTGTATCGCATAGATGTTCCTCCCTATTGATCACATCATAGCAAATTCTGAACCCTCGATTTTCAGTATCTCGAAACAGGCGAACGGAAAACTGAAAATCCTTTTATCCGTACTGTTTTTGATGAGCTTTCTTTAATTTTAAGTACTCTTCATCCGCCCGGATCAAATCCCATTTTTCTTGAAAGATTTCCGCGGATTTTGCTTTTTCCGGATCAATTTCCCGTTCGTTTAATTCACCGGTCTCTTTATTTTTGTATTTGCGTCCGCCTTTGTAATTCGTATAACGGCGTGCCCGCGTATGCCCCATTTGGATGAACTTTCGTGCCATGTCCATTCCGACGAAATCTCCGGCCTCTTTATAGTCGAGGTACATCTGATAAATCTTTTCGGAAGATTCTTTGGCAATTTCCGGCGTCTTGAACCGCCAGTGCGGTAGGATTTCCCCTTTATACGGTTCGACGAGCAACACACCCTGTTCGCCCCGCCCGACCCGGTATTTTTCCGGTTCCTTCCGAAAATCCGTCGTCTTGAAGTCCAAATCGTAATCAAATGCCATTTTCACCGCCTCCTTCTATTGAAAGATTCCCGGGAACGTCCGGCTTTAATCGTGTGGATACAGTCCGGTCGTATACACAGCGGTTAAGGTTTTAGCGATTTCCGCAATCGATGCCGTCGTCTCTTCCCGGACGACTTCGAACAAATACATTTCATTGGCGAAAAACCAGCCGCGTGCGACGAGTGTCGGATTCAAGTCCGGACGCGCCAGTCCCGCCGCTTGCGCATAGTGAATATCACGACTGATCCGTTCAATGAACCGCTCGCGAATCTGTTTCCACTTCGTCCGGATGACATAGGATACCCCGATTGCCTGCTCGACGACCCGGAGCATCTCCCGTTCCTGTTCAGCAAGCTGTAAAAACGCCGTTGCCTGCTGCTCGATTTGCTTTTTGGCCTCTTCAGCTGTTCTGGGCTCAAACGGCTGTTCCGCTACTTGATGGAAACGATCCATGACGTCTTCCATCAGGACAATCAGCAGTTCATCCTTCCCTTCAAAATGAACGTATGCGGTTCCATAGCCGACACCGGCCCGTTTGATGATTTGTGAAATCGTCGTTGTCTGAAAGTCATTTTCAAGAAAGACAGCCCGGGCTGCGACAAGCAGTTTTTCCCGGGTCCGGACTGTCCGCAAATGCCGTTTGTCCATTTTGGATTCATTTGATTTCATCATAATCAACTACCTCTCCTGATTCTCTATCCGATAATATTGACACAGTGTCAATTTGTTTGCTACGCTTTTGTCAAAATTGATTACTGATTCATTTAAGGAGGAACGGACATGGCATTGACCGCTAAGCGTGAAGAAGCAATCGAACGAGACGAACAGGATCGACTGGCCCCTTACCGGAACGAATTTTATCTGCAGGAAGGTTCGATTTATATGGATGGCAACTCGCTTGGCCTGTTGTCGAAACGGGCGGAAGCCACGTTACTCGAATCGCTCGCCGATTGGCGGGAACTCGGGATTGACGGATGGATGAAAGGTCGGCACCCCTGGTTTGACTTGTCGGAAAAACTGGCTGCCTTGAACGCACCGCTTGTCGGTGGACGTGCGGATGAAGTCATGGTGACCGGTTCGACGACGGTCAATCTGCACCAGCTGGTCGCGACCTTCTTTGCTCCGTCCGGACGACGGACGAAAGTTTTAGCCGACAGTTTGACGTTCCCGTCTGATATTTATGCGCTGCAAAGCCAGCTCCGGTTGCGCGGACTCGATCCGGCGGAACACCTCGTTCAGGTCGAAAGCCGCGACGGACGGTTTCTTGATGAAGCGGACATCATCGCCGCAATGACTGATGACATTGCCTTGATCGTTCTGCCGACCGTTCTTTACCGGAGCGGACAAATTTTAGATATGGAACGGCTGACCCGCGAAGCCCATGCCCGCGGGATCCTGATCGGCTTTGACGGCTGTCATTCCGTCGGCGCGATTCCCCATGCCTTTCATGACTGGGGCGTCGACTTTGCGTACTGGTGCAACTACAAACATTTGAATGGCGGTCCCGGTACGGTCGGTGGATTATTCGTCCATGAACGTCATTTCGGAACATTGCCCGGTCTGACCGGTTGGTTCGGTTCCCGTAAAGACAAACAATTTGATATGAATCATACGATGACACCTGCCGAAAACGCCGCTGCCTTCCAAATCGGCACACCACACGTTTTAAGCCTCGCCCCGCAAATCGGTGCGCTCGAATTGTTTGCAGAAGTCGGCATCGATGCCGTTCGGACAAAATCACTGGCACTGACCGACTACATGATGGCGCTCGTCGATCAGGAATTGACGCCGTACGGCTTTGTAATCGGAAATCCGCGTGACGACACACGACGCGGCGCTCACCTGAGTCTCGAACATCCGGAAGCGGCACGGATTTGTAAAGCGCTGAAAGCCCATCAGGTCATTCCTGATTTCCGGGCACCGAATATTGTCCGCCTGGCCCCTGTTGCCTTGTATAATAGTTTTGAAGACGTCTATGAGGTCGTTTCGATTTTGAAAACGATCATGGACGAAAAACAGTACGAACAATTTAAGAACGAACGCGAAGTCGTCGCGTAAGGAGGCTTTATGAAAGAACATCCTACTGAATTACGGCGTGACTTAAAAACACGCCAACTGACGATGATTGCGATGGGCTGTGCGATCGGAACCGGTCTTTTCCTCGGAAGCGGTCTCGCGATCAGTCTTGCCGGACCGAGTGTTCTCGTCAGCTATGCAATCGGCGCTTTCATCGTCCTGCTGTTGATGGGCTGTCTTGCGGAAATGACCGTCGCCCATCCGACCTCCGGCTCATTCGGCACGATTGCTGAAATGTACATCAGTCCCTATGCCGGTTTCCTTGTCCGATATTCTTACTGGGTCGCCAATGTCTTGGCCATCGGCGTCGAAGTCAGTGCCATCGCCATCTACATGAAATATTGGTTCCCGGACGTCCCCGGTTACATCTGGATTTTCGTCTTCGCAGCGGCGTTGATTTATATCAATGCCACGACCGTCAATACGTTTGCGACGTTCGAATACTGGTTTTCTGTCATTAAAATCAGTGCCATCCTGATGTTCATGATTCTCGGTGCGTACCTGGTCTTCGGAAGCAATTCACCTGAGATTGGTCCCCAAAACTTCACGAATGACGGCGGCTTCATGCCGTTCGGTTTTTCCGGTCTTTGGATTGCCGTCTTCATCTCGCTGTTCAGTTTCCTCGGAACAGAATTAATCGCCGTCACAGCCGGCGAAGCAAAGGATCCGGATGTTGCCGTGCCGAAAGCACTGAAGGCAACGGTCTTCCGGCTGTCGACGTTTTACGTCATCACGATTGCTTTGATGCTCATGATCGTTCCGTGGCAACAGGCCGGCGGTGTCGATGAAAGTCCGTTCGTTAAGGTCATGGAAATGTTGTCGATTCCCGGTGCGGCCGGCATCATGAACTTCATCATCCTGACAGCTGCGTTATCGGCGATGAACAGTCAGTTGTACGCTTCAACGCGAATGATGTATTCATTGTCGAAAGCAACTTACGCCCCCCGGATCTTCAGTCGTCTGAATGCGAAAGGTGTGCCGCTCTTTGCACTCGCTGTGTCGACACTCGGCATATTCCTTGCTGCCGTCATCAGCAGTCAATCGAGTGTCTCCTATCCGTTCATGATGGGAATTTCGATGTTCGGGGCCATCTTCACCTGGTTCATGATTTTCATCTCCCATCTCTATTTCCGGAAAGCCTGGGAACGGGACGGTGGACGGAAACTGCCGGTCCGGATGATGGGCTATCCGTATTTGACGGCGCTCGGTGCCCTCTTGTTATTTGCACTGGTCATCACGACCTGGTTTACCGATTTCCAGATCGTCTTGAAGTTTGGTATTCCGTGGTTGATTTTCCTGACGATTGCCTATGTGTTCTGGAAACGCAACAACCCGCCGCAAGCGGATCAGACAAAACGTTCACAATCACTTTAACGTAAAGGGGAACGATTGGAATGAAACAGACGGATGCGACGAAGATTGAGGAAACGATTCAAACCGACTTTAAAAAAGACATGTCTTACGGAGATTATTTACAGCTCGACTCCCTTTTGACAAGCCAGCAACGGTTGTCGAATCATCATGACGAAATGCTGTTCATCGTCATTCATCAGACAAGCGAACTGTGGATGAAATTGATTTTACATGAGATGACCGCTGCCATTCAGGCAGTCGCCGACGATCAGCTCGAACGGTCGTTCAAGATGCTGGCCCGTATCTCAAAAATCCAACAACAGTTGATTCAGTCATGGAGTGTCCTCTCGACACTGACACCGGCTGAGTATCTTGAATTCCGTGACTCGCTTGGGCATTCGTCCGGATTCCAATCCTACCAAAACCGGCAAATCGAGTTTGCGCTCGGCTTCAAGAACGCCCAAATGCTTCGGGTCTACGAACACGAAACGGCGTTGTACGCTCAATTGAACGATGATTTAAAAACACCGAGTATCTATGACGAGACTGTCCGGGCGATGCATCGACGTGGCTTACAGATTGATGAGACCATTCTCAACCGGGACGTCACCCAGGACTGGGAAGCGAACGCGAGTGTCGAAGCCGCTTGGGCGACTGTCTATCAGGATGTCGAACAGTACTGGGATTTATATGAGCTCGGTGAAAAGTTACTCGATATCGGCAGCCAGCAACAAATGTGGCGCTTTAACCATATGAGCACCGTCGAACGGATCATCGGTCAAAAACCGGGAACGGGCGGTTCGTCCGGTGTCAGTTATCTGCGCCGTGTGCTCGACCACCGGTTCTTCCCGGAACTCTGGTCGGTCCGGACAAAACTTTGAGGGGGAACCTGATATGAACCGTTGGATAGATGTCTCACAACCGTTAACCTCGTCTGTTACGACATGGCCGGGTGATACGAAATTTAACTACACGATCAACTGGAGTAAAGCCGACACCGGCTCCGTCAACGTCGGCCAGGTGACGATGAGTCTGCATACCGGTACTCATATCGATGCTCCGTTTCATTTTGACGATGCCGGTCAAAAAGTCATCGATCTTGATCCGGATCTCTATATCGGTCATGTCCGCGTCATTTATCTGCCCGGCCGGACCGAACTCGTCGCAAGCGACCTTGATGCATTTGATTTAACCGATGTGCGCCGGCTGATCATCAAAACAGACGGTTGGGTCGATAAGTCGATTTTCCCGGAAACGATTCCGGTCCTGACGCCGAGTCTTGCCGAACGCCTTGGAGCACTCGGGATTGAATTAATCGGACTCGATTTACCGTCTGTTGACGCGATCGACAGTAAAGAGATGGCGGCCCATCATGCGCTCGCCGCTCATGGAGTTCACATACTCGAAGGGTTAGTCCTCGATACGATCACTCCGGGTGATTATCATCTCAATGCTGTTCCGCTTCCACTCGTCGACGGTGACGGCAGTCCCGTCCGCGCACTGATGCGACCGTATTAAAAAAAACCGACAGAACGCTCTTCCAAGAGTTTTCTGTCGGTTTTTTTCAGTTTTCCTTAACCGGTACGGGGAACAACACTTCTTCCGTCCGTTGCATGATCTGTCCGAGTACTTGCAGGGACGGACCGACCTCAAAATCGAGATCAAGGGAATGATTAGCCCCTTTTATTTGTTCCAGTACGAGGTTCGAGCTGCCGCACCGTTCCAACGCTTCCGGACTGAACTGACGATCGTGGTCACCGATGACGAGTAATCCATGATGCTGACTGTTCGCAATCGCTTCGACAATCGCCGGAACTTTTAAGAGTGGCGTCAGAAGGACAACACGCGCTTCCGGAAACAGTCCGCGGTGCATCATCGATACAAGCGGTACCGTTCCAAGCGATTTGGCAATAAAGTGAATCGTTTTATATGTACGTGAATGTAACACGTCCTCGATGACCGCTTCAATCCGCCTGCTCACCTCCGCATCTCCCTGTTCGTCCGGCAAGCTGAACAAGTCGTCCGAGACATACTGAATCTCAATCACGTTCACGCCCCGCTTCAATAACATCATCCGACTAAAGTAAAAGTATGGATGGTCATACGCATAACCTGCGCCGGACAACATAAAGCAGACCTCATCTGACTCGGAATAATAGTGATTATAGGCAATCGTTTGATCGTCCAGTTGTACCTGACAACGGCGAATCTCCATCAATGCTCCCCCTTTATTTTTTCCTTACTTTACCATCCGATAACGAAACCGTCCATTAAAATTCCATTTCCTTGTCATCGGAGCTTAAGACCACCGTTTAAAAATTTGTGATTCCTCAAAAAAAGCCACATCCGACACTCTGTTAGCGTGGATGTGGCTGTTGGTTCAGCGGACCAGTTGATCCGGTGCAAAGACCGACTGTTCGACTTGTTTTAAAGCATAAAAAGCACCTTGGTTGGCCATCAAATCAGCATACGTGCCGACTTCGATGATTTGGCCCTGTTCCATGACGACGATTTGGTCCATCGTCTCAAGACCAGCCAGCCGGTGGCTGACAAGCAACAGCGTTGAATCCTCTGCACGGGAAAACAGGTGGCGTAAAATCATCTGTTCCGTCAACGCATCGACCGATGAGGTCGGCTCATCCAGCAGATAGAGTGGTGTCTGACGCAAGAAGATCCGGCCAATCGCAAGCCGTTGTTTTTCACCGCCGGACAGGTTTTCCCCTTTTTCAAGCACCCTGTCGTCGAGTTCAAGTAAAGAAAGACCGACGTGTTTGAGTGCTTCCATCATCTGCTTATCCGTCGCTTCCCCGCTTGCCAGCTTCAGATTGTCACGAATCGTGCCGTAAAAGAAATGATTTTGTTGCAGGACGACATTCGTCTGTCGCCATAATGCTTCCGGATCAATTTCTTGACCGGATGTTCCTTCGATCCGGATCCCGTCGACCGGATACATCCGCAACAACAGTTGCAACAGCGTCGATTTTCCGGAACCGCTCGCTCCGACAATCGCCGTTTTACTGCCGGCAGGGAACGTCACGCTGACGTCCCGTAAGACAGGACGATCCTGACCCGGAAACGTGAAAGTGACGTGTTCCGTGCTCAGTTCCGGAGCCTGCGTCAATTCAAACGGACGGTATTCCGGTGTCGTTGTGGCTTCGACGACGTCATCAAGACGACGTGCCGCATGACGGCTGTCTTCAAAAAATCCGGGTAAAATCGCCATCGGTGCGGCATTTTCAAACACCGTCAACGAGGTCATGACCAGCAATGCGAGGAAAACGCCGTCGAGTTGTCCGTCAGCGACCAGATATGCCCCGAGTCCGAGGACAATCCAGGAAATAACCAACGTCGCCAGTGTATTCAATGCAAGGTTCGAGACCGCATGCAGTCCGTTGCGTTTTTCTTCCGCCACGTACCGTGCGGCAACGGCATTCAGCTCCGCTTCCTTGTTCCCGAGTTGCTGATAGATCTTTAAGTCACGATAACCTTGGAACAGTTCCGTCACTTCCGTCGACAGTTCCCCGCGTCGGGCCCGGACAGACCGGGCAAACCGTTGTTCCCGGTAGGCAAACCAGCCGGGAATGACGAATCCCGTCAAGATCAGACCAAACACGAGGACAAGCGCGACACTGAGTGAAAAGAAACTGACGAAAAAGATTGTACACAGAAAGACGAGCACTAAAATGATCGGTGGATAGACGACGCGCAAAAACGTATTTTGCAGACTTTCGACGTCCCCGACAATCCGGGCGAGCAAATCCCCGCTCCGGTACTTGGCAAAGATACCCGGTGCGAGTGGTTCCAGCCGTTTATAAAACGTCGTCCGCAAGTCACTGAGGATCGTAAACGTCGCCCGGTGTGAGTAATACCGTTCGGCGTACCGGCTGACAGCCCGCGTCAGACTGGAGATTTTCTGTAAGGCAATCAAAACGGCAAGTGTCTGAATCGGCGGCAACAGGGCGGCTTTTGAAATCAAAAAACCGCTTGCTGCGAACAAGCCGACTGCCGTGATTCCGGCCAAAACACCGAAGACGATCGAGAGCACGATGTCCCGTTTCTGGTGCAGCATCAAACGAAAAATTCCCATTAACTCTTTCATCGTGTCTCCTCCCCCCGTTGAACGGCACGCATCATCGCATATTCCGATTTACGTCCAAGTAATTCTTCATGTGTCCCCCGGTCGACAATCCGTCCGGCTTCCAGCACGACGATTTGATCCGACCGTTCAATCGTATGCAGACGGTGGGCGACCGTGATGACGGTCGCTTCACGTCCGAGAACAGTCATCGCTTCCTGCAACAACCGTTCCGTCTTCACGTCAAGACCGGTCGTCGGTTCATCAAACAAGATGACATTCGGGCGTTTCAGGAAGGCACGTGCTAACGCAACGCGCTGCTTTTCGCCGCCGGATAAGCCGCGTCCGCCTTCTCCGATTATCATGTCGAGTCCGTTCGGCAACTGTCCGATCAATTCGGTCAGACCGGCGTCCGATGCCGCCTGTTCAATCGCAGCCCGCGATGCTTCGCGCAATTCACCGATGGCGATATTATCCGCCAGCGTCCCGGCATAGAGATACGGATGCTGCGAGATGTAGCTGAGCTGGCTGAACCAACTGGATTCCGTGATGGTCTGACGATCTTGACCGTCAAGCAACAGCTGTCCGTCCTGCGGATCGGCAAGGCCAGCCAGCAATTGGAGGACCGTCGATTTTCCGGCACCGCTGCGGCCGATCAAGGCAACCTTTTGATACGGTTCAATCGTCAAATTCAACTGTTCCATCGCAAACCGGGCATCGCGGTACGAAAACGCGACGTCTTTCAGTTCAATTCGCGGCGGACGGGCTGCCGGCAGTTCCGTTCGTCCGAAAGCGACATTCCGGTCGTCGTCCGTCAGTTCGGCCGCAATCTGTTTCGCGGCGGCGACACTGCCCCGTCCGGTATGGAAAGCAGCTCCCATCTCTTTTAACGCCAGATAGTATTCCGGTGCCAGAACCAACATCAAGAAGGCCGGCACAAAGGTGATGCTTTGGAACAAAATCAACCGTAAGCTGACTTCAAGCGCAATCATCCCCATACTGAGCATCGAGATGAATTCGAGCATCAACGACGACAGGAACGCGAGTTTTAAGACGGTTAACGTCGCATCCCGAAATTCGAGACTGCTTCGTTCAATCACGTCCTGCTGAGCTTTCGCCCGCCCGAATAACTTGAGCGTCGTCAATCCTTGTAACGTATCGAGGAACGTACCAGAAAAGGCATTCATCTTCTCAAGCTGCGTATCGGCCCGCTTTTGCGTCATGATCCCGATGACGATGTAAAACAACGGAATGAACGGGGCGGTAATCATCATGACCAGTCCCGTGACCCAGTCATAGCTGAAGGCGGCAATCAAGACCATCAACGGAACAATCGATGTCTGAATGACCTTCGGCAGGTACTGGCTGTAATAGCTGTCCATCTCATCGACGGAATCCATCAGGATACTGACCTTTTGTCCGGATTGTCCTTCAAGCATCGACTCGACAGAGTTTCGTGTGTATTTCGCGACGAGCGCCTGACGCAGATCTTGTTTGACGCGTGCCGCAAGACTCGTTCCGAGGCGCCCGTTCCAGTACGTGACGCCGACGCGCAGGACAAGCATCCCCAATAGGACACCGAGCAACGGAATGACTGCCGCGAACGGATCCCCTTGCAGAAAAATCCGGTCAACGATGATGACAATCAGATAGGATTGTCCGATGACGGCGACTCCCATCAGGACGGCGGCCAGCATCAGTTGTATAAAAATCGTACGCGGAATCGTAATAATTCCTTTGAGTGGATTCATAAGAAAACGTCCTTTCACTAAGTGTGAACGACTTTTAGTGAATATTTTCACATATCGTACATTCAGTATACCGAATCCATTCTGTTGATGCCACGGGTATGCTGTCGAAAAGGTGTGACGGTTTTGTGAGGGACCTTTTGTTGGACAATTGATTTATCCGGATGTATTATAGACAATAGTTATCCACGTTATACAGAAAGGAGAATGTTTCATGCAAATGAAGACAGGTGTTGAACAATCGGTGTATGCAATGCTCTTATTGACGTTTTTACCGGAGAAAGGTGTGTTGCCGGGCGAATTCATCAGTCAGCAACTTGGCGCTTCGCCAACCTACTTTCAAAAGTTGCTCCGGAAGCTCGTGAGTGCGGATCTGCTGATTTCTGTTCCCGGTGCAAAAGGCGGCTTCCGGCTCAAAGCGTCACCGGAGACGATTCGTGTGTTTGATATCTATGAAGCAATCGAGGGCAAACAATCCTTATATGCCTCAAGCGGTGTTTTCGAAGACTTGATGGGTATCCAGGATCAGAACATCTGCTTATTGTCCGACCTGATGGCAGAAGCGGAACAGTCGTGGCAATCGATACTCAAACGCGAGACGATCGACTCGATCCGCCGTGAAATTTATTTGAACTGTCCGCCCGATCATCTGACAAAACTGCAGAGTTTAATTGAAGAAAAAATGATTCGTAACTAAAAGGAGAATATATGATGAACACCACTACACTTGACCGCTATTTTGATTTATTTGATGCTTCCCGGACCGATGAAAAAGCTTTTGATGACTTGATTTCCCTGTTCTCGGACGAAATCACATTCGTCCTGAACGGACAGGAACAGCACGGTATCGATGCCTGGAAACAGTTCGTCCGGATGGTCTTTACGGCGAATCAGGATATTAAACACATGTATGCCGGATGGGTTCCATCAGAAACAGGAGATACGATGGAAACACGCTGGGCTGTTTGCGGGAAACGCGCGGACGGCTCTGTCTTCACCCAGGATGGAACCGACATCGCCCGGCTCAATGCGGATGGAAAGATTGTCTATCTCGCCAACGTTCCCGATGATACGGCGATGTTTAACCAATACAACGATTAATCGAAAACAGGCATCACTTCGTTATGAAGTGGTGCCTGTTGATTATGCTTATAAATTCTTCGCTTTGAAGGTATCGCCGCCTTCAATCGTTCCGTTATCAAATCCTTTTTGGAACCATCGTTCGCGTTGAGCCGATGTACCGTGTGTAAAGCTTTCCGGTACGACATATCCTTGCCCTTTTTTCTGCAATGTATCATCTCCGACAGCATTCGCCGCTCCAAGTGCCTCTTCCAAATCGCCTTCTTCAAGCAGATTTTGTCCTTGTGCATGGTTGGCCCAGACACCCGCATAGTAATCCGCCTGCAATTCAAAGCGGACCAGGTATTTGTTGAACTTCTCTTCGCTCATCTTTTGACGAAGCGGCATGATTTCGTCTGATGTCCCAAGCAACGTCTGAACATGGTGCCCAACTTCGTGGGCAATGACATACGCCATCGCGAAGTCTCCCGGTGCCCCGTATTTATTTTGTAACTCATCATAAAAACTTAGATCAATGTATAATTTCTGATCCCCCGGACAATAAAACGGTCCGACTGACTTTCCGGCTTGTCCACACGCTGAACTGACCTGATCGGTATATAAAACGAGCGTCGGTTCTTTATATGTCATACCGTCCTGTTTAAATTCCTTTGTCCAGACTTTTTCCGTATCCGCTAAGACAACGGATACAAAATCAGCCGCTTCTTTTTCTTTGGCCGTTTCCTGGTACTCGCCTTGACTGTCGCCTTGTGAATCGGACAATCCTCCGAGGATGTCGGCCGGATTCCCGCCCATCAACGTGACGACGATTAAAATGATGATCCCGAGTCCGCCTCCGATCCCGGCGACTCCTTTTCCACCCATGCCCCGTCGATCTTCGACGTTCGAACTTCTTTCTCTGCCCTTCCATTTCATACACGGTTCCTCCTACAAGTCTCAATGCCCTTCTATACCCCATATCTTGTCTGTTTAGGCATGAATTTCTATTTTAAAATTTAATTTTGTTTTAAGTATCTTGAAGCTAAACAATCTTATTTTCCCGACCGATAGTGGTATACGTTTAACATGTTTACTCGTGATTTGTTTCACTTTCTATTAGAAAATGGGGGAATTTTATTTTATGAAACGTCGGAATCAACTTATGCTTTGGATCAGTTTTCTTGTCGTCACTTTATCGTTCATTGTCCATGGTTTACACCGGTTCACCGACTTTGCGGAAGGTTATCAACTCATCCGGGGAAACGTAACAGCCGCTTCACCCACGACACTTGCCTGGATTGCTTTGTTACCGTTTGTCTGTTGGATTGCTTCTGCCGTTCTCTACCGGATTCGACCAGACAGTATAATCGTTGCGCTTCTCTTGACGTTGACACTGACGTTTTCCAGTATGTCGATCGTCGCCGGCGGCAATGGACTGGTCGAGTATCATTTTTCAATTTTCATGGTCCTGGCGTTGATTGCTTATTTCCGCCGGATTAACTTGATTCTCGTCAGCACCATCCTTTTCGCCTTGCAACATTTCGCCGGCTTCTTTTTTGCCCCGTCCCTGATTTGCGGAACGACCGGTTATCCGTTCAGCATTCTGATGATTCATGCCGTTTTCTTGATTTTGACGAGTGTGGCTCTGATTATCCAGATTGCCGTACAAAATCAGGAACGATCCGTCTCCTTGAAACGAGAAACGGAAGCCACGACGCTGATTACGAATGTCAGTCACCAAATCGAAGCACTTGTCGGTAATTTAAAAACGAATACGAAACACTTACAACAGGCAGCTGTCCAGTCCGTCGAAGCAACGAACCAGATCGCGACAGCGATTGCACCGATTGTTCAGTCCGCTGACGGTCAGCATCAATCGATGCAACAAGGAACGGATCAGTTGCATCAGGTCAATACGTCCATCGCATCGATCCAATCGAAAATGGCACAAACCGTCACGACGACGGAACATATGACGAAACGCGCGTTGACTGGAAACGAGGAGATGAACCTGATGGACCGCCGCGTCGAAGAGATGGTCGAATCAACGAACGGTCTGCACACTTCTGTCACGGCAATGGCCAGCCGGTCGGATAAGATTCAAAAAATCCTCGCCAGTCTGGAAGCCATTGCCGGCCAGACGAATCTATTGGCATTAAACGCTGCGATCGAAGCGGCACGTGCCGGGGATGCCGGACGGGGGTTTGCCGTCGTTGCAACGGAAGTCGGGCATCTCGCTGTTCAGTCCCGCAGTTATGCAAACGAAGTAACGGAAGTCCTGCAGGCCCTGATTGCCGATACCGATCAAATCAAAACGACCGCCGCCGGTTATACGAAAACACTGGCTGAAAATCAGGAAATGACGAGCCGTGTCCGTCAGACATTTTCTGATATCACGCAACTCGTACAGGAAGTCGAACAAAGTATCAGCTCGATTCAAACCGCCCGTCACGGGGTCGGTGTCCAGATGCTCGACATCGAACAGCGGATGGAGACGACGCGAACCGCTTCCCTCGAAGTCCGCCATGGTATTGAATCGACTGCCGTTTCACTCGAACAACAAACGACCGTCCAACATGAATTTGAAACGATGACGGAATCGCTCAGTACAATGACCGTTTCCCTTGAGCAGCTTGTTGATGAATTAACTCAACATGTGGACCGCTAAAACAAAAGTTCCTCCCTTAATCGGCAGGAACTTTTTTTGATTCTTCCGAGGAGTTCTTTACCCCCGTCTCGAATAGACATACAAAAGAAATTCAGTAAAGGAGACGAGTCATATGCGTAAATCTTTACTGTTTCTGACTTCATCTGATATTCAGCATCCTGACGCTAACTTTTCACATCACCTCTTACACGAACTTTTTAAACGAATCACGGATGAATACAACGTGACATGCTTGGCTCCTGCATTTTTTGGCGGACGTGACATCGAATCAATCGACGGTGTAACGTACATCCGGCGCGGTAATGCGCTCAGCTTCTCTTGGCATGCCTTGCACTATATCAAGTCCCATCCCATTGCGTTGATTCTCCTGTTCAATGTTCCATTCCTTGAATTTATGTGCCGACGCAGCACAATCCCATCTGCCCGAATCCTTGTCAATATGCCGACTTGTCAGGCAAAATCGTCATTTTCTGATCCATGTCTTGTTTTCCATCCGTCCGTCCTGATGACGTTAACCAAACAAGGGTACCATCAAGTAGTTCGTCTTCCGGAAGGACTCGATTTGCTTTCCCCTGAGTCGACTTGGCTCGAAAAAGAAAAACGACCGACGTTTGTTTACGTCAGCCGTCCCTCTCAATCAAAAGAATTATTTGATGTCTGCCAAGCCTTCATCGCCTCGAAACAAGAATTTCAAGCGGTTCAACTCTGGATTATCGGACATTGTCCAATCCGATTCGATGCGTCGATTCCAGCAGCCATACAACAAAGCATTCACTACCTCGGCGATATCGAACCTGTCGAGCGCAACCGTCATATCAGCCGGGCCACAGCCTTACTCGTTCCATCCCATGAAGATAACTGGGGAATGATTGTCTATGAAGCAGCACGCGTCGGCACACCGGCGATTGTCTATGACACCCCCGGTCTGTGTGACGCTGTCCAGTATGGCATGACCGGTTATTTGGCTAAAGCCAATCATCCCGGTGCTTTGGCCGCAGAAATGCGCTCCTGTATGCTCGACGAGACCACCTATCATATGTTGCGCTATGCCGCTCAGCAATTCTCGACCACAAAACATCTCCATGATCTTGAACCGACTTTTCGTGACTGGTTGCGTACCAACACATCTGATGTTACAGCAGATCGATGACAGCCAAAGGGTCCGTCCGTTTCGTATAGTCGTCCGGTACGTCCGCAAAAGTAATCTGTCCGGACGGCTGAATGATGAACGTCGCCGGTTTCGGTAACTGCCAGTCCTCGTTACCGTTATGGCCGGCAACGTCAAGACCGGATGCCTTGTACACGTCAATTAAATAGTCGGGCATATCGAACACAAGGTCGAACTGACGGGCGACGACGTTATCGACATCACTCAACACGGGAAATGCCAGGTCGTTTTTTTCCTGCGTCGAGAGCGAGTGATCCGGTGTTTCCGGACTGATGGCGACAAGCGTCGCTCCTTTTGCCTCAATTTTTCCCAATTCCCGTTGGTAAGCCCGAAGTTCCAGATTACAGTACGGGCACCAACCGCCGCGGTAAAACGTCACGATGACGGGACCGTCCTGCAACAGTTTTTCAAGAGACACGGATTGACCAGATGCGTTCGGTAACGTAAAACGGGGTGCTTCGTCTCCGACGGTCAATCCTTTGGCGCCGTCTGATGCGGCTAACTCGTTTGTCGCTTGTGCCATCAACCGTTGTTTTTCCTGCGGTGCCTTTTGACGAAACTGTTCTTGATACGCTTTTATTTCTTCAAGCAATGTAGACATGACGTGTCCCTCCTTATGTTTGTCTTACAGCATAGCAGGGACTTCATAATCTGTCCGTCATTTTGCTCCGTCCGGCTTCTTGCGGAATTTCTTAAGAAAACCCATCAGACTTTCCGGTGTCAGTTCCAATTTGTTCTCATAAGCATATTTCGTCCCGTATCCGAGTGCGAGTGTTGCCGTTGAAGCGACACCGGCTCCGATGACAGCTCCGTATCCCGGAACCATCTTCGCCAGTTGGCGGAACGCTGTTTTGCCGGAGTTCCCGACAATCGTCACGACCAGCAACTCCTTCGCACTTTCCTTCGACAGATTCCGTTCGTACAAATTCGACAGTTTCAGCATCAGTCCGATTTGAATCGATGTCAACGGAATGATGTCAGCTCCCGGAAATGGTACCGCTCCAATTGCCCCGGCGGCCGTTCCGGCTCCGACAATCCAGTTGTTCGCGATTTTCCCCCGCAACGCCGGATCGATCTCGCGAACAAACAGATTATCCTTGTTGAACTTTTTTAGGATGTCGAGCACCTCACGACGCAGACGGTCAATGTTCGTCCCGTCCATCGCTGAGACCGGAACGACTTTTGGTCCCGGTAACTTCGACTCGATATGCGACAGGATCGTCGCGAGGTCGTTCGTCGCATCGATTTTCGTGACGACGATGACGATCTTTTTATTATGGGCATAAATCTTCTTGAAGTTTTTGGTCTCCGTTTCCGATAAGACGGTCCCGGCGGCGTTTAAGAAATAAAGAATAACATCGGCACTTTGATAAAACTTCCACGTCGTGTCCGAGTTCAGGCTGTTTGCATCGTTCAGTCCCGGCGTATCGACGAAGACGACCTTGTCTTCCGGATGTTGCCGAATTTGATCAATGCGTGTCGTCTCCCCCGGCTTTGCTCCGACGGTCGCGACTTCCCGACCAAGGATCGCATTCAATGTCGAGGACTTGCCCGCGTTGACGTCCCCGATCAGCGCAACGGTCACTTCCTGTTCGAGTGACTGGTTAAAGTCGCGACGTTCCGACTCAAACGATTGGTCAAACACTTCCTCCAGTTTTCGTTTTCGTTTCTGATCATTGGTCTCAAGACCTTCTCCAAAAAAATCATCCATCTTTATCCCTCCTGAAAATACCTGCTGTCGGTCTTTTCCCGTTCTCCATTGAAATCATCCTTCAAAAGAAGGTCTATTTTCATCCGTTGGTGAATATTACCAATAACTACTTACGAGATGAGGATCTGATCATGAAAACATACAGCGTCTTTTTACTGACGGCTACCTTCTTATTGAGTGGCTGCACATCACCAACAAGTGACACATTGACCGTATCTTCCATTAATTTAAAAGCCGGTGAAAAAGTTTTTGCGGAAATCAATGATCAAGATATCGCTGCTTATCACTTAAAAGGTAAGCTGAACAAAAACTATCTGTTAAAAGGCGTCGAATATTTGCCGAACCACAAAGAACGGACACTCTTTTCCATGGAAATTGAACCAAAGAAATACGATTCGACACTCCGAGTCCTTCAATCCTCTTCAGCGAAATACATTCACTTTGGCGCGAATCTAGAGGGCGGAAGTATTCGTGCCCATGAAGCGTTAAAACAAAAACCAGTTGCCTTCAGTACTACGGGTCCTAGCTCGAACTTCACGCTGAGTGATTATGACGTGCTGTTGCTTCGTCATGTATCAACAAGTGGTAAAATCGAGACGCATTCACTCGAAGATATCCATGGTCCTGAGGATATTGATGTGAAGAAGGACGAACAGATTTTTGCGCTTGTTTTAACAGCAAGTGAATGACTTTAATTTTTAAGACACAAAGGGGAGGCGGACACTAACATCCATCTCCCCTTTTCATATAATTCGCTTCGTTTTAAATCTGACTTCTGCGCTCCAGTAAAATCGTATCCCGCCAAACTCCTGCCAATTGTCCAATCCGTTCCCGCCGGCCGACTTCCCGGAAACCAAACCGTTGATGAAGTTTCAAACTGGCCGTGTTTTCCGGAAAGATTTGCGAATGCAGCGTCCAGATGCCAGCCGCTTCACTCGCTTCGATGAGAGCCTGCATCAATGCGGTGCCGATTCCTTTGCCGCGTGCATCTTCGTCAATATAAAGACTGACTTCCGCTACTCCTCGATAGGCGGGAATCGATGAAAACGGACTGATGGCGACCCAACCGAGCACCTTCCCGTCTTCTTCCGCCACCAGCCGGCTGTGCAGGTGATGATGGGCATTCCAGTAATCAAACGATGCTACTTCCGTTCGAAACGTCGCATTCTGCGTCTTTATCCCCTGTTTGTAAATCCGACCGACCTCCGGATAATCGGTTGCGGTCATTGCCCGTATATTCATACTTTTCCACTCCTTATTCAATCGCTATCCGTTTGGAGTTCGACATCCGGTCTGGTTTTCCTGTTAGTCGACCGTAAACGTAATCGGTTGTAACTCAAGTGGTGTATTGACGAGGGTATTGCTGTAGCCGGTTTCGAGATAATATTCTTCACGTGTGTGCTCGGATGGTTCCGGCAGGCGGAATGTCGACCGGAACATTTGTTTATCCGCATCGAGCACGGTGACTTTTGGTTTGATTTCCCGACCGTCCGGCGGTTCTGTTCCTTCAAGCAACCGCATGGAGTTACGGATATCAAGCTTCATACCAAATCGAGACTCACGGGAATTCGTCGAAAATTCAACGACGACTTGCTCGGATGTTGTCTCAATCGATGTGATTGTCATCTTGAGCGGGTGCGTTTCCGACTGTTGGCGGTACGGCAACGGCTTGGTTAACGGAATCGGTTGTGTCTCTAGATCAATTCGTAAAGAAGGCTGCAACAGATAGCTCCCTTTTGGAATCACATAGTTCCCGAGGATTAACCGTGACTGCTCGATGGCCTCCGTTCCAGTTTTCGTCCGTTTAACGGACTGAGTCGACCATGTCCAGTTGCGGATGATTTCCTTGCCGGATGAATCAAGCAACGTCAGCTCGACACGGGCACGTTCTTTTTTCGGCGAGCGTGTTATATAGTCGAACGAGGTGCTGCCTTTGCCCTGAATCAACTTATCCAATGTGACTTCCGTTTGATAGGTTGGATTTTTGACCGTTGTGCCATAGACTTGTTCTTTGACAGGAAGCCGCTTAACCGGTACGTTAAACGCCCAGTTTCCATTGACGCCAAATACGTCCGTCAACACGATCGGAATCTGGAGCGTATCTTGCAATTTGGTTTCACCGAGCGTGTATTCAATTCGTCCTTGCCAAATACCGTTCACCTGCTTGAACTGAACCACTTCTTTCGTCTCTGTCCCGGCAAACCGTTTATCCCCTTTGAACAGTTCATATAATCCTGACCGCGCTTCCGCTTTCACATCCGGGACGCCGGTCGCTGTCAGATTCATACCGATTGTTGCTCCGTCGTAGTAGGCATCGATGACTTGGATGTCGATCCCGTTGTCACTTGCGACTTGATCGATTTTCGTTGCGAGTTGCTTCTGACTAATTGCGGTACCGGTGTTTTCCTGTTCGAGGAACGGTCGGTACATCTGACCGAGTAATGGAACTTTTGCCATCGCCGTCGCAAAGGATGGAACGACGAATGTCGATGTGATCAACAGTGATGCCGCCAGTCCCGTCGAGACAACCAGACGTCGCAGACGTTTCGGTCGTTTGATTTGTTGATCCCGCTTTCCCTGCTCCATTCCTTGGCGAATCCGCTCCTGTAAGGCGGCCTGTGGTACAGGAATCTGGTTATAGTCATTTTGAAGATTGTGCTTCGACATAATCAAGCCCTCCCAACTGTTTCTTCAATTCTTCCCGTCCCCGTTTGAGATACGTCTTGACCGTATTCAGGGTGATACCGATAAAAGAAGCAATCTCCTTCATCGGGACATCGTGAAAATAAAAGAGTACCAAAACATCCCGGTATTCTTTTCGCAGGTGCGACAAGGCGTCAATCAAGTCCAGATGTTCTTCCCGCGAAGATTCCTTCACCGGAATCTGTTCAATGAGATCCGCTACCACGGTCTGTTGGTTCAGGACACGGTAACAGTTCCGAATCAGAATTTTCGTCAACCAGGTCACGAAATATTTGGGTTCTTTGACCTGTCCGATGGAAATGAAGGCTTTGTAGACCGTTTCCTGGACGACGTCGAGCGCATCCTGCTCGTTTTTCACATAGACGTAGGCCGTCCGGTAGAGCTGTTCACTATGTAGAAGAATCAATTGTTCAAATGCTTCCTCGTCCTGTTTGATGGCACGCCGGACAAGCTCCGTGTGCTCCGTTCGTAAGTCCAATTCCGTTCCCTCCTTTTACTGATTAGAGCACTCGGTCGTCCAAAAAGTTTCAAGAAATATCCATTCCATCAAAAAAGACCTTAGCGAGGCTAAGGTCTTACTCCTTAAAACGTGTACCGGACTGCCATCTCTTTTCCGAACCGGTCACCGTGATCGATAAATCCGAGTCGTGCATACAGACGGTGTGCTGCTTGATTGTCCGGACGGTAACCGACGACGATGCACGTCGCTTCCGGAAGCTGTTGCATCTCTCCGAGCAACAACCGCATCGCTTCCCGGCCGACTCCTGCCCCTTGGTGGCGTTGGTCGACCATCAGTCGGTAAATCCAGTAGCCGTCCAGTTCTTCCCGTTCCGAATTGTACATCAAAAATCCGACCAACTCATCCGCTGCATAAATCGCCCGCATGACGAGCGTCGGCTCAAAACCAGCCTGCGCAATCGAGTAGACGTTCGGTTCTAAAAATCCCTGTTGTTCCGCCGTCAATTCAAGCGCACAGCAGGCTTCCCAGTTCTCGTTCGTGACTGGGCGCAATTCAATCTGCATATCCATTCCCCCGTTTTTTTAAGAAAAGCGGGTTACGCGTCGCGCCCCGTTTCCTGTTTTGTTTGCGTCATGTTCACCATGATCGCCCCCTTTCGTGATCTTTTACCTATTATTGGACGGTATCGAGAATATCTTGAATCAATCGCATCGTTTTGACGTTGTCCCGAAAATCGGAGTGGGATACGACATCGCCTTGAACCGCTGCTTGAAAATGTTTCATCTCGCCGACGAATCCGCGCAAATACAAATCTTTCATCCCACCGGACATCGTCGACATCGGGGACCGGTAATACATCTGCCGTTCTTCGAGCTCCTGCCAGGATGTCGGTGCTTGTTTTTCCTCGATGATCAAATGCTCAATTTCCTCGACTTGGCACACGGCCCGTTCAAAGCGCAGCGTCAGCTCCTCGACTTCTCTTGTATAGAGCGGAGAGTTAATCAAGGTCACCTGTCCGACTGCGCCGCTTGTCATCCGAAGTGACAGCTGCAGGTGCAACTCACCGTCTGCTTCAAGCGACACACCGGTGATTTGCTCGACCTCGCCCGCCAAGAAGCGGATCAAATCGAGTTGATGAATCGCGGCGAGGGATAGAAAGTCGGCTCGGTCGTGACAGAAGCCGGACGCATCACATGCAAACCGTAATTCGAACGAACGAAGATCACCGTATGTGTTTTGGACCAGCACTTGCTTCAGTTTCGTATAAACCGGTGCATACCGTTTCATGAAGCCGACGCTTGTCACCTGATCCGTGACGAGTTCAGCCAGCTCTTCCGCCTGTCCAACCGATAAGCCGAGCGGTTTTTCGACGTGGACGGCACAGCCTGTTGCCAGACACGACCGGACGACCTCGACTTGATCCGCCGGTTGAAGACAAATGAGGACTGCATCCATCTGTTCCTCTGCAAGCATCTGCGTGTAGTCTATATAGGCGCGGCCGGTACTGCCGATGTCACGTAACGCCCGTTCAGCACTTTCAAGACGGCGTGTCGTCACCGCAACAATCTCAAAATCGGCTTCCTTCATTGCCGGGAATAAGTTCGTCCGGGCATGGAACCCGGCACCGATCAACGCTACTCTCATCGGACTTCCTCCTTTGTTTCAAGTACGGTCACAAGCTGATCAAGTCGCTCAATCGTATAGGTCGGCGTCAGTTCTGCCGATGCCGCGATATGACCGGGATTAAACCAACATGTCGCAATTCCTGCCAAGATGCCGCCCTGAATATCTGCCGTCAACGAGTCGCCGATGATCAACGTCTGATCGCGCGTCGCGTCCGGGATCCGGTCAAACACGTAATCAAAAAAGGCCGGCATCGGTTTTTGATAGCCGGTTTCTTCCGAGACAAAAATCCCGTCAAAATAAGGCGCCAGACCAGATCCTTTAAGTCGTGCATGTTGCGTCGCCGCAACACCGTTCGTCACGACATACAGCTGATACTTCCCTTTGAGCGCGTCGAGCAACTCGATCGCTCCTGCAATCAATTCCGTCCCTTGACTCAAGTACGCACGGTAACGCGTATCCATTCGACTGCCGTCGACCGTCCGGCCCTGCTCGGCAAAAAACGCCACAAAACGTGACGTAATCACTTCCTGCCGTGTTACCTCTCCCCGTTCAAGTGCCTGCCATAAGGAACGGTTGATTGTCCGGTAACGGGCTTCCCGTTCGGACGTCCCTTCGAGCTGTTCCTCTTCAAACAGTTGCCGCAAGGCCGCGCGTTCCGTCGCATCAAAATCAAGTAATGTATGATCGATATCAAATAACAATGTCGTGTAGTTCATCTGTCAGGCTCCTTTTCGTAACATCCGTCGTTCGGTTAACTTGCCGCCGAGTTGGAATAATAAAACACCGCCGCCAATTAGGACAACGCCGACGGCTTTCGTCCACGTAAATGCCACTTGATCGAGACCAAACCACCCGAGCGTATCCCACAGCAAGGCAAACAGGATTTGCGAGACCATGACGATTGAAATCGCATAACTCGGTCCGAGCTGTTGCACCCCTTGCGTTACGCACAAAACGACGCCGACTCCGATGATGCCGCTGAACCAAAACCATGGTTCCATCCCACTCATTGAGAAAAGACCGCCGCCTTCAACAAGCAGTCCGATCGTCAGCGAGGCCAGAAACCCGAGTCCGAGGACAAGCGTCGTCGTCGCCCATGCGCCGACCCGTTCCTTGACCTTGGCATTAAAGGTATTCTGAATACAGACCATCATTCCGCCGAATAAAGCCAGAACTATTCCAAGTGTCATCTTCTTTCCTCCTCACTCATAGATACTTTCGCCGACCCGTTCCGTCAAGCCGTCCCGGTCCACGATCGTAATCGTCCGGTTTGTCCGTTCAATCAAGCCGTCCTGACTGAACTGTCGCAGGACACGGTTCAGGTGACGGTAACTCGTGCCGATTAAATCCGCCGCATCGACGAGATCACTGACCGGTAACGTCGGTGTTTCCGGTGTCATCGACAAGAGGTAACTGGCGAGTCGGACTTCGACCGGATACAGCAGGTTAAAGCTCATCGAATGCGACTTCAGCTCAAACTTCATCGTAATCGTCTCGAGTAAAAAGCGGAGCAGTGCCGGATTATCGGCTCCGTTTTGTTCCAGTGCCGCATAGGAAATGCTGACCGCTTTGACCGGTGTGACTGCTTCGACCGTATTCATCAACGGGGTCCGGCGGACGTATTCGATGTCGCCGACCAGATCAAACGGATGTTTAAACGATAAGACGAGCCGTTTTCCGGTCGCTGACATATGGGTAATCTTCAGCTTCCCCTCGAGCAACAAGTACATCCGGTCCGCCGCGTCGCCTTGACGACACAGCCAGTCTCCGGCTTGAAAAGCAACCGGTTGTAAATGCTCCCGCAACCCGCCGGCAAACACTTCCGTCAATTGAAACCGCGCCAAGTACTCATCCAGTTGTGCTTGTTCCACGTTCTTTCCCCCTTACCATTTCAAGATCAGCACGCCGCCGATCATCATTAAAATGCCGATTACTTGCGGCAGCTGCAACCGCCGCTTGATCATTCCGAACCATCCGTTCCAATCAATCACCAATGCCAAGCCGAGCTGGGCAATCAGGAATAAAGAAATCGTCAACGTCACACCCATCAAATGAACGGCTGTCATATTACTGAATAAGACGGCAGCGGCCAATGCTCCTCCGGATAAATAAAGTAGCTTAACCTCTTTCATCTGCCGGAACGTCCGGTCACGCAGGATCAGGGTAATCAATAAGGCGACGACAAAACCGGTCATCTGAGTCAAGGTCGCTGCTTGCCACGTCCCGATGCTGTTACTGATTCGTGCATTGGCGACACTTTGGAGTGTCAGAAAAAAACCGCCGCTGATTGCAAAAAGAATGCCACGCATCATTGTCCCTCCTCTTCTTGATTTTCATACTTCCATTTAAACGAAGCCTCCCTGAATGATAAAGGACATTTGTCCTGAAAGGAAACTTATATCTTTTCCCATGAAAAAACCGCCTCGTCGTCAGACAGGCGGTACAGGTTAAATTTTCTTCACGAACTTCGACTTCAACTTCATCGCACCGAGTCCATCAATCTTGCAATCGATGTCATGATCCCCGTCGACGAGACGGATCCCTTTAACGCGTGTCCCTTGTTTGACGACAAGCGACGTGCCCTTCACTTTTAAGTCCTTGATGACCGTGATCGTATCACCGTCGCTCAGTACATTACCGTTCGCATCTCGGATGACGTTGGCTTCTTCTGCCGCTGCCATATCGGCGGCCGTCCATTCATGGGCACATTCCGGGCACACCAATACATTGCCGTCTTCGTATGTATACGCTGAGCCGCAGTTCGGACAGTTCGGGTATTCATTCATGCTGATTCCTCCAGTATTTGATCGATTCTTCCCTTTGATTATAACAGCGATTCTGCAAAAGAAAGCCGTTTTTCCGCACAACAAAGGAGACAGATGTTAAAGTCTGTCTCCCGTTGTCATCTGAAAACTGACTGCTGCGTCAGTTCACACACTTATTCATTTTCTAACTTTTTAATCGCTTCATCGAGTTTTTCCTGATCCTCGTCCGTCAGCTTCGGATACTGCGGATCGATTTCACGCAGGACGTCATTCATGACTTCCGTCACGATGTAACGGGTGAACCATTCGTCATCGGCCGGCAGGACATGCCACGGCGCGTGTTCCGTTGACGTGTGCGAAACGAGCTCGGCAAAGATATCCTGATACTCATCCCAATGCTCCCGTTCTTCGACATCACTGAACGAAAATTCAAAGTTTTTCTTCGGATCTTTGATCCGTTCAAGCAATCGTTTTTTCTGCTCGTCTTTTGAGACGTTAAACAGAAACTTGACGACGCGGAAACCGTTCTCGACGAGATACCGTTCAAAATCATTGATTTGGCGGTAACGCATCTTCCAAACATCTTGATCGTCCGGTACTTCCTCTTCTTCGAGCAGGTCATGAATCCGTGGTGCGATGACTTCCTCGTAATACGACCGGTTCAAAATACCGACTTCGCCTTTTTCCGGCAAACCTTCGTGAATCCGCCAGAGATAGTCATGCTTTTGCTCCGTGTCGGAAGGTTTTTTGACGGAAAGCGTCCGTAACCCTTGGGCGTTGAGATTCGAGAAGATGTAACTGATGGCTTCATCTTTTCCGCCGGCATCAATCGCCTGTAAAATCACGAGAACTCCGTTTTTTTCTTGGGCATGCAGACGCCAATGCAATTCTTTTAATTCCTCGACACTTTTGGGAATGTGCTGATCCAGTAACTCGTCTTCTGCAATCCGGTTTTCATCCGACGTCGGATAGTCTGATAGCTGAATTGATTCACCCGGTGTCACACGGTATTTTTTGATGTCCATGATAATCCCCCTCGACTTAAGTACATAAGGGATATTTACCCAAAGTACCTCAGAAAGAAACGTTCAGGTGAACTTATCTTTGAACAAGTTGTCGTAAGCCGTCTTCCAATGAAACCGGTGGCCGACCGAGAATGTGTTCAAAATCCTGACTCTCAACCGCCAGCGTTCCAGCCGCAATCCCTTCTTGAATCGCCTGTAACATCGGCAGTAAAAATTCCGGGACTCCCGCTTGCTGCATGATTGCCGTGTAGGTCACAGCATCGACCTGATTCACATGCACCGGGCGACCGAGGACTTGCCCGAGTGCTTCTGCAATCTCTTGTTGCGTATGGAGAGGACCTGACAGTTCATAAATTGATTTTGTCGGCTTCGGATCAACCAAGACCGTCGCGATCGCTTCGGCATAATCTTCCTGGAGCGCCCAACCAACTGTACCGTTCCCGGCACTCGTCAACCAGTCTTGTCCGGCTTGGACCGCCTCGATCGTCGACTGTTCGTTCTCCAAGTACCAGTTATTCCGGAAGAACAAAAACGGAATTCCCGTATCGCGGATTAACTGTTCCGTCACCTGATGCGTGCGGGCCAGGAAATTTTGACTCGCTTCCGCGTTGGCGATACTCGTATAGGCAATCAAGCCGACTCCAGCTGCTTCAGCTGCCCGGACAGCCGCCGTATGTTGACGGATCCGCGTCGTTTCTTCGCCGTCGGTCGAGATGAGCAAGAGCCGGTCGACGCCCGCAAACGTTTCTTGCAGCGTATCCGGTTTATCAAAATCACCATGACGCACTTCAACACCGCGCGATGCTAAATCCGATGCTTTTTTCGGATCGCGGACGCTGACAATCAGATCTTCTGCTGCAATTTTCGTTAAGAGGTGCTCTACAATTTTGGTTCCTAATTTTCCAGTTGCCCCGGTTACCATTAATTTCATAGACGTAAGCTCCTTTTTTAATAAGTTTCTACCTGTATCCAATTGTATTACAGGTGATACACTATGAGGAAGTAGGCACTTTTTCGATACCAGGTCATACAAACCGAACTATAGGAGGAATTCCCGATGAATCAAGCTTCGACAACTGACTCCCCTCTTTCCCAGCGGACGGCGTGCCCTGTTACCCGAGCCCAGAACATCATCGCCGGCAAGTGGAAAATCGTGTTGCTTTGGCATCTCAGTACCGGAACAAAACGATTTCACGAACTCGAACACCTGTTGCCGGGGATTTCAAAAGGCATTTTGACACGACAATTACGGGAACTGGAAGCGGACGAAATGATCGACCGGAAAGTCTACCGGGAAGTCCCGCCGAAAGTCGAATATTCCTTAACCGACACCGGATACAGCTTTCTTCCGATCCTCGATCAGATGGCAACTTGGAGCAACCGCCATTTTCCACCCGAATCCAAATCGTGATACTTAAAAGGGCGACTTCCGTTGTTGGAAATCACCCTTTTTCACGGCTTATTGTTCTGTTACGACCGCTTTGAAGTGCGCATCCATTGCCGCTGCAACACGCAGACCGGAAATGACGGCACTCTCGACCCGTGTCCGTCCGGACGTATCTTTCGGATCGAGAAAGGCATCTCCCGCAAGCCAGAGCGGATGTTGATCGAGCTTCAGATAAGGCGTACGGAAGACGTCGCGCGCCTGCGCATACCGCCAACGTTTGAGTTGGCGGGAGATAATCGTGACCGGTCCGAGCTGCTCCTGCAACAACCGTTCGATTTCCGCAAGCGTCGCGTCTTCCCCTTTGTCATACCACGATTCACTCCAGTCCCCAGCCATATAGACACTCAGAAGCGGGGTCGCCGACACTTCTTTTTGCGCATTGTTGACGATTTTCAACATCCCGGTTGCGAGACCTTCGTCAAGTAGACCGACCTCACCAATTTCGAGTGTTTCCTGAATCTCGAACAACCCGACGAACGTCGGCTCAAACGTCACTTTCCCGAGACGGGCGTGATCGGATTCAACTAACGTCAACGGAGATGCTTCCAGTAAGTCATAGGCTTGTGGCACCGGTGCCGTCAGCAGGATGGCATCATACGTCCGTGTTTCTTCAGAGGCGATGGTTTGAAGTCCGGGTGCATCCGACACAATCCGTTCGACCTGTTCATTTAGATGCACCGGAATTCCACGGGCAATCGATTGGACCAGCTGATTCATCCCGTTGACCGCAATATAGCGGGGAAAGTCATCCCCGAACCATTTTCGGATTAGTCCCTGTTCCAGCCATTCGTCGACTTCCTGCGCTAACTCGTCCGTCCGGACCGTAAAGAAGACAGCCCCATGATCCGCTGTTCCCTGGTCGATCCGTCTCGTCGCCATCCGTCCCCCGACACTTTGGCTTTTTTCGATGACCTCGACCGCATAACCTTCCGTCACCAATTGACGTGCCGCAAAAATTCCGGCGAGCCCACCACCAATAATCCCAATCCGTTTTTGTTGTTCCATCCAAATTCCCCCTCTACTTGCTTCATTTCCACAAGTATAGCGGTTCGCTTGTCAAACCACGCCTTTTAACGTTCTTCGAATATGCTCGTCCGTTCCAGTTCCACCAACAAACGGGCATGGTTGTGATTGAAAAACTGTTGGTGATGCTCCAGTCCGCGCTGGACACACCAACCGATTCCCGTCAGCGCTTCAAACAGACGATAATACGGCAAGTAGACTTCAATCGGCTCCGGTGTCCTGACTTGTCCGTACCCTTGTTGATAGGCGTCAAGTAACCCGGATTCGCTCTGGAAGACATCGCGATCGAGTTTCGTGAAGTCGATCTCCGTCGCTCCGAAACGTGAGGTTTCAAAGTCAATCAATCCAGTGAGGTTCCCCCCGTCTGCGAGCAAGTTACCCAGCCGGAAGTCCAAATGGACGGCGACAGGTCGAGAGGGCTCCGGTAACTCACGTTCACGCCGCTTCAATTCTGTAAAGGCGGCTTGATAGAGGGCAGGTGACAACACCTGTTGAATCGCCGGCTCAAATGAGGTCATCTTCGCATTTCGGAAGACACGCCAGTCCTGTGAGGTAAACGCGCTGAAGCCATCCTCGGCAAAATCGCCGTAAGTATCGCTTGTACACGTGTGGAGTGTTGCATGCAACTGTCCGATTTGCGAAGCCAGTGCCGGTGTCACTGTTTCGATCGTCGAACCGGCAAGTGCTTCGAGTACAAACGCACCCGTCGTCTGTTTGGTTGGTCGCGCCTCCATAAGAATCTTCGGCACGGCGACACGATCGGCTAAATACGTCAACCATCCGTGTTCCCGATACCACTTGTCAGCGGTATAAGGCCGTTTCAAAAAGACGGTCCGACCGTCGCTCAGTACTAACCGGTCGACATCTGAACTGTATGAATCGGTGACGGAAAAGATATCCGCGACGTCGAGATCAAACGATTGAATCCACTCTTCCCGCGTCATGAGGATTCCCCCAATCGTTTTTCGAGAATTTCACCAGGCAGCCCGTCAATCGGTCCAACATACGTCGAGTGAAATCCAAGATTCGTCAAAATCTTTCGCGACGCGAGATGATTCGGATCAATCGTTGCCGTGATGACGGTCAATTCGTGTTCCGTTGCCAGTTCGAGCAACCGTTTGGCGAGCAATGATCCGTAACCGTGACCCCACTGTTCCGGCAATAACATGTAGCCGAGTTCCGCTTCAAACGGTTGCCGTGTATCCCGCGTGACATGACCGATGCCAATCCATGTTCCGTCCTGATAGACGAGGTATGATCCGAGACGGTCATGCCGCTGTTGCTCGATGATCGACGCGAACCGTCGTTTGGCTTCTGTTTCGATTAAGGGATGTTCTGTGATATAGCGCATGACCCGCTCATCGGTGACGAGTGTCGCGTAGGCGGGATAATCCGTTTCTTCCATTTTTCGTAGTTCAATCATGAGGTCGCTCCTTTTACGTTCTATAGTGATCGTGGATAGGTTCAAACAACTTCTCCGTCGAGAGACGGACAACCGCAAAATGTTCGACATTGTAGTGTCCGTGCAAGACTTGATTGTGATGGGCAATCATCTGCTCTGCCGATAAGACATCGGAACCGTTCGTCGTATGTCCGTCAGCAACGAGTGTCACATCAAATCCGTTGACGGTTGCACTGCGGACAGCCGTATCGATACAGTGCTCCGTCTTACAGCCGAGGATGACGACATGTCCGACCTGTTGCTCTTTCAAATGACTGAGCAATGGCGTGCCATGAAACGAATTGGTTGCGGCTTTGTCGAACGTGACCGCCTGATCCGGAATCTGAATCGAGGAGTGCACCGCAAAGCCGGCTCCTTCTCCATTCGCGACATCAAGATCCCGGATGAAGACAATCGTATGATCATGATCGCGCGCTTCTTGCACCACTTGATTGATGACTCCGATGACAGATTCCTTCGCATAAACACCGGACTCTTCGGGTGTCCCTTCGACAAGATCCTGTTGAAAATCGATGACGAGTACCGCTTGTCGCATCTGAATGTACCTCCTTTTGGTTTCTTTACTTTCTTCTTTCCCTTCCCTACTGGAAAATCCTGTTTTTCATAAGAAATTTCAAGTCTTTACGAAACTTTTGATCGGCTTGATGCGTTGAATAAGACGACGGAAAGGATGTGATGTATGGAATTGTTATCGCTCTTTTTTCTGACATTCATCATCGTCTTGGCTGTGAATCTGTTTCTCGACAAGATGATCATGAACCGTGAGATGACACGACATGTCTTTTTTAATAATCTCTTTATCTGCTTCTTGATTTCACTGGTCCTGATAAATATTTTTTATTTGCAATCTTTGATGAGCTGAAAAACAAGACCGTCCACTTGATTCAAGTGAACGGTCTTGTTTCATTCAATAGACTTCGTAGTTTTGCCCGGTCTGTGACCCTTCGATGCTTTTCTCAAATGCTGTCGCGACACGCGATGCCGGAACCGCTTCGAAACCACGGAAAAATGGTCCATACTTCTCGAGTGACTCAATCAACACGTTTGGACTGACACTGTTGATTCGAATCCTCCGTGGCATCTCAATCGCCGCGGCATGAACAAACGCTTTGACCCCGCCGTTCGCAAGAGCAGCGGACGCGCCTTGCCGAATCGGATCGTCCATCATGATACCGGTCGTCAACGTAAAGCTGCCCCCGTCCCGAACCGTCTCCAAACCAAGCAGGACGAGATTGACCTGCCCCTTCAACTTACTGTCGATTCCGATCTGGTTTAACGCCGGTGTCAAATCCGTCAATGGTCCAAAGTGTGCCCCGCCGGTCGCACTGACGACGGCATCGACCGGACCGACCGCTTCGTACATTGAACGTATGCTGGCTTCCGACGTGATGTCGACTTGAACATCCAAACCTGTTCGTCCGGCCTGAATAATCTCATGCCGCTCCCCTAATTGCGTGACGACCGCTTGACCGATTGTTCCACTTGCCCCAACTACTAAAATTCTCATCTGTTTATCCCCCTTCTGATCTGGATTACGTGTTCAGCCTACCGCAAACCGGAAGTTTTTTTCAAGAATTAGCACGATACGTGCGGTAGAACTGAGCAATCCGAAAGCCGACATAGGTCGAATCCCATAACACCGGATAGGTCGTCCTTTGATATATATCCCAATAGCTGATGATGCGTCGTTCAATTCGTTGCAGATAACGGTCGTTTGCTGCGGCAAAAGTTTTCAGCTGTTCTTCGGACCAAGTCTGTAACATCGGTTCAATCCGTTCGAGAATCTCGTAGACATATTCTCCCGTCAGTTCAATTAAATAAAGCAGTACCCAGTCCGTTTTTGCTTGTTCCTGTTCCAGCCGACGAACATACTTTTCACGGATGTATCCGTCATGGTGACGGGTGTACATGCAGTACAGTATCCACCGTTGACGATCAGTTAGGTTTTGAATTTTTTCTTCTTTTACTTCATTTAAGTACAGTCGGGACGGAAGAATCAATGGTTCCTCGAAAAACGTGACATCAATCGTCCCCCAGCTTACCGGCTTGGAAAACCTTAGCGGTAGAAGCCGTATTACGGTCTCAACGTCTTTCGCATAGGACTCGGGAAAAGCCTGAACCCATACTGATTTCTTAGTATGTAGACAGAAATTAAACATTATTCATCTTCTCCTTCGTTAAAAAAATGTTCCATATAAAAAATACCCTTTCAGATATTCGGATCTGAAAGGGTTAAAAATTATTTAATTACTCGACCGTTACCGATTTCGCCAAGTTACGTGGCTTGTCGACGTCGCAATCACGGCCAAGTGCCGCATAGTACGAGATCAACTGAAGCGGTAAGACAGACAAGAGTGGTGACAGGAGCGGCTCGACTGCCGGGATGACGAATGCATCCGTCGGCAATTCGAGACCTTCTGCTGCGATGACACACGCGTTCGCGCCACGTGCGACGACTTCCTTGACGTTGCCTCGGTTGTTGAGGTGAACGTGTGGTTGTGTCACGAGGGCGATGACCGGTGTGTTGTCTTCGATCAAAGCGATTGGACCGTGTTTCAATTCGCCACCGGCATAACCTTCTGCTTGGATGTACGAAATTTCTTTGAGCTTGAGAGCCCCTTCCATTCCGACATACGCATCTTGACCACGACCGATGAAGAACGCATTGCGTGATTCAGACAAGTATTCTGAAGCGATTTCCTGGAACCGTTCTTTTTGTGACATGACGGACTCCATTGCGCTTGAGATTTTTCCGAGTTCTTTCATGAGATCGAAGTTCACGTCGACACCTTTTGCTTGAGCAAGGTCAAACGCAAGGACTGCGAGAACAGCGATTTGTGCTGTATACGCTTTTGTTGACGCCACGGCGATTTCAGGACCTGCATGCAACAAGAGCGTTGCGTTTGCTTCACGCGATAACGTTGATCCTGCAACGTTCGTAATTGTCAGTGCCGGGTGACCGAGTTTTTTCGCTTCGACGAGAACTGCACGGCTGTCCGCTGTTTCACCTGATTGTGAAAGGAAGAGGAACAGTGGTTTCTCAGTCAAGAGCGGCATGTTGTAGCCGAACTCAGACGAAATGTGGACTTCTGTCGGGATACCCGCGATTTGTTCGATCAATTGTTTTCCGATCAATCCTGCATGGTAGCTTGTTCCGCAACCGATGATGTAGACACGATCACGTCCGAGGACTAAATCACGGACTGACTGATCGAGTGTGATTTCACCTGACTCGTTTTGGTATTTCTGAACGATATTCCGGATAACAGCCGGCTGCTCGTCCATTTCTTTGAGCATATAGTGCGCGTACGTGCCTTTTTCGATATCTGATGCATCGATTTCCGCTGTATACGCGTCACGCTCTTTGACGTTTCCGTCTAAATCTTGGATTGTGACACTGTCACGCGTCAAGATGATCATTTCGCCGTCATGCAACTCAACGAATTGATCCGTTACTTGAAGCATAGCCATTGCGTCAGACGCAACAACGTTGAACGTACCGTCACCGAGACCTACAAGAAGTGGTGATTTATTTTTTGCGACGTACAAGACATCCGGGTTCTCGGCATCGATTAAAGCGAGTGCATACGAACCGTGAAGCACACGAAGTGTTTGACGGAATGCTTCTGTCACGTCACCTGTTGCGGCAAAGTTCTTTTCGATCATCTGCACGATAACTTCTGTATCCGTGTCGCTGAGTAAATCAACATTGAGTTCTGCTTTTAACTGCTCATCGTTTTCGATGACACCGTTATGCACGAGTGTGAAACGTGATGAAGCACTTTGGTGTGGGTGGGCATTCGGTACACTTGGGACACCGTGTGTCGCCCAACGTGTGTGACCAATTCCAACAAGACCGTCTGCTTCTGCAGGAACAACTTCGCGTAGCGCAGCAATCCGGCCGACTTCTTTATGGACTTGAACGCCGTCGTTGACGAACGCAAGACCAGCCGAATCATAACCGCGGTACTCGAGTTTTTCGAGTCCCTTTAATAAAATTTCCTTTGTGTTAACCTGTCCGATCATACCTACGATACCGCACATAATACATTCTCTCCCATTTACAAGTATTTCCCTGAAGAGGAAACGGCTCTTGTCGAGAGTTGTCATGACGCATCTGTTTGTCCGTCTAATCACTTAAACGATTTCAGATGGGTTTTCGGTACTGACATGGTACCGGGAGGCATCCGCCGAATGATTCGATAAACCTCCACCTCGTCAGCTGCCTATCACATAGTCAGCCCTGGCGCTTTCATTTCTGTCCGACCCCGTTTCTGTCCGACTTTACAATCATACGAACTTTATTTAGAAAAAGCAAGAAAGGTAACGTATTTGTAACTATTCCCGATATTTTTCTAAACGATACCTCTAATACCTAGATTTTGTAAAAAACTCTTTATTTATTTTTTGCTCTACTTTTGCTTTTTGTCTTGTGTCCGTTTGATGATGCTTCTTTATCATGTGAAACAGGAATGCATTTTTCATGCGACTTCTACAGGACCACCAGGAACAGGCAAGACCCGGTTGTCGAGAGACGACAGCTAGCTTGCGTTCCGCCTGAGAAAAGCGCGGGAAAACAAGCATTTCGACAGAGCCCCCCTGACAATCCGTCCAACAAAAAAAGGAGCGGATATTCATCCGCCCCTCCGATTTACTCAGTTTTCTTGTAATGCGTAATTTTCACGGACAACGTTCGCAATCCGCTCAACGTACATGTCACACGCTTCTTGCGTCGGCGCTTCCGCCATGACACGGACAAGTGGTTCTGTTCCTGATGCGCGGACGAGGATCCGACCGTTGCCGGCCATTTCCGCTTCGACTTCCGCAATAATGGCTTGAACAGCCGGACCGTTCATTGCACCGTTTTTATCCGAAACACGGATATTGACGAGACGTTGCGGGAAGATCGGCATTTCGGCTGCAAGTTCCGACAACTTTTTGCCTGTCGCCTTCATGATTTGTAAGAGCTGGACGCCTGACAGCATGCCGTCGCCTGTTGTGGAGTAATCCATGAAGATGATATGACCCGACTGTTCGCCGCCGAGTGTATAGTTGTTTTTACGCATTTCTTCAACGACATACCGGTCACCGACTGCTGTCTGTAAAGCCGTCATACCGTGTTCTTCAACCGTCTTGTGGAAACCGAGGTTACTCATGACGGTCGCGACGATCGTGTTGTCTTTTAAGCGGCCGATCTCGTTGAGGTATTTCCCACAGATGAACATGATTTTATCGCCGTCGACGATTTTACCGTTCTCGTCGATCGCGATTAAGCGGTCGCCGTCGCCGTCAAATGACAGACCGACGTCTGCGCCTTTTTCAAGGACGAAGTCAGCTAAATGTTCAGGGTGCGTCGAGCCGACACCTTCGTTGATGTTCAAACCGTTTGGTGTCGTTCCGATTGTCGAGACTTCCGCTTCGAGATCACCGAACAGACGTGGTGCGAGGCTTGATGTTGCACCGTGCGCGCCGTCGATGGCGACATGGATACCAGAGAAATCTTCATCTGATGTCTGACGTAACATGTGAAGGTACTTTTGTGCGCCTTCATAGTAATCGTGGACGAATCCAAGCTCTTTACCGGACGGACGCGGCAACGTATCTTCCGCTTCGTCCAGCAAGCCTTCGATTTCAAGTTCTGTTGCATCATCGAGCTTGAAGCCGTCTGAACCGAAGAATTTGATTCCGTTGTCTTCGACCGGATTATGTGACGCCGAAATCATGACGCCTGCTGTCGCATCCATCGTCTTCGTCAAGTATGCGACACCCGGTGTCGAGATGACACCAAGACGCATGACTTCCGCTCCGATTGACAGGAGTCCGGCAATCAAGGCATTTTCAAGCATTTGTCCAGAGACACGTGTATCGCGCCCGATTAATACTTTCGGACGTGTGCTTTCGTGTTTCGTTAAGACATACCCGCCTGTCCGACCGAGACGATATGCCAGTTCAGGTGTCAATTCTACGTTTGCGACGCCGCGAACGCCGTCAGTTCCAAAATACTTACCCATATACTATTTCCTCATTTCACAAAGTTGATTTAATTGGCTTGAACCGATGTCCGGGGAATCGCTTTGAGCGTGATATCCATATGATCCGGACGAAGAACGTCAAACGCTTTTGACGTCTGATAAGAAATCGGTAAGCCGTGTGTACCTTCTTTTAAGCCGGTCACATCAATGACCGCTTTAATATCTGTTGCATCAATCGATGCAAGATCCGCTTCACTTCCACGGACGACGAGATCAATCGTTTGTTCGTAATCAATCGTATACTTCGACTCATCAAATCCGTTTAGCGTTACCGTGACACCGGAAATTGTTTTTTCGGCCCGATCCTCGACAGTTTCTGTCGTCGCTTTGGCATTTTCCTTCTCGACGACGATGCTGACTGTAATCGAAGTTGGTTCCATTGCTGTCACGTTGTCAGGCTCAATCAGTTTGATCGTCCGATCGACCGTCTTCGTTAATCCTTTTAAGGAAACGGGTTCCGTCGAAACGGAACCGATCCGCGACAACTCTTCTTTTGTTCCATACAATCGGGCTTCTGTCGTAACGGGAACAATCTTGACGACTTTGTAGCCTTTCTTGACAGTATCTTTGGTTTCGACGTTAATCGGAACGGTTTTACTTTCTTTATAGACTGGAACTGTGACTTCCAGTTGTTCCGGATCATAAGTAGCACTGATGGCATTTCCGTTCGCATCCGTTGCCTTGACGTTAAAGGACTCCGTAAACGTCTCAGCCCGGCCCGTCACATCGATCGGAACTTGGATTGCTGTGATCGCCTGAAGTTTTTCTGCCCCGCCGGTCACGGAGACCGTTTGACGGGTCGGCTGTGCTTCACCGACAACATAACCTTCTGCGATTTTATTTTTGTTCAGCAACGCCACTTGAACAGGAACTTCTTTCGTGACTTTTTTATCAAGGAACACTTCAATCGTTTCCTGTTTTGGTGTCACTTCGACATCTTTACCAAACCCGTCGGCAGATAGTCGTACGCGGTGATACCCTGGATCCAGCCCCGTCAAGTCAATCGACAGACCAAAGTCTTTAACGAGCCGAAGCATCGTCAAACTGCTCGATGGTCCTTTAACCGTCGTCTCGATGGTTTTTGGAATATTATAGGCGACCCACTGCGTTTCATCATAATTGACTGATACCGGTACGTCAAACTTTGCTGAGCCTTGACCGGCAATCGGTAACAGGCTCGCCGCATCACTTTTGACGGTCGAATTGGTTCCTGCCACCATCAGGTAGAGCATGACGGCAAGCAAAACCGCAACGATGCGGAGAAACCAGCGTTCATTGAACCATTTTTCGAACATTATTTTTTCGCCCCCATCCAATTCAAGAAGGAAGTATTCGTCGGTTCGGCTTTGACAATCGTCTCCAGTAACTTCGCCCGGAGTGATGCTTCATCAAGCTCCCGGTACAAACGACCATTGATGGCAAGGGAAACACCACCTGTTTCTTCCGATACAACCAGTGTGACGCTGTCCGTCACTTCGCTGACACCGATTGCTGCCCGGTGACGCGTCCCGAGATCCTTTGAGATATGTGCACTCTCAGAAAGCGGCAGGTAACAAGCAGCAGCTGCCAGTTTCCCTTGTTGGACGATGACCGCTCCATCATGCAGTGGTGTATTCGGAATAAAAAGATTGATCAATAACTGGCTCGTAATTTGTGATCCGAGCGGAATGCCCGTCTCAACATATTCACTGAGACCCGTTTCCCGCTCAATCGTAACGAGTGCTCCAATCCGGCGTTTGGACATGTATTGAGCAGATGTCACGAGCGCATCGACGATCCGGACTTGTTCATCTTCGTCACTGATGGCGCTCCGCGAAAAGAATTTACTCGTTCGACCGAGATGTTCCAGCCCCCGGCGTAATTCTGGCTGGAAAATGATGATAATCCCGAGCAGACCGTACGTGATGATTTGGTTCAGCAGAAATTGTAACGTCTTCAGTCCGAAGAATCCGCTTAAGAACCAGCTGATCAAAATGACCGAAATCCCTTTGATCAATTGAACTGCCTTTGTGCCTTTGACAATGATCATCAGACGGTAAATGACGAATGTCACGACCGCGATATCAATCACATCATTAATATAATCGTACCAATGTACGTTTTCTCCCAGTTTCAACAATTGAAATTGAAGTGGTTGCCAGTTGAAGTAATTCACCAACCGTGCCCCCTATCTCATCTGATTTAAACAGCTTTCATTATAGCACAAAGGGACGAGTTAGACTCGTCCCACTTGACTCATTCAAAGATTCGTTTAATTCCGTACCAGACACGTTCAAAGAGTTGATCAATTTGTTTGATTTCGCCTGTGACGTTCCCGGCACTCGCGGTATATGCTTTTCCGTCGACGGTCATCACGTCTCCGTTGACCTTGCCTTCAATCCGGACATTTCCGCCTTCGACATAAAGATCCTGGTTGACGGTAACGCCTTCCGGTACAACGACTTCGCCGTTCTCTGCCACGATTCCCGGTACATTCGTATACGATAAGTCATGTTCTTCCTGTGTCAGGTAGCCGCCAAGACTGCCGACAGACAGTAACATGAAAATCGAAGCTGCAGCAAGCAACGGGTACTGCTTCATTTTCCCGCCAAAACGGGATGTTTTCCTAAGCGGAGTCACATTCGGTTGGTCCACCTGTTCGGGCAATTGTGCCAGCACGCGGGATGTAAAATCCGCCGAAAGCTTGGGTGCTGAAAGCGCGCGTAACTCTGCATCGAGGAGCCGATACTCTTCGAACTCGTCCATCGCATTCGCTTCCCGTAACTCCGCTTCAAGTCGTTTGAAGTCTTCTGGAGGTTGGTTTTGGTCTAAATAATCCTGTATCCGTTCATACACTTTTTCTCGTGTCATGGTGAGTGCCTCCTTCTCATCTCATCGTTTGCCGAAATGCTTTTTCAGCGCTTCGCGTCCCCGATGAATTCTGGTTTTAACTGTAGCGACGGGTAAATCAATCATCTCACTGATTTCTTTGAGTGAAAGATCTTCAATGTATTTCAAAACAAGTGGAACCCGGTATTTTTCCGGCAAGCCGGCGATCGCCTCTCCCACATCTTGTCGTTGTTCCGAATCAATGACTTGATCCTCCGGCAACTGATCCTTGCTTTCGAGCTGGGAATACAACGTTAGTCCTTCAGTCCCTGACATCTCAGCGTCAAGGGAATAATCCGGACGTTTCTTACGGAGCCGGTCAATCGAAACATTCGTCACGATCCGATATAACCAAGTCCGGAACTTCCACTGGGCATTATACGATTCAATTTTTGTAAAGACGCGGATGAAGGCTTCTTGTGTAGCATCTTCTGCTTCCATTCGATCCCGTAAGACACGGAAGGCGACTAAAAAAGCCCCTTCTTTATATAGATCAACAAGTGCCGCGAATGCATCACGGTCTCCCTGCTTCACTCGCTCAATCAAGCGTAGTGTTGTTTCTTCCACTTTAAATACCCCCCGCTCTATGCGGTCAATCTCTTATACGGAGTCGACCAACAAATGTTTCATCTCAATTTGAATTGTAACAAAAAAAACTTGAACCCTGACGAAAAGAGTTCAAGTTCTATCCATTATTTTACTAAACGATGGGTCCGCATATACTGGAGCAAGTTTCCAATCAACTCATTTGCAAGAATCGCTGTCCCGTTTCCTTCTTCGAGCAATGGATTCACTTCTACGAATTCTGCCGCGATGAACTCGTCCTGCTCTGCACAATGACGTAGGACCGTCTGCGCATCGTCGAGCATAATTCCGTCTGCGACCCGTGTCCCGGTTCCTTCGACAAGGCTTGGATCGAGCCCGTCCATGTCGAAACTGAGATAAAACGCATCCGTGGTTTCTTTTAAATAGGCAACTGCTTCTTCCATGATGGCATCCATCCCGCGTGTCCGAATCGCTTCCATATCATAGACACGAATACCAAGACGGTCAATCAATTCCTGTTCTCCTGCATCCACATCGCGTAAACCGATAAAGACGAGGTGTTCCGGTTGCAGTTTGACCTCACTGCCGCCGATCTCCGTTAACCGCTGATGTCCTTCCCCTAACGCGACAGCAAGCGGCATTCCATGAATGTTACCAGATGGAGAAGTCTCAGGTGTATTCAAGTCCCCGTGTGCATCAAACCAGATGACACCGAGACGCGGTACGACTTGCCGCAGACCGGCGATCGTTCCGATTGCCATGCTGTGATCCCCTCCGACGAGTAACGGAAAACGTTGCTCTGTCAGCGCCTCACGTACAAGTAAGTGCAAATCGTTTGTCGTATGGACAACGCCTTCCAGACGTTTCAGCTGCGGATCTTCTTCCCGGACAGCATCTTCAGGCAAAACAGCCGCTTCCCCATAGCGAACTGCTTCTTGTCCGTGTACTGCCAATGTTTCGAGTAGTCCTGCTTGTTCAACAGCAGCTGGTCCTTGCTCTGTCCCCGGTTTTCCTTGACCATAACGATACGGTACGCTGATATATGCAATGTTCATCGACGTGTTCCCCTTTACTTAGTAAGTTGCCTTAATTGTAAGCGGTAACAATACGGTGGTTCAACTCAACACGATGACGCATGATTATACAAGATCAGACGACAAAAAAGCACTGTGAGAGTTTCTCACAGTGCTTTCGCGTACGTACATGAATTGCAGGCATTTCAAGTATAAAAAAACTTAAGACGAACGAAACTCGCTTAAGATCTTTAAGCAAAATTTGGTGGAGCCTAGCGGGATCGAACCGCTGACCTCCTGCGTGCAAGGCAGGCGCTCTCCCAGCTGAGCTAAGGCCCCAAAAACATAAAAAGCGGAAGACGGGATTCGAACCCGCGACCCCGACCTTGGCAAGGTCGTATTCTACCACTGAACTACTTCCGCAAAATATGAGCCATGCAGGATTCGAACCTGCGACCCTCTGATTAAAAGTCAGATGCTCTACCAACTGAGCTAATGGCTCGACATGGTGGGGGGGGGCGGATTCGAACCGCCGAACCCGAGGGAGCGGATTTACAGTCCGCCGCGTTTAGCCACTTCGCTACCCCCCCAGTTTGTCTAGGAACTATACAATTAAAAAAACAGTGCCGGCAACAGGAGTCGAACCCGCGACCTACTGATTACAAGTCAGTTGCTCTACCAGCTGAGCTACACCGGCAAAAAAATAAAAATGGTGACCCGTACGGGAATCGAACCCGTGATACCGCCGTGAAAGGGCGGTGTCTTAACCGCTTGACCAACGGGCCATTGGCTCCGCAAGTAGGATTTGAACCTACGACCTACCGGTTAACAGCCGGTTGCTCTACCACTGAGCTATTGCGGAATAAATAAAAAGAATTGCCTGGCAACGTCCTATCCTCACAGGGGGAAGCCCCCAACTACTTTCGGCGTTCAAGTGCTTAACTTCCGTGTTCGGCATGGGAACGGGTGTGACCAC
>NZ_JACSMU010000006.1:0-159630 GCF_018618855.1 Exiguobacterium sp. s166 | reverse complement strand
AGTCACGTTGACGAAGCTTGCGCTTCATTCATTGTTTGTATCCGAAGATACGTTTTTTGCCTCATCGTTCAGTTTTCAAAGTTCGTCATTTCTTCCGCGTCGTGTTAGCGACTTCAATAGATTAACAGGTTCTTTCGATTATGTCAACCACGTTTTAGAAAAGATTTTTCAGCCCCAACAAACCGTTTATAAAAGGCGTCTCGCTGGAACATTTATTAATATACCAACAAAATTCGACAAACACAAGCATTATTTCAAAAAAACTTTACAAAGGATTTAAAAACCCTTTGTAAAGCCTTTAGAGTCTTAACATGCTCATTGCCGTGAAGCCGATGTTGGCCGGTCGTTCCGCCAAACGTTTCATCAGATACGTATACCAGTCGACACCATGAGGGACATAAATGACGACACGATATCCTTCAGCTGCTAATTCCTGTTGCCGCTTCGGCCGCATCCCTTGCAGCATCTGGAATTCAAATTGATCGAATCCAATTCCCTGTCGGTGGACGAATCGAATGACTTCTTGAATCATATCTTCGTCATGTGTCGCGACTTGCGTATAACAGCCTTGCAAAAGATTTTGTTTCACGAGTTGTAAATACGTCGCATCCACCGTTTCTTTCCGCTCGATATAAATGTCTTCCGGACCCGTATAGGCACCCTTGACGACACGAACCGTCGAATGCAATCGTTCAAGATCAAAACGCGTTCGGTATAGATTGGCTTGCAAAGCGATTCCGACATTTGAAAAACGACGATGCAATTGTTCAAAAACTTGAATGATGCTTTCACATACGGCTTCTTCTTCCATATTAATCGTGACACGCAAATCAAACGTTTCTGCTGTTTCCAAAATCCGTGTCATCTGCGCAACTGCAATTTTCGGATTTAACCTTAATCCGACTGAAGTCAGTTTCAATGAGACTTGCGCATTCAACTTTTCTTCCGAAATCCGATGAATGACTTTGATGCATTCATCAGCAATCCCGATTGCATCTTGTTCCGTTTCGATGAATTCACCGAGACAGTCCACTGTGACTGCTCGTCCGTCCTGATTTAAGGTTCGAACCGTCTCGATGGTTTCTTCCGTCCGTTGTCCACCGACAAAAAATGTCCCCCCCTAACGGCAGCCCCACCTTCCGCGCCGTTCCAATCAACCCTTTATGCTCCGCCAAGTATTCAAAGACAGGACCTGTAATCTTTTCAATCATGGAAACACCTCCTCTTATTTCCCTTTCCCTCCTGCATAAAAAAAACGCCTTTCTTCTATATAGAAGAAAGGCGTTAACTATAAAAGGAAACTCAGTGTAACCAGATGAAGTAAGCAAGGAATCCGAGTGACATCGCGTACATGATCGGATGGACTTCCTTCGCGCGACCTTTTGCAATCATCGTAATCGGATAGAACAAGAATCCGAAAGCGATTCCGGTTGCAATGGAATACGTAAGCGGCATCATGATGACCGTCAAGAAGGCCGGAACCGCGTACTCGAACTTCTTCCAGTCAATCTGGAGAAGAGATGAAGCCATCAATACACCAACGATGATTAATGCCGGTGCTGTTACCGGTGCTGTGATAACTGCGAGGAGTGGCGAGAAGAACAATGCAAGTCCGAAGAATAAACCGGTAACAATCGCCGTCATTCCTGAACGACCGCCTGCTGCGACACCCGCACTTGATTCAATGTAAGAGACCGTAGTCGATGTTCCGAGAATTGAACCTGCGACCGTTGCCGTCGAATCTGCAATCAAGGCGCGCCCGGCACGCGGGACTTTATTTTCTTTAATCAATCCTGCCTGGTTTGCGACTGCAACAAGTGTTCCTGCTGTATCGAAGAAATCAACGAAGAAGAATGTCAGGATGACGACTGCCATCTGGACTGTGAAGATTTCGTCAAAGTGTAAGAATGCTTGACCGAATGTCGGTGCGATACTTGGTGGTGCTGAGACGATTTCACTGAGACCTGACGGGACCGGAATTAAACCAAAGATCATACCGGCAATGGCTGTGATGATCATTCCGAAGAAGATCGCCCCTTTAATTCCGCGTGTCATCAAGATAGCTGAGATGACTAAACCGAAGACAGCAAGTAATGTCGTCCCCTGCCCCAGGTTACCGAGTGACACGAGTGTTGCTTCATTGGCGACGACGATACCGCCCGTTTTTAAGCCGATGAAAGCAATGAATAAACCGATTCCGGCAGCTACTGCCATTTTAAGCGGTTCTGGAATCGCATTGATGATTGTTTCCCGAATACCAGACGCTGTTAACACCATGAAGACCAGACCGGATACTAAAACACCGGATAAAGCCGTTTGCCATGGGATCCCCATTCCGATGACGACACTGTAAGCGAAGAACGCATTCAATCCCATACCTGGTGCCAGAGCGATTGGGTAATTGGCGAGTAAGCCCATCGTAACCGAACCGATGATGGCAACAAGTGCTGTTGCACCGAAGACCGCTCCCGCATCCATTCCCGCTTCTGCGAGTGTGTTCGGATTGACGAACAAGATGTAGGCCATCGCGAAGAACGTCGTCATACCGGCGATGAACTCTGTCCGCATATTCGTACCGAGTCCATTAAAATCGAAGTAACGCGCAATCGCATTCTCCTTTTGTTTTGGTTGTTGCGGTTTCATCTGTGTGCTCATGATTGCCCTCTTTCCAAATAAGCCGTCTCAAGAAACGAAAAAAACGGCAGTTACCTAAGCGGTAAAAGCCGTTTCTTTAAGCGCACACCAGAATCAGTGCACGCCGTAGTAGGAACCTTTAAGGTGTTCCTGTAGAGACTTCCGGGCCATATCCCCAGAATTATACGGCATTATTTTTTGTTTTTTAGTGGATAATTAAAATAAGAACAGACACATCGTAGCATGCTCAAAATTGCGGGTCAACCATAAAAACGAAATTTAGTCGTTTAAATAATCCGAACGTTCGGTTTTGGAAGCGTTTTTCTCAATTAACTCACTTCTTCCAAGTTTTCCTAATTACGTCTGTCGTTCTTAAACAAGAGCGGGGATAACTGAAAACGAATCGTGATTCTTCCCAAGCCAACTACAAGAACAATCGCCAGTATCCTTTTCTTATCGTAAGCTCATTAAAATAAGCAGAGGCGATGAGCCTTTTAACCACAAACTTATAAAGTATGTATATATAGATGGTCAGCGTCTTTGTACCAAGATATCGTATTCCATATAAATAAAAAGAGCGTAGCTCATAAGCTACGCCCTCTTAACCATTAACTAAAAAATTATCTTCTGTCATCTCGATTAAGTCCGTTGTTTCGATCAAGATCATTATCTCGGTCAAGTCTGTTATCCCGATCAAGATCGTTGTCTCGGTCCAGGTTATTAGTAGTACTCACACTATCATCAATATCTGCTTCTTCACGGCGAACTGTTTCTGAGACGGTTTCCGTATCCTGAACTTTCCGTTTCCCGACGACAATTTCTTCAGTAACAACATCTTGTTTTGAAACGACAACGCGTTCTTCAGAAAGTGGAACATGAATCGAATCATTTTCATCTACAAAATCATCTGTTCTTGTTTCGCTCTCGTTGACCGGGCGACGTTCCACATATACTTCTTCGCGTTCAACAGGCACTTCGATGGATTGTTGATCTTCGACAACACGTTTGCTGACATTTACTTCTCCAGTTTGAACTCTTTCTTTATCAACGTTCAAACGTTCTTCATGCAAGCGAAGACGTTCTTCCTCTGTTCCAGCATCTGGTGCAATAGCAGATGTCCGATCCGTTTTTGAAGAGTTATCATAATCCTGATTCCGGTCCACTCCGGAAGTCGTACCGTATCCTTGATCCCCGTTCATATCTGAAGCAACACCATAACTTTGATTGTGTTTTTCGTAAGAATCCCCATACTCACTGTCTACATACAATACTAATTTGCCGTTTTGTACTTGACGGCGATACTCTTCCGATTCAGTACGATCCAATCCCATACCACTGAATGCTCCCGCAGAAGAATCTTCAGAGAAGGCGGCCATAAATTTCCCCATGAACCCTTGATGCTGCTCTTCACCCGTAGTATCCACATGGACGTCTGTCTGGTCTTTTAACATAGAAAACGAATCTTTATCTTGTGCGACGACATACATATCGCTTTCATTGTAACCCTGTGCCTTTAATTCATTCACTTTACTTAATACTTCCGCTTGGGTATTAAACACGTCGATAAATGTATTTTCTTTTCTACTCATGACCTTCTCCTCCTTTGGGATAAACAGCGTTTAAAATTCAATGTTAAAATCAAATATCAAACGCTTACAAGTAATTTTAAATGCCAACATTTTGAATTTCCCCTACTTCTTTTTTAATTAAACATTTTTTTCACATGTTTAATTAAAAGAAAGTCCGCGCTGGTTTAGCAACAGACTTTCTTCTGGCATTCCATGTTTTGCATTAATCAACAAAAAAACTAATATTTCGCCTTAACCCCTCTATACTTCTTCACATTTTTTATACATCAGATCTCATGCAAAAAAATTGAGGATTAAAAATCATCTGGAATGTTAGCTAAATATACTTTTAAAGTACTCAGACAGTAGGCCTTCTCCTCTAAATCGATCTTCTAAAACAGGTTTTACCCGCTTTAATTCATTCTTACGTGTTCGATAAGTATTCGTGAAAGATCCTAAGTAAGAATATTTATATATAGGTTCCTCAGGATACAATTCATAAGCATGCTTTAACATGGAAATCCCTTTTTCTTCCCACTGTTCATAGTCTCCAAAGTAATAAGGAAACATGGAAATCATATAACCAAAACACCAGAGAAAATCTTCATGCGTTATAAAATGAGCCAAACCGAAATTTGTCACTTCAGTCAACACAGACTCTAATTCATCCGTATCTATATCTGCATCTGTAATCCCAAGCGGCCCTTGTTCGACTACGACATACCAACAAAAAAAGCCAAGTCGTACAGTCGTTTTTAAGTCCGTCGGATTTTGTTGCCATGCTTTTATAAGATATTCTTTTGCTTCATTCCAATTCTCTTGATGCTCTAATCGATCAACTTCAGGCCATGTCCAATCAATCATAGTGGTTCGCCACCTATTCCATTTCATTACTGACTTCATATTATATCAACTGTACGATACACAGCTCGGTGTGTCTTATTTTACTCCTTAGAATTTGTTGGTTCAGTTTGACGTCACTCAACAGTTCCATGATTTTAGTCGCGAAAAAAGCCCCTTTCATTCACAAATCGTGTGAACAAAAGAGAGCTTCGTTTTAAAATAGAGTTGTTGAAGGTGAAACGGACTTCCTTTCACCTGTGTCCTTTAACACGTTGGTAGGACAGGCTTCATGAGACGAATCTCCTCAGCAAGTCTAGTTCTTATTCCCACTCAATCGTTGAAGGTGGTTTCGACGTCACATCGTACAGGACGCGGTTGACGTTCTGAACTTCGTTGACGATCCGGACTGAAATCTTCTCGAGCACGTCCCACGGGATGCGTGCCCAGTCCGATGTCATACCGTCGATTGACGTAACGGCACGGATTCCGACGGCATAGTCGTATGTCCGCTCGTCGCCCATGACACCGACTGAACGAAGCGGCGGCAAGACCGTGAAGTACTGCCAAATTTCGCGTTCGAGACCGGCTTTTTTGATTTCATCACGGAGGATGAAATCGGATTCGCGGACGATTTCAAGTTTCTCGTCTGTGATTTCACCGAGGACACGGATCCCGAGACCTGGTCCCGGGAACGGCTGACGCCAGACGATTTCGTCCGACAAACCGAGTTCTTTTCCGAGTTCGCGGACTTCGTCCTTGAACAGCGTGTTGATCGGTTCGATCAACTTGAACTGCATGTCTTCCGGCAATCCACCAACGTTGTGGTGTGATTTAATCGTTTGGGCCGTATCTGTTCCGCTTTCGATGATATCCGTATAAAGCGTTCCTTGAGCCAGGAAGTCCATATCCGTCAGCTTCGACGCTTCTTCGTCGAATACATAAACGAATTCGTTCCCGATGATTTTTCGTTTTTGCTCCGGATCCGAGATCCCTTTTAACTTGTTGAGGAAGCGGTCCTGCGCGTCAATCTTGATGACGTTCATGTGGAAGTGATCCGCAAATGTCTTCATGACACTTTCGGCTTCCCCTTTTCGCAAGAGACCGTGGTCGACGAACATACATGTCAACTGGTCACCGATTGCTGCGTGAATGAGTGCCGCGACGACGGATGAATCAACGCCGCCTGAAAGGGCGCAAAGGACCTTTTTATCGCCGACTTCTTCTTTAATTTTTGCGATTTCGATTTCGATGAAGTTTTCCATCGACCAGTCGCCCGTACACTGACAGACTTCGAAGAGGAAGTTTTTCAAGAGTTCTTTACCGAACATCGTATGGTTGACTTCCGGATGATACTGGACGCCGTACATCTTCAGCTCTTCGTTTTTGATTGAAGCAATTGGGCACGAGACATTTGTTCCATCGACGACGAAACCGTTTGGTACCGATGTGACGAGGTCACTGTGGCTCATCCAAACCGTCTGTTCGAGCGGGAGGTTCGCATACATCGGCGATGGATCGTTGAGTGTCAACGTCGCTTTTCCGTACTCGCGGTGTCCGGCGCGTTCAACCGTTCCACCAAAGTGTTGCGACATCAATTGCATACCGTAACAAATTCCGAAAATCGGAATGCCGAGGTCAAAGATTTCTGGATCACAGCGGTACGCGTCTTCTGCGTAGACACTCCGTGGTCCACCGGAGAAGATGATACCGGCTGGTGCGATGTCTTTTACTTCCGCTGCAGTGATCTTATGCGAATGCAGTTCACTGTAAACTCCGAGATCACGAATGCGGCGTGTGATCAATTGATTGTACTGACCTCCAAAGTCGAGGACGAGGATCATTTCTTGGTCCAAATGTGCTTCCAAATCTATTCCCGCCTTTCCAATTTCATGCGTACCCCGATGAAAAAAGCCCACTCTTCCCCCATAGATAAATGGAAAAAGAGCAGGCCGCTTCACAAAAAAGTGTATACGAAGGGTCTGCTCCTTCATAGTCAGGTCGTTTAAGGTGACCCGGTAGAGACTCTCACGCCATATTCGCGAGTATATACAAAGGAGATGCATGTATGATTTACGTTGTTCCCATTGTAACTGTATCAATTCGAAAATATCAACCCTCTATCCGTCGAATGATATTTTCGAAATATTCACGTTTTTTATCAACCGATAACGATTCGCCTCCGTAGACCATCCGTTCATAGGCATCCGTCAACGGACGCATCGCATACGTTTCGTAATATCCGTCAACCTCATGCGCAAGTTCCGTCAGTGTCCGGCCGTCCTTGTAGTGGAAGCCTTGTTTGTCGAGACGGCGCAATAAGAAACGGTACATCCGCTTGAATCCTTCCGGACGATGAAGCTGGTTGCGGAAAAATAAAATCGCCGCGGTCCGGGTCAACGGTTTCCGGAACAGATACAAGAATACCAGTCCGACGATTACACCGACAACCGGCCAAATCGGAAACGATTGTTGTTCGGTCTGCGCTGCTGTCGTCGTTTGTTCTTCATCCAGCAGATTCTCCTGCGGACGTTCCGGTGTTGCGGTTTCCGTATCGGTCTCCGTATCGCGTTGCGGATTCGCTTGTTCGGTCTCATTATTCGTTTCCTGATCAATCGTATATTGTCCGGCTCCGTCAAAACTGACGGTCGGTTCGAGCGGTACCCAACCCGGTCCTTCGATATAGACTTCGACCCACGAGTGGGCATTTTTATTGCGGACCGTATAACTCGTCACGGCTGCCCCGATGACATCCGATTCGCCGCCCGTAAATCCTTTTACCCAGCGGGCCGGCAAACCGGCAGCGCGTAATAACACGGTCGCGGACGTCGAAAAATTATCACAGTAGCCGAGTTTCGTCTCAAATAAAAATTGATCGACATAATCCTGATTTTCTTCCGGTACGGCGACTTCTTCCGTATTGTATTCGAAGTTTTCCTGCTCAAAATAACTTTCGATCGCCTTCGCTTTGTCCCACGGACTGTCTTCGTCCGCGACGATCTCTTCCGCGAGATCTCGGACACGATTCGGTAACGTATCCGGTAACTGTAAATACCGGTCCTGCTCCATCTCCGACAATGTAATCGGCTCATCCGTCTGGAGCAATTCTTCCGTAAACAACGGATACGTGTATTGAATCTGATAATTTTGCTGGCGTTCCGCATCATCCAGGTACGAGACCTTTTGATTTTCCGGATCAATCAACAGATTTTGCCGTTGCTTATCTACACTCAAACGGACATTGTCCCCGTTATACGGCACAAACGGCAGCTCCCGTGACAGTTCAAATGTCGCCCGTTCTTCCCGTGTCTTGACATCATCTCCGAAGTGCGAGAAAAATCCCCGCGAATCAATTTCCGGTTCTGATTTCGACAGGACCCAGCCTTTTCCGGTATAGACGTCTTTTGTCTCGACACGCCAGTAACGGCTGCCTTCACTTTCGACCTGAAAGACTTCCCGGTCGTCCATCTGGAACGGACCGCCGAGCTGCTCGTCGTTGTTGCCGTAGCCAACTTTTTGAATCCGGCTCGACGATGTGCCCTCACTCTCGAAACCATCGGTCCAGTCATACCAGCTATCCTGCCACGTCGCCGTAATGACCGGGCTTTGAACAGCAGCAACCACTGTCGCTCCGATGATAAGCAACGCACTGAGCGGACGGACGTAAGACGCCGTCGGACGTTCGCTGACTTCTGTCGCATACAACAGAAACAGTGCCAGGACGATCGGATAGATGATGAAATGTTCTCCCGAGTAATCCGTCCATGTGTCGCAGTAGGCAATGAAGCCGATGACGCCGAGCGCCAGCCCGAAAACAAAGCCTCGGTTCGGAAACGTCCGCCGCGCCAAATAGCCGATCAAAAAACTGATCAGTCCAATCGAGAAGGCAAATGCCGGACGTCCCGGTAACTCTCCGTTGATGACACGGTTGATGTCGCCCGCGATTTCACGGAACAAGTTCCACGGTGCTTCTCCGGGAATCAAAATAAAGTAAAACGAAACGAGTAACGCAAGCAAACTGCTGAGTAAAAACCAGCTGCGCCGCAGATGCGACAACAGGAGGGGGGTCAACAGGAGCGGCAAGAACGGAATGACACTCTCAAATGTCGTCAGTTCGAGTAACGGCGGCATGAAGCTCGCAAACAGTAATCCTGCAAGCAGATTCCAAATCAGTCGTCGTATCATCCGGTCGTCCTCCTCTCTGGTGTGTAGACATGAACGCTTGCTTCCTGCCGGACTTTCGAAATCCACATTTCATTGTTGGATTCGAGATCCGGTGTGATGAACAGGACATTTCCGCTCAGTCGTAACGCTTTCGAAGAGTATTCCCAGGATTCGATGAATGACCGGGTCCGGCTCGGTTGCGCCGTCATCAGATAGTGGGTCAACTTCGCGCCTTCAAGCGGCAACGATAAGGACTGCACACCGTGCCCGACGAGGTGAATCCGGTAATTCAGATGACGTTTGTTCAGTTGATCCGTCGCGGCAGCCAGCATGGAAATACTTTTTTCAAAGTTCTCATCACTGACCGTTCCTTCGTCAAATACAATCGTCGTCTCGCGTTCCTGTTCCCGTTCAAACGTTTTCGTCATCAATCCCTGCCGTTTCGCGGTCGATTTCCAGTCAATCTGATTCATCCGGTCCCCGCTGACGTATTCGCGGACACCGACGACCGTAAAGGACGATTGCCGGAGATCGAGTGAAACGGGAGAAATCCCGCCGTCGCCACGGTCATCTTCGTGCGGCAGTTGAACCGCCAACCGGGCAGGTTCGACTGCCAGATATGTTTCGACCGGATAGAGCTTTTTCCGCATGAACAAGCCGAACGGATCGCGTATTTCCAGTACACAACCGGGAATTTGATACAGTCCACGACGGATCGATGGAATCAAATAATCAATGTGTTCGACTTTCCGGTAATGTGCCCGCAGCGGATGCCGGATATTCAGCGGTTCTTCACTGAGTGCATCCGGAACGGCTTCCGTCACGTCGACGGCCCCGACAAGGAACGGAAACTTCCGTCGTACTTGAAGCGAGACCGGTATATCGGTTCCCGCAATCAACATCTTATTGGAAACTTCCCGCGTCGCCAACGCTTGCGTGACGGGCCAAATCAAAAACAGTGTCCAGTACACGGTCAATCCTGCCATGACATAAACCAACAGCGATGCGACATTCCCGCCGTCAATCCGGGCATAGACCCATAACGCGGTGAGTGTGATCAGCAAGACGGCGTAACGCCAACCGATTTGCCATCTCGTCATAAGGACTCCACATCCTGCTGAATCGGCACGGTGACTTCTTTTTTCACTTGTTCGAGAATTCGTTCTGCCGTCTGTCCGTGATAGCGTGCGTCCGCTGTTAAAATCAGGCGGTGCGAGAGCACAGGCGTCAACAGCTCCTTGACGTCATCCGGTAAGACGAATGACCGTCCTTCCATGTACGCCCAGGCTTGTGCCACTTTCATCAGGGCGATCGAAGACCGCGGACTGGCTCCGAGATAAAGGGATGCATGCGTCCGTGTCGCCTGGACCAGTTGAACGATATATTTTTTAACCGGTTGAGAGACATGAACGTCCTTCACGGCCTCTTTCATCCGTAACAATTCGTCACGTGTGATGACGGACTCGAGCGTCTCGATCGGTTCATCCCGTTCGAACCGCGTCAATAGCTTCATTTCTTGTTGAAAGTCGGGATAACCCATCTTGACCTTAATCAAAAACCGGTCGAGTTGGGCTTCCGGAAGCGGATACGTCCCTTCATGTTCAATCGGATTTTGAGTCGCCATGACAAAAAAGGGATTAGGAAGCGTGTGAATTTCTCCATCCACCGTGACATTCGCTTCTGCCATCCCTTCGAGCAATGCAGATTGTGTTTTTGGTGAGGTCCGGTTGATTTCATCTGCCAGGACAATGTTTCCCATCAAAGGACCCGGCCGGTATTCAAACTGACTCGTCTTTTGGTTATACATCGAAACCCCCGTCAAATCGGACGGCAGCAGATCAGGTGTGAATTGGACACGTTTAAATGTCAAACCAATCGAACGGCTGAATGCGCGAACGAGCATCGTCTTTCCGACACCCGGTACGTCTTCGAGTAACACGTGACCTCCGGCAAGTAATGCTGCTAAAGATTGTGTAATCACGTTTTCTTTTCCGATGATTACTTTTTCTACGTTGTCGATGATCGCTTGAATCTCCTTCGTATATGTTCGCATTGTCTGGCCCCTTGCTGTTTAGTAGTTGAATTTTCTGACTTTTTATATCATCTCATATCTGTCGATGCTTTTAAAGGCATAGGGATAGCTGAATACGCACAAAAGGGGGCGCCGCTGTTCGCGACTCCCCCTTCCTGCTTTCAGGAACGATCACATATCGTAAACCGTTCTTGAACCGTGCAATCTGCACGTAAAACACGAATCACTTCGTGTCTATTGTCATGTTGCGTCCGTCAAGTCCGGTGATCCTCTTCTTCTCGAAGCGACATGCGATCGTTCCCTATACATTGATAATCATTCATGTGCATCACCATCCTTTCATATACTGAATATTACCTATTCTATTCGAAGTTAAACCACTTTTTTTAATTTTTTTTGAAACGGTAATAGGTCGAAGCCAAGGCAAGCGCCAAAACGGCACCTTTGATGATGTTCAGTGAATAATACGGTACCGACAACATGACGAGCCCGTTCTCAAGAATTCCGACGAGACAAGCACCGACCAGTGTCCCGAGCGCATTCGGCTTCCCTTGTCCGGCAAATGAAGAACCGATGAACGCTGCTGCAACAGCCGGCATCAAATAACCGGATCCGGCATTGATTTGGGAGGAACCGACTTGCGACGCCAGCAAGATCCCGCCGACAGCCGCCAGTAATCCGGCAATCAGATAAGCGAGTGCCCGGTACCGGTTGACCCGGATTCCGGTCAGATGGGCCGCTTCCGGATTTCCGCCGATGATGTACAAAAAACGTCCATGCCGGGTATAGTTCAAAAAGACATGCGTCACGGCGACGACGACAAGCATGATCAGAATGATCCAAGGCGCCTGACTGATTTTTAAAAACGACTCCGGAATCAATCCGACCGTCGGTGTTCCGTCGAGACGGGGCATCCCGGCACTGATTGATCCGCCACCGGTATAGGTCATCGCGACGCCTTCAAAAATGAACATCGTCGCAAGTGTGGCGAACAGATCCGGAATCTTAAACTTCACAATCAACAAAATGTTGACGAGTGCGACCGCCAAGGCAATTACGAGGGCCAGACCAATCGAGACGCCGAGCGGCAGGCTGTACCAGACAAAAAAAGAGACGACGAGCGAGCTGGCAAAGGTTGCGGTTGAACCGACGGACAAGTCAAAGCCGTTGACCGTCAACGAAATCGTTAATCCGATGGCGATGATGGTCACAATCGAGATGCTTCGTAAAATATTGACCAGGTTCGTCCCTTGTAAGAAATTCGGCGCCGTCATGGCAAAGAACAGAATAAGTGCAACAATCGCGAGGACGATGCCCCAGTCGTTCAAAAAGCGTAATAACGGTTTTCCCGGTGCGGTTCGTGGTGCGTCCGGCTTTGCCGTCGGTTTTTGCAATACATCATTCATTCTGTTGTCCTCCTGTTGCATACCACAATAATTGTTCTTCGGTCGTTTCCGCAGTGGTCGTTTCAAACACGATCCGTCCGTCATACATGACATAAATCCGGTCGGTCACAGCCAGCAGTTCATCCAGTTCGCTCGACGCATAGATGACGGCTTTCTGTTCTGCAGCCAATTGATCAATCACTTGGAAGATTTCCGCTTTCGCCCCGACATCGACGCCTTTTGTCGGTTCATCCAATACCAGGACGGACGCGTCTGCCAGCAACCATTTCCCGATGGCGACTTTTTGCTGGTTCCCGCCGGATAAGTCGGCGGCACGTTGCTCGGTACTGCTGACTTTAATCGACAGTTGCTGCACGATTTTTTGAGCTGCGGTCCGCTCCTTTGTTTTCTGTATAAATCCGAACCGGTTGACGAATTGTTGGAGACTGGCTGCCGTCATGTTTTGGTCAATCGGATCTGCGACTAAAATCCCTTCTTTCCGCCGTTCTTCCGGCACCAGCCCAATACCGAGCCGGACTGCATCATTCGGCGAACGAAGGCGGTGTGTTTCTCCATGCAGACGAATCGATCCCGAAGTGACAGAAAGCGATCCGAAAATCGTTTTACACAGTTCCGTCTTACCGGCACCGACGAGTCCGGCAATTCCGATCACTTCTCCGGCACGGACGGTTAACGAGATGTCATCCAGTTGTCCGGCGACTGTGACCCGGTCGAGTTCAAGTGATGGTGCACCCGCCGGACGCGCTTCCCGTTTCGATTGGCGCAGACGCCGGCCCAGCATCTGTTCGACGACTGTTTCCTTTGTTTGTCCGGCAAGAAGCTGACGTGACACCAGCTTGCCGTCCCGCATGACAGAAATGGATTCACAAATCTCAAATAGTTCTTGCAGCCGGTGGGAAATGAAGATGACGCCCAGTTGTTCCGTCTCTGCCAGCTCACGAATGATGCGAAACAGTTGCTCCGTTTCCCGTCCGCTGAGCGGGGCGGTCGGCTCATCCAATATCAGGAACCGGCTCTCCTGGACCAAGGCGCGGGCAATCAAGACCAGTTGTTTTTCGGCCAGACGCAACTCGCTGACCCGCTGCCGGACATCAATTGATGCTTTCAGTTTCCGTAAAGCACGTTCGGCTATTTCCTCGTATCGCTGCCGTCTGATGAACCCTTTCAGCTGTCCGTTCGTCAGCACATCGAGACAAATATTTTCCGCCACGGTCAAATAACCGACCAGTGCCGTATCGACTTCCTGATAAACGATTTCAATCCCGGCCCGTTTTGCGGCAGCCGGTGAATCGATTGTCAGAGGTACACCGTCAAACCAAATCGTTCCGTCATATGAATCGTACGCCCCGGCCAACACTTTCATCAGCGTGGATTTACCGGCTCCGTTCGCTCCGACAAGCGCATGGATTTCCCCGCGGCCCACGGAAAAATCAACATCGTCCAGCGCCTTGACGCCGGGGAATTCGATTGAAATTCCCTGCATCTCCAGTCGTTGTTCCTTCACCGGACGGGTCATTTCCCGTCATTCGCTTTCCGCAGTTTTTCCATCCACGGTTCATTGAACTTTTCGGACGTACTCCAGCCTTTGATGATCGTATCGAGATTGTACATCGTCGTATCGGCTTTCAGTGCTTTTTGTTCGACCAGTTTAGCGTCTAGGTCAAAAGTGTCCGGTGTGTTTTCCCCGGCCAGCTTTTTCGCCAGCAGACGCATATCCGTCTGTCCGATCAAATGCGGATCGACGGCACTCGTCGACACCCAGTTACTGCCCTTTTCACGCATCAGATTGATGTCCTGGTTCGAAACGTCGATTGAAATCAACGGAATCTCCTGACGTTTGTTATCCTTTAAGGATTTATAGGCTCCTTTGGCGACTTCATCCCAAGCACCCCAGACGGCATCGATACTTCCTTTCGGATATTTGGCGAGAATCGCGTTCATCTTCGTCGCAATATCGCCTTGGACATCCTGGAAGTTCGTTGGTCCGACTGTTTCAAGCGTTTTAATTTTTCCGTCTGCTTCGTATGTCTTGTAGATTTCCTGACGGCGGTCAAGCGGGGCAAATCCCGGACCGAACCACAGTTTGATGACCCGGACCGGCTGATCGTCTTTGACTTTCGTTACTTCATCGAGTGAAAGCTGTGCCAGTTTATGATCATCCTGGAACGTTTCCGTGATGCCTTTTAACGTCTGGTCCTTTTTCTTTGTCACTGTATCGAACGTCACGACTTTGATTCCTTTGTCGATTGCCGGTTTGATCATGTCGTAGGCATAATCCTCTTTTCCGTGCGAGATGATCAGTCCGTCATAATCCTGTTGGACGGCTTGGGCGACGAGTTCCTTGAATTTGACGTCATTGCCTTCCGAGATGAACGTGTTAACCTGAAAACCGAGCGCTTCCCCTTCCGAACGAGCTCCGTCCAAAAACTGTTTCGTATGGTCATCGGATGCCAGATTGCGGATGACGGCAATTTTGACGTCTCCCTGGACACTTTCCGGTACACCACTGATTTTTTTCGTCGGTGTCGCTTCGCTATTGGCGCAAGCAGCCAGCAAGACCGCCGGTGCAAGTACCGCAAATGCTAATTTTTTCATTTCGATCTCCCCAGTCTGTTTAACGTATTTGTTGTCCGATTGTCTGCTCGATCGTTTCGACGGACGGATGCTTGATGACTCCCAGTTCCGTAATGATTGCCGTGATCAATTCGTGCGGTGTCACGTCAAACGCCGGATTAAAGACGGCCACACCGGCCGGCGCCGTTGCTTTCCCTGCGAATTGCGTCACTTCACGGGCATCGCGTTCTTCAATCTCAATCTCGTCTCCCGACAAGCTCGTCAAATCAAAGGTCGAAAGGGGTGCCGCGACATAAAACGGAATCCCGAAAGCACGGGCCAGTAACGCCAGTTGAAACGTCCCGATTTTATTCGCGGTATCCCCGTTTCGGGTAATCCGGTCGGCACCGACGATGATGGCGGTGATGTTTTTTTCTTTGATGGTATGGGCGACCATATTATCGGTAATCAAGGTCACGTCAATACCGGCCCGTTGCAGTTCCCATGTCGTCAGACGCGCTCCCTGCAGTAACGGCCGCGTTTCCGACGCATAAACGGAGAGCAGAATTTCCTGTTCTTTCGCGAGATAAAACGGGGCGAGTGCCGTCCCGTAAGCCGCTGTCGCAATCGATCCGGCATTACAAATCGTCAGAACCCGGTCACCGGACTCAAATAATTCCAATGCGTGGATCCCGATTTGCCGGGATGTCTTGGCATCCGTTTCATACAGTTCGAGCGCCTTTTGTTCCAACCGTTTTGGTAACTCGGCAAGCGCCGTACTCGAGACAATAATTTGATTCAGCTCATCAAGCACGTTCCGCAAATTGACAGCGGTCGGCCGGGTTGCGAGCAATTGGGCCGACACCGTCAACAGTTCTTGTTTCGCTTCAGAAAGTGACCCTGTCGTCCGGCGGAATGCTTCCTGCACAAGGATGAAGCCGCCGAACAGGCTGATGGCCGGTGCACCGCGGACACGCAATTGTTTGATGGCGTCAATCGCTTGCGCCAAGTCATGGATAACCTCGTATCGTTCTTCTTCCGGGAGCCGGGTCTGATCCAAAATCGTCACCGTCCCGTTGTCATAGATGATGCTTTGGACGAATTGGCTCATCGGCTGAGTTCCTCCGTCAAATCGAAGTTTCGTAAATCGGTGAACGTCTTGCATTCGGTCCGGCGTTTGATCAATGCCACTCCAAGACGTAACGCATGACGTTTCCGCTCAAGTCGTTCCCTCGCGTCCGTGATGTTCTCGAGGTCCGCAACCGGTGCCAATCCAATCGTCCGCCGGATCAACTCACAACCGGCAAAGCCCAGTGCGTCCTGTAAAATCGTACTGAGGACATCGTCGACAAGTCCGCCCGCCGAACGGAACGGCTCTACCGCTTCGCGTTCCCATAATGCTTTGAACGTCGACGCAAAGGTCAGCCAAAACGTATCGATATCCTTCACCCGTCCATCCCGTAACTCGGCATAGTTTGGATACGCGGCAAAGCAGAGATGGGCGATGAATTGTCCGACATCAAAACCAAACGGTCCGTAAAAGGCGAACTCGGGATCGATGACTTTCGTTTCATCGGCTGAAGCAAAAATACTTCCGGTATGTAAGTCACCGTGCAATAATGCATCACCTTTTGTGATGAACAGTGTTTCCAGTTTCGCGACTTCGCGTTTCAGTTCTGCATCCTGCCATAACCGAACCGCTTCCGCTTCGAGGCCTGCTTCAATCGCATTCGTTTCCGCATCATAAAACGGGTCTGTGAAGATCAATTTTTCCGTGATATCACAGAGATCCGGATTGTAGTAGTTCCGTGCCACTTGTTTTTTCGCGACCGGTCCAAGCGCAAAATCCGACGTATAAAACAGTGTCCGCGCCAGGTACGAACCGATGTGTTCCGCGAGTAACGGATACTTTTCCCCTTCGAGCAAGCCGGTCCGGGCGATCGTCAAATGCGACAAATCCTCCATCACCGTAAACGCTTCTTCCTTGCTCGCATGGTAGACGTGCGGAACGAAAGGAACAGCGACTTTTGCGAATTCTTTTAAGGCCGATTGTTCAATCCAGGCCCGTTCGAGCGACAGCGGCCAGCTTTCCCCGACGACTTTCGCATATGGCAACGCCTGCTTTAAAATCAGCCGTTTTTCTCCTTCCTGAATCCGGAAAACGAGATTTAAATTCCCGTCCCCGATCTCTTCTGCCGTCACCGGTTCATTGCCGATTAATCCGAGTGTCCGGACCCGTTCAATCGCGTCCTGTACTGTAAATGCTTGGTATCCCATTCTGGTTTCCTCCTTGTTGATCACACGAAAAAACGCCTCTTTTCGTCAAAGAAAAGAGGCGCGGCAGAATACTCCGTCCTCTTATCTCTCAGACGAATGTCTGTTGGATGTAGCACCGTGCCGGATGGTCGGTTGCTGCGGCGTCTTCGGGCCAATTCCCTCTGCCAACTCACGATAAGAGTCATATGTAGTTGTCATGTGATTTGATGTTGATTTGAATACTACGTGCGTTGCTGGCCGTCTGTCAATTCCAATTTTTAGTGAAACGGATTCAAAAACGGAACCGTCTATAGAAGAAGTATTTTCAAAAAAATAAATTTTCAAAATATAGTTTGACAAGTGATGGATCTCATGTAAAAATTGCAATTAGATTTCACAATTTCATCCAATTCTTATCAAGAGCAGACGGAGGGACGAGCCCTACGATGTCGCAGCAACCGACCACTTGGCACGGTGCTAATTCTTGCAGCTAATACGCTGACAGATAAGAGTCCACGCGCAAATTTTCATGGTCTCTTGTCATTGACGAGGGACCATTTTTGTATTTTTCAATAAGGGAGAGACGATTCATATGGCGTACATTACCGCAACATACCAACTCGGAACGACCGATCAGTTGCCGAAACGGGCAGAGCAAATCGCGCTCGGTCTGACGGTCGGTTCATGGACCGATTTAAATCACTTGGAACAACAACAACTGGAATCCTTTAAAGGACAGGTCGTCCATACAGAAGAACATGACGGCAAAGGTTACATTACGATCCGTTATCCGGAACACAACGTCTCACGGGACTTTTCCGCTATCTTAACGACGGTCTTCGGTAAACTGTCGCTCGATGGACAAATCAAGTTAACCGACTTACAGCTTCCCCCGTCATTCACGAACGACTTTCCCGGTGCCAAATTCGGGATTGAAGGAGTCCGTCAATTGATTCAGGTCCATGACCGTCCCCTGTTGATGAGCATATTTAAAGGAGTCATCGGACGGGACCTCGTCTTTTTACGGGAACAACTCGAAGCACAGCTCGCGGGCGGCATCGATCTCGTTAAAGATGATGAGATTCTATACGACAATCCGTTGACGCCGGCACTCGACCGGGCACGGATCGGACGGGAAGTCCTCGACGCCCATTATGAACGCACCGGCAAACGGGCGCTTTATGCGATTACGTTAAGCGGTCCCGTCTTCGGCTTGAAGGAACAGGCAAAACGCCTGATTGAAGCAGGTGCCACGGCCTTCCTGCTCAACACGTTTACATACGGACTCGATGTCCTGCGCGAGTTGGCTGCCGATGCGGACATTTCCGTCCCGATTTTTAATCACCCGGCCTTAAGCGGTGCCTTGATCGCAAGTCCTGAATACGGTATTTCGGCTCCTGTTCTGCTTGGAACGTTACCCCGACTGGCCGGTGCTGACTTGACATTGTTCCCGTCTCCCTATGGTAACGTTGCACTCGCCAAAGATTTGGCCCGCGGGATCGCCGTTGAAGCGACGCGAATCGGAGAAACGAAGACGATTCTGCCGGTTCCGTCCGCCGGCATCCATCCCGGCCTCGTCGCTCAGCTCGTCCGTGATTTCGGTACCGATTCGGTCATCAATGCCGGAGGCGGCGTTCACGGTCATCCGCAAGGGGCAGCGGCCGGTGTCCTTGCATTTCGTCAGGCGCTCGACGCCGCACTGACCGGAGAATCGCTGACAAGTGCCGCAACGCGGCAGGAAGAATTACGGGTCGCCCTTGACGCCTGGGGGATCACGAAATGACGACTCGGATTTTATGTGACTTCGACGGCACGGTGACGGAACACGACAACATCATCGCCTTGATGAAAGAGTTTGCCCCGCAAGAAGCATTTGAACCATTAAAAAAAGGTGTGCTCGACCGGTCGCTGTCGATCCGGTCCGGGGTTGGACAGATGTTCCGATTGTTGCCCTCAGATCGAAAACAGGAGTATATCGATTTTTTGATTAATCGGGCAGTCATCCGTCCCGGCTTCGACACCTTACTCGCCTTTGCCAAATCAAACGGAATCGACTTTGCGATTGTCAGCGGCGGAATTGACTTTTTTGTCCAACCGATTCTTGCCTGTTTACTGACAGATGAAACGATTTACTGCAACGGCAGTGACTTCAGTGAAGAGACGGTCCGGATTGAATGGCCACACGCTTGCGATGCGGCATGCAACAATCAATGCGGCTGTTGTAAAACGTCAATCGCCCGGAAGTTGAAGCAGGACGGCGATACGATCATCGCAATCGGCGATTCCGTGACGGATTTTGAACTGGCGAAAAAGGCTGATCACGTCTATGCCCGGGGTTATCTGATAACACTCTGTGAACAGCACGGTATTCCCTATACGCCGTTTGAAACGTTTTATGACATCGTCAAACACTTACAGACCACGGGGGTGCATGCATGACATTCTTGAAACGATACGAAGAACTCCGCGCTATCAAGCAGGAGTTCGCCGCACGCGACTGGTTTCCCGGCACGAGCGGTAACCTCGCCATTCGAACGAACAGCAGTCCGACGGAATTTCTTGTGACGGCAAGCGGCAAAGATAAACGCCAGGACACGCCGGACGATTTCGTCCATGTTGACGCGACCGGTCAATTGATCGGCGAACAAAACGGACGTCCTTCCGCGGAGACGTTACTTCATGTCGAAGTTTTTAACCGGACGACGGCCGGCTGCTCGCTTCATGTCCATACCGTCGACAACAATGTCATTTCAGAACTCTACGGAGACCGCGGGGAAATCCGGTTTACCGGTCAGGAAATCATCAAGGCACTCGGCCGCTGGGAAGAAGATGCGGAAGTCGTCGTACCGGTTATTGCGAACCATGCGGATATCCCGACTCTTGCCGCAGTGTTTGCCAAGCATGTAAAAACGGAAAGCGGTGCCGTCCTGATTCGCAATCACGGGATCACCGTCTGGGCACCGACTGCCTTTGAAGCGAAAAAACAGTTGGAAGCCTTTGAATTTTTATTCAGCTACACGTTAAAACTGCAAACGTGCCGACAGGCGATTCATTAAAAGGAGGAATTTAAAATGGCAACAGTACTTTTCCAAAAGACAAACGAACGGTATACGGATCAAAACGAGGTTTCCGCTTTTCTTTCTTCACGTGGTGTCCTGTATGAACAATGGGATGTCTCGAAACTCCCGGCAGAACTGGTCGACACCTATACGCTGACGGACGCGGACAAACAAACGATTCTCGATACGTTCGAGCCGGAAATTACGGACGTCTCGGAACGCCGCGGCTACCAGACGGCCGATATCATCTCACTGTCCGATGCGACACCGAACTTAGATGAGTTGCTCGTCAACTTCCAAAAAGAGCACCACCATACGGATGACGAAGTCCGGTTCATCGTCAGCGGTCACGGCGTCTTTGCGATCCAGGACGACGAAGTCGGCTATTACAACATTGAACTGAACCCCGGAGATTTGATTTCCGTTCCCGTCAATACACGTCATTACTTCACACTACAGGACGATCGCCAAGTCGTTGCGGTCCGGATTTTCGTGACAACGGATGGTTGGGTTCCAATTTACGAAAAAGATCCGATCGAAACTACAAACTGAGGAAACATCCGAATAGCAGACGGCCCGGTCCATCCGGCTGTCTGTTTTTTTCTGCTCCATTCCTATCTTACAAACATACCGCTTGTTTTCGTTTCCTCCTATATAATGAAGAAAAGACTCTTTTGAATTGGAGGTCACGTGTATGATGATTCGTCCTGTCCAAGAAGCTGATTTACAAGACATCCTCGACATCTATAACGAAGGCATCGAAGATCGGATCGCGACGCTTGAAACGGATACCAAGGAATTATCTTTCATGCAGGACTGGTATCAGGAACGGACACCCCGCTATGCCGGGTTTGTAGCGTATGAAGGAACGACGATCCTTGGCTTCATCTCACTTGACCCCTACAATCCGCGCCCCGTCTATCAATCGGTCGGTGAACTATCGGTCTACATCACCCGGACCCACCGCGGACAAGGCATCGGGCGTCAGCTGCTCCATGTCATTGAAGAACACGCGATTACGCAAGGGTTCCACAAGTTGATTCTGTTTACGTTTCCGTTTAACAGACTCGGTCAAAAACTGTACATCCGGTCCGGTTTCCGGATTGTCGGAACATTTAAGGAACAGGGTATGCTCAACGGGTATTATGTCGATGTCCTGGCGATGGAAAAGTTGCTTCCGAAAACGATCGACGAGCAGATATGATTAGTCCGGCGTCTGAATGGGAAATGAACGAACAGTGAAACATTCCCAACCCGAAAGGAAGACTGCCTGTGGATATTCAACAGATCCGTAATGCGACACTCGTCGTTACTTATGCCAATCAAGTATTTTTAATCGATCCGTTTCTCGGTGAAAAAGGAACCTTACCGCCGTTTGGTCACACACCTAATGCCGTTCCGAACCCGCTCGTCGACTTACCGGTCGATATCGCGACGTTACTTGATCCGGACGCGATTTTCGTCACCCATCTGCATGCCGACCATTTTGACGAGACGGCAAAAGAAGTGTTACCGAAACAAATTCCGCTTTATACGCAAAATGAGACGGATGCGGCCACGATCCGCGAAGCCGGATTCACCAATGTCTCTTCATTCGAAGACGGACTGTCGCTCGGTGATATCCGTGTCTCCCATACGTCGGGACAGCACGGTGTCGGTGAAATCGGTCAACGGATGGGTACCGTGTCCGGTCTCGTCTTGAAACATCCGGACGAACCGACGCTCTATATCACCGGTGACACGATTTGGTGTGATGAAGTCGCGACGGCGATTGAACAACATGCGCCAGATATCATCATCGTCAACAGTGGTGCTGCACAATTCCTGACCGGCGAACCGATTACGATGTCCCAGCGTGACTTGCTTGCTGTTCATCAGGCGGCGGCTGAAGCCACGATCATCGTCTCGCATCTCGAGTCCGTCAACCATTGTCTTCTGCGCCGCGATATGATTGCCGATTTTCTGGCCGCTCATCATCTGTCCGCGCATTTCCTCATCCCGGATGACGGTGAAACCATTTCCTTCTAAACAAAATGAAGTCCGCTGTCCCGGTAGTACTGGACAGCGGACTTCATTTTGTTAATCGTTAATCGTGACTTGGAATGACGAGTCCGAGTAACCGGGCAAAGGTGATGGCCTGGCTTTCCGTAACGACGGCACCCGGTAAGAAACGTGGATCAATCGTGATTCCGGACAGATCGACGTGCCGCAGATCGAGTCCTTTTAACGCCGTCTCGACCCATTGGCTTTCCGATAAATCAACTTCATGGAGACGGAAATCGGTCGGTTTCATTTCAAAGAAATGACTTTCCCGCATCGTCGTCTGTTCCACTGCGACGTGACGTAACGCTGTCCGGATAATTTGAGCATAATTCGCCTGACAGTTTTTGATCGTTACATGATCAACCGTATTGGACTCAAAGTGAATTCCGGTCAGACGGCACTCCTCAAAAATGACCCGGTGAAAACGGCTGTCCTGGAACTGACATCCTGTGAAGTCACATTGTTCAAACCGGACGTTTTCAAATGAAGCCCGCTCAAAGACCAGTCCTGCAAACGAGACGTTCCGAAAACAGACTTGATTGACGTCGAGCCGCTCTGTCAGCTCGACCGGTAATGTCTCTTTTTCATACAGCGTTTGGTACAGATACGGGTCATCGATTTCGACATCCGCAAAGGTTTCCGGTGTCAATTGATGTGGTAACTCGGGTAATTGAATGATTTGTTTTTTCACGTACTTCCCCTTCTTTCCTTCTACATCACTTTTCTCTTTTTTAGTATAGCAAAGATTGACTCTTTTTTTGGTTTTTTGATTTGAGACCAACTGAGACCATGATATAGTCAAATCAAAAATAAGAACAAATGTTCTTTTTAGTACCAAGGAGTGTTTCCGATGAACCCGACAAGCTCTTTTCCCGATCAACGCATCTTTTGTGTCGACAGTGTCTCCTTCTATGCCAGTTGCGAATGCCGTTACCGAAGCCTTCCTCCTTTGACGACGAAACTTGCTGTCGTATCGGACTTGACCCGCTCCGGATCCGTTGTCCTCGCAGCCAGCCCTGCCTTAAAACAACTCGGCATCAAGACCGCCAGTCGACTCTATCAGATCGAACAATTGCCTTATCGGGAGCGAAAGCAGATTATACTAGTTGAACCGCGGATGCTCGCATATATGAAAACATCAATTGAAGTATTGGATGTCTTGCATCAGTTTGCCCCGCCCGATGCTATCCGGATCTATTCAATCGACGAAAATTTTATCGACATGAGCGGAACGGAACGGCTTTTTGGATCAGATGTTGAAACAGCTCAAAAAATCCAGACAGCAATTTGGCAACAGACCGGCATTCCGGTCCGGATTGGCATCGGTCCGAACAACGTCATCGCAAAACTGGTGCTCGACTTACGTGGAAAACGTGAAGGCATCGCACAATGCGGGTATGCAGATGTTTCTCGGTTGTTACATGATTTTCCGGTTCGCAAGATGTGGGGAGTCGGACGGATGATGGAGCAACACTTGTCGGTAATGGGCATCAACACCATTGGTGACCTGGCCGCAGCACGGGTGGAAGACTTACACGAACGGTTTGGAGTCCTCGGGGCAGAACTTTGGCACCATTCCTGGGGAATCGACAGTTCTCCGACCATCATTGATCCGATGACCTTATTCCAGACTGCGCCGGACGCCAAAAGAACAATCGGCCATGGAGTGACCTTGATGCGCGATTATTACCAGTACGAACAGATTCGTTTAGTTTTGGCTGAATTAGCAAGTGATGTCGCGGCACGAGTCCGTTTTTCCAATCAGGTCGGTTGGACGGTGCACCTGGGCGTCCGCTATTCGCGCCATGTCACGCGGGACGGCTTTTCGAAACAGCTCCGCCTGCCTTATCCGACATCCGATGAACGGCTGTTGTTACGTTACGTCCTCCAATTGTTCGAACCGAATTGGCTGGACGGTGAACCGGTCCGCTTTCTATCCGTCGCTCTTGGACAACTCACTCCGGATCAGGGAACACTTCAGTTGTCCTTATTTGAAGACAATACAAAGGTCTGGCGCCGAAAACGGTTATTAAAAGCCATCGACCATGTCAATTTACGTTACGGAAAAGGAACGATCCGGCTCGCTGTCTCCTTCCTCGATACAAGTGTCGCAAAACGCCGGCTCCGGTTCGTCGGCGGCCATCCCGGAGGTGATTTACATGACACGTTACCGTGACCGCGGAAATCTCAAGTGGCTTCCCTTTTTGATGCCGGAACACATCCAGTTGCTCAAAGCCTATTATCTTGAAACACATCACATCGATTTTCCAATCATCGATGAACAACTGCAGTATCCTTGGCAGTTCTTACTCGAACAAGCATTAATAGAAGGAATCGAGCTCGAAATCACGTACTATAGTGAAAGAGGCTATGTCACGACATCTGGTTTCATCGAGCAGGTGCATCGGGAACGTGCTTATCTTGTTTTGCATGGATCCTCATTGCTTGAGATTCCGCTCGGACGAATCATCCGGATCGAAAACGGGTAGAAGAGACAGAAGCTGCTGTACCTCACGCACTTATTTTAAGAATGGGAATTGAAAGAAGGAATGATTAGTATGATGGAATGGTTTACCGGACTTCCGGTCGTCCTGCAAGCCTTGCTTGCCGGTATGATGACCTGGGGGTTAACGGCACTCGGAGCCGCACTTGTCTTCGTCTTTACGACGATTGAAAAACGGGTCATGAATATGATGCTCGGTTTTGCGGCCGGTGTCATGATTGCGGCGTCGTTTTGGTCCTTGCTGGCTCCGGCAATTGAATTTACGGAAAATGATGGTGGAATTGCCTGGTTGCCGGCCGCAATCGGTTTCCTGGCAGGTGGTTTTTTTGTCCGCCTCCTGGATTTCGTAACTCCCCACCTGCATTTATCCGCTCCGCTCGAAACCGCCGAAGGTCCTTCGACCGGTCTGAAAAAGACAACGTTACTGTTTCTCGCGATTACGCTCCACAATATCCCGGAAGGACTCGCAATCGGTGTCGCTTTTGGTGCAGCCGCACTGAACATGGATGGTGCGACCGTTGCCGGTGCCTTGACACTGGCACTTGGAATCGGGATTCAAAACATGCCGGAAGGGGCTGCTTTGTCGATTCCGCTCCGCGGAGAAGGCATGTCACGCCGGCGCGCCTTTAATTACGGACAATTATCGGCGATCGTCGAACCGATTGCCGCTATGGTCGGAGCTGCTGCCGTCTTCTTTATTCAGCCTCTCTTGCCGTATGCCTTGGCGTTTGCTGCCGGCGCGATGATTTTCGTCGTCGTCGAAGAATTGATTCCCGAATCGCAGGCTGAAAACGGATCCGACTTGGCAACACTCGGTCTGATGGTCGGCTTCACGGTCATGATGATTTTGGACGTCGCACTCGGCTGATGTAACACGAATAAAACCTCTCCCATCTTTACGCGGGAGAGGTTTTATTGTGCATCCATTCTTATTTTCGTAAAATCCGCATCGCGTTTAAGACCGCGAGGACCGTTACACCGACATCGGCAAAAACAGCTTCCCACATTGTCGCAACACCAAAGGCACCAAGCAATAAGAACACGCCTTTGATACCCAGTGCAAATGCGATGTTCTGATAAACAATCCGGCGTGTCGCCCGGGCAATCCGAATCGCTTCGACGAGCTGTTTCGGTTCATCCGTCATCAGGACGACATCCGCCGCCTCGATTGCGACATCACTTCCGAGTCCCCCCATCGCAATTCCGACATCCGCCCGCGTCAACACGGGAGCATCGTTAATCCCGTCGCCGACAAACGCGACCCGGCCCTTCGCTTGATCTAAGATCGCTTCGAGTTGTTCCACTTTTTGATCCGGTAACAGTTCTGCCTTTACTTGCGTTATCCCGATTTGTTGCCCGATCCGTTCCGCCGTCTCCCGCCGGTCCCCGGTCAACATGATTGTCTGGCGAATCCCGAGTGTTTTTAGTTCACGCAAGGCTGCTACCGTCGTATCTTTAATACGGTCGGCAATCCGGATATATCCAAGGTAGCGGTCGTTTCGGGCGACATGCACATAAGTCCCGTCTTCGGTCTGATTGAGCGGCGTCAAGCCGAGTTCGTTGAACCACCGGGCATTTCCCGCCTGAATCTGATCCGTGCCGAACCGCCCGGCGACGCCGGAACCGGCTACTTCCTGATAGTCTTGAACAGCGGTTGAAACAGAACCGTGCCGGGCATACATCCGCTGAATCGATTTTGCAATCGGATGATTGGAATGCTGCTCAACGGTCGCTGCGACGCGAAGCAGTTCGTCTTCTGATCCATGAACGGCGTTCAGTTCGACGACTTCAAACACACCTTCCGTCAACGTTCCCGTTTTATCGAAGACGACCGTATCCAGTTGTTGTAACGCTTCGAGATGATTTCCGCCTTTGACAAGAATACCGCGTTTCGAAGCGGCACCGATTCCACTAAAAAAGCCCAGCGGAATCGAAATCACGAGCGCACAGGGACAACTGATGACAAGGAAGACCAGTGCCCGGTAAATCCAGTCGTTCCACATCGCTCCGTTCAAGACAAGCGGCGGCACGATGGCAAGAAGTGTTGCAATGACGACGACAATCGGGGTGTAGACCCGTGCAAATCGTGTGATGAATTTTTCCGTCGGTGCTTTATGACGTGACGCATTTTCGACTAAATCGAGAATTTTAGCGACAGTCGACTCACCGTACCGTCGATCGACCTGAATCAACAGATGACCGTCCGTATTGATCGTTCCGGCTAAAATCGGCTCGGTCGGGCGGACACGACGCGGGACTGATTCACCGGTCAAAGCCGTCGTATCAATGAAGGCTTCCCCTTCAAGAACGATTCCATCCAGTGGAATCTTCTCCCCTGCTCGGACAAGAATCCGCTGACCGATGTTCACCTGTTCCGGACTCACACGTCGTCCATCTTCAAGCGTCGCAATATCCGGTCGGATGTCCATCAACGCGGCAATTGATTTTCGCGACTGATCGACGGCACGGTGTTGGAAAAACTCACCGACTTGATAAAACAACATGACGGCGACGGCTTCCGGGTATTCTCCAATCAAGAAGGCACCGGCTGTCGCAATGACCATGAGGAAGTTCTCATCAAACACTTGACCGTGCCGGATATTTCTGACAGCGGTTCGAAGAACATCCCAACCGATTAAAAAATAGGCAATCGTAAAAAATAGAAGGTCAATTGATCCCGGAACAAAAAAGGCACCGATGAACGATATCATCCCGATACTGTACTGGATTTTTTTCGTACGGTTTAAAAATGGACCATGCTCGTGCGGGTGACTGTGGTCATGTTCCGCCTGTTGATGCGGATCAACCGCTTCTGCGGATACTGTCCGTATCACTTGTACATCCGGTTCGAGTTGCTGAATCCGTTCGACGACTGCCTGATACGTCTCGTCGTATGCGGCATCCTTTTCATACGTCAGATAAAGTTTCTGACCGGCAAAATCCAAATCTGCCTGTTCAATGCCTGTTACGTTCGCAACACCCCGCTCCACTTTCGCAGCACAATTCGCACAATCGATTCCTGTAATCTGAAGACGTTCTGTTTTCGCTTCCATTTCTCCACCTCATTCAAACGTTTGTTTGATTATAAGAACAGCTTACTCTCTTTTTTCTTTTTCAACAAGTCACATTTGTCTCAGACTTGCGCCCGATATTTTGATTAGTTCTATCTCAGAAGAATAAAACATGATATGTTTTTAATTAGAAAAATATAGAAGGAGAATAACATGACTATCATTGAATTACTTAAAGCACTTTTACTCGGTTTCGTCGAAGGAATGACGGAATTCGCCCCTGTCTCCTCGACAGGACATATGATCATCGTCGATGACATGTGGCTTCAGACAACAGATTTCCTGGGCAAGTACTCAGCGAACACCTTTAAAATCGTTATCCAGCTCGGCTCGATTTTAGCTGTCATCGTCGTCTTTTGGAAACGGTTGTTCAGTTTAATCGGTCTTTACAAAATTGAAGGTGAACATGATGCGTCGGGTACACACAAATTAAAGTTACGCCACGTCCTGATTGGTCTACTGCCGGCAGCCGTTCTCGGTTTGTTGTTCGAAGACTTCATCGACGAGAACCTCTTCTCGATCGACACCGTCATCATCGGTCTTGCCGCCGGCGCGATCTTGATGATTGCTGCTGATAAGTTCGGACCAAAAGAACCGAAAACAACAACGCTTGATCAAATTTCGTACCGTCAGGCGGCCCTTGTCGGTCTGTTCCAGTGTATCTCGCTCTGGCCAGGCTTCTCACGGTCCGGTTCAACAATTTCCGGAGGGGTTTTCCTCGGTATGAATCACCGGACGGCAGCAGACTTTACGTTCATCATGGCTGTTCCGATCATGTTCGGTGCAAGTGCCTTGTCACTCGTCAAGAACTGGGAATATATCAATGTCGGAGACCTTGGTTTTTATGCAGTCGGCTTCATCGCTTCGTTCGGTTTTGCACTGCTGTCGATCCGTTTCTTCCTGAAACTGATCAACAAAATCAAACTCGTTCCGTTTGCGATTTACCGTCTTGTCTTAGCAGCCATTCTTGCAGTCGTCGTCTACATGTAACCTTAAAATCATCAGCGATTCGCTGATGGTTTTTTTATTTCTTGAAACTTATTGCAACAGATTAGGGTATAGATAGTTGAGATACAGAAAAAAGGAGTGGTCATCGTTATGGCTCGTAGAAATCGTGGAGGTTCCAAGTTACCTCTCATCATCGGAATTGCTGTCGTCGTCCTGATTGCATTTTTAGCAATCGGACAATACAACAGTCTCGTCAATGTCGAAGAAGATGTTTCAAATAAGTGGTCGCAAGTCGATAATCAAATCAAACGCCGGGCGGATTTAATTCCGAATCTCGTCGAAACCGTCAAAGGTGTCGCCGGTCAGGAACAAAAAGTGTATGGTGATATCGCTGAAGCACAAGCCGGCTTAGCACGTGCTGCTTCAACAGAACAACGGATTGAAGCCGATCAACAAGTCACCTCTTCGCTTCGCGGATTAATCGCATTGCAAACGACGTATCCGGACTTAAAATCAAGCGAACGGTTCCAGTCGTTGATGGATACACTCGAAGGAACGGAAAATCGTCTCGGTATTGCCCGTAAAGATTATAATGATGCCGTGACGGTCTATAACAAAAAACGTCGCAGCTTCCCAACTTCGCTTTATGCTTCGGCATTTGGTTTCGAGAAAAAACCATATTATGAAATCTCAGAAAGTGACCGTGAAAATCCGACGGTCGACTTCAATAGTGATTCGAAATGATTTGGCGACGAACGCGCCTGCTTTTTACCGCGTTCCTCGTCTTCTTCCTTCTGACTCCGACTGCCGAAGCCGTGTCAGAACGCACGGGCGCAGCATTCTTCATCCAGGATGATGCACAGCTGCTGACCGCGTCGGAAGAAGCGGAACTCGCTCGTCTCGGGCAAGAACTTGAACAATATACGACGGCACAGGTCGTGCTCAAGACTGTGCCGGATTTAAAAGGACAAGATTTAAGCACGTATGCCAATGAAACGTTCCGGGCTCAAGGCATTGGACAGGCCGGAAAAGATAACGGAATTCTCGTTGTCGTGGCACCAAACGAAAAAGACCGGAACTTCCGGATCGAGGTCGGCTATAAGCTCGAAGGCATTCTGACCGACATCACAGCCGGACGCATCCTCGACAAGTACGCTGTTCCGTACCGGGATCAAGGTGATTACGGCAAAGCAGCGTCCGAAACCTATAAAGCGGTCGTCAGTGTCGTGTCGAAAGAACAATCGCTTGAATCGCAGGACCCGGTCAAGAAAAGTGCGGACGACGGTTTGAGTACATGGGCAAAAGTCCTGATTGGCGCCGGTCTCGTTCTCTTGTTATTCCTCGATATGAAGTTCACCGGCGGGATGTTCTTCTTTGCCATCATCAACATCTTTTCCGCTATCATGCGTGGTGGTGGAGGCGGTGGCGGTGGCAGCCGAGGCGGCGGCGGAAGTTCCGGCGGCGGCGGTGCGGAAAGGTAAGGACTGCTATGACTATTTTTTCAGGTATCGTTGTATTTTACGGGATCATGTCCGTCATTGGATTCGTTTCGATGTGGCGGGATAAACGTAAAGCGCAGCAACACGAATGGCGGACGCCGGAAGCGACCTTGTTGATGATTGCTTTTTTAGGCGGCGCACTCGGGACGCTTTTGGCAATGCAACTCGTCCGGCATAAAACACGGACCGCTAAATTCCAACTCTTTGTACCGTTAGCAATTTTACTGCATGCTACGCTTTGGATTTTGTGGATTCGATCGTAATCCTTTAAATTATGTACCGATTAACCGATAAAAAAGACAGGATGGTTCATCAAAAGATGAACTGGACCTGTCTTTTTTTTTACTTTGGTCAATAGAAGGACAAATAGTTGATATCAGGTTTATTTATAGATTATCTTCGGGTAAAGACTTTAACTAATTTAATAAATACATCTTTTACAGACGTATTTTACCAAGAGAGGTGGACACCCATTCATGTGGCATCCTTGCGCCGAATGTACAACAACAATCCGTTTTATCGAGGCCGGTTCTTTACATATTCAATCGCCTACGCCAGAAGTATTTTCTTACAGTTCATTCGAGCAGTTGGAACAAATCCTTAGCTCTACGTTACAGATTGGGGATTTTCCGGTTTCCTGCCGGGCGAACGGATCACGTCTCGTGACACCTGTACTTGCAGCTTCTGTTTTGCTCGAACAGTTAAAGAGCCGACAAGCCATTGATTTCATTCAAAACGGTATCATGACGAGTCATCTGCAACCAATCTTCAACATTCAAGACAACTCACTTTTTGCGAATGAAGCGTTACTTCGGGCTGCTGATCAATCGATTCCGATGTCCCCGGGTCTGCTCTTTTCGACTGCTTCCAAAATGGGGCTTCATTCCCGGCTCGATCAACGGGCGCGTGAAGAAGCGATCCGGGCAACACATCTGGTCGGTGGAACGCAAAAAACCTTTATCAACTTCCTTCCTTCGACCATCTACAATCCGGAGTACTGCCTGCGTCATACGTTCGAAATCGTCGAACGGTATAACGTGGATCCAAGCCGGCTTGTGTTCGAAGTCGTCGAGACGGAAAAAATCGAAGACGTCAATCACTTGAAACATGTTTTCGAACAATATAAAAAACAAGGTATCCAAGTAGCACTCGATGATGTCGGCGCCGGCTTCTCGACGCTTGATATGTTGTCGTTACTCCAACCGGATTATGTCAAAATTGATCGTGCCTTCATCTCAAACTGTGACACTGTCACAGAAAATGAAGCCTTTTTACGAAAAGCGCGTCATTTAACAAAAGAGATGGGGATTCAGATTCTTGCGGAAGGTATCGAACGTCAAGAAGAACTCGACCTCTGCCGCGAACTTGGATTTGATCTCGGACAAGGTTATCTGCTCGGCCGTCCCGCACCGTACTCAGAACTGGCAAAAGCACAGTGATCGTATAAAGCCCCTCTCCTCGAAACCGAGGAGAGGGGCTTTATCTTATATGTCCATCAAGATATGAGTACTGCTTCCCGATCATTTTTTATTAGGGCCGAAAGAACGGTCGCCTCTGACCAATCCGTCGCAATCAGTTGACAAAGCGGTTCCTGACCAATTCGTTGCGCCAAGTCGGCTCGCTCCGCTTCCGTCAATCCAAGCGCTGTACTCGTCGTCGGTTGTTTGTTTTCAATCAAATACTGTCGCAACTCTTTATAGGACGCTGTTTCACCTAACAATAACTCCTGAATCAACAAGCCGTAACCGACTTTACTTCCGTGTAAAATCCGATGCGTCGACGGGAACGGAGATAACGCATTATGAACGCCGTGACCAATCGCCCCGCGTGTTGCTTCGTCACCGAATCCACCGACACTTCCGGCCAGTGGAATAACCGTCTCCACCAGATGTTGAATCGGGGACGAATACTCCTGAAATCGTTCTGAACTGATCGGTGTCTGCAAAATTAATCGTTTACAGTGCTCTGCCATCCGTAAGGTCGATTCAACGACCGGATGATCAGAAGTCGATCCGCTCAGCGCCCGGGCTTCGTACCATTTCGCTAATGTATCGACCAGTCCGGCAACAAAATAATCATATGGACTGGCTGCTAAAATCCGGTGATCGAGCAATAATGCTTCAATGACGACAGGAATCGTGTCAAAACGAAGGTACCGCCCCCGTTCATTATACATGACACTGAGAGGTGTCCACGGGGCACAGTTCGAGACGATCGTCGGAATAACAATCAACGGGCAATTTCGTTTGACCGCAACTTGTTTGGCCGTATCAATAACGGATCCGCCGCCAAGAGCGATGATCATTTCGTACGTGGCACATCGTTCTGCCAGCTTAGCTACCTGCTGATCGGTACAGTGTCCTGTAAACAGCAGCTTCGGCAGTTCCGGCAAATACTGTGCGGACGATTTTAATGCCTGTTCACCGTGAATCAGCACCGCTTTTCTCCCCCGTAACAATTCTGAAAGCCGCTCGACGGCTTGTTCTTCGTGTATGTATTGTAAAACGGCTTGACGAATCATCCTGATCCCTCCCATTATTTGTTAACGCTCAGTATACGGATTTCCTGGCGCCAATTCAACCCTTCCTTTGATTCGATTTTCGAAAGGGAAAGGCGTAAACTGGGTAAGACAGGATTATCATCTTAAGGGGGAATTCAAATGGAATTTGTTACGCTGAACAACGGGCTGGTCATGCCGCAACTCGGATACGGTGTGTTTAAAGTCCCGGAACAGGAAGTATATGAAGCGGTGCGGGAAGCTTTACGGGTCGGCTACCGTTCCATTGATACGGCAATGATTTATGAAAACGAGGCCGGTGTCGGTCGCGCCTTAAAGGATTCGGGGATTCCACGGGAAGATATCTTTTTGACGACAAAGGTTTGGAATAAGGATCAAGGTTATGAACGGACACTGGCCGCGTTTGAAACCAGTCTCCAAAAGCTCGGGGTTGATTACGTTGATTTATACTTGATTCATTGGCCGATGCCGGACGAGGATTTGTATATGGATACGTGGCGTGCTTTAGAACAGCTGTATCGAGATGGCAAAACAAAAGCGATCGGAGTATCGAATTTCCACATTCCGCATTTAACACGGGTATTGGAAGAAGGAACCGTCGTCCCTGCCGTCAATCAAATCGAACTGCATCCGTTCTTAAGTCAGGAAGCGATTCGCGCATTTTGCCAAAAGAACGGGATTGTCGTCGAAGCCTGGAGCCCGTTGATGAAGGGACGCGATGCCTTAACAGACCCGGTCATCACAGACATCGCGGCACGTCACGGTAAGACACCTGCTCAAGTCGTTCTCCGTTGGCATCTTCAGCATGACATCATCGCGATCCCGAAATCCGTCACACCAAGCCGGATTCAGGAAAACTTGGACATCTTTGATTTTGTGTTATCACCGGATGACATGCGACAAATCGATCAGCTCAATCGGAATGAGCGGACCGGCTCGAATCCGGACGACATGCATAAAAAATAAGACGAGGCTTACATCAACGTAAACATCGCCCCATACAAAAAGGCTGACATGAGCGTCAGCCTTTTTGTATGCATTAACGGTCCAAATCATTTCCGTGATCTTGTTTTGCTAAATCATCGGAATGATCCGCCGAACGGTTCGGACGGTGGATGTCGTCTTTTTTCACGTCCTGCTGTTCTTCGTGACGTACTTTTTGTTCTTCCCACTCCGGACGCTTAAAATCATCGTCCCGGCGCATCGCGATATCCGGTTTACGATCTTCTTTTAACTTGGCATGATGAATGGCTTCTTCGTCTTGCGGCATCTTATCCGTACCCGCACGGTGCAAATCAATCTCCGCGTGTTCTTCTTTTGAGTCTTTATCGACATCAAGCGGATTTCCCGATCCGAGTTGGGCATTTGAATTGGCATCGTCCGATGTATGCGTTTCTTCGTAACTGCCGTAACGTACTTTGACGTCAGGATGTGTATTGTCCGTGTTTAAGTGGGGATCGAACTGAATGTCCTGAACTTCCAGTAACAGAACGAATCCACCGCCTTCGACTTCCGTCTTATGGACCTCGACTTGATCCGCCGGTAAATCGAGTGAACCAAACAGATCATTTACTTCCTGATCACGTCCCTGATTCCCGCGAATCCGGTCAATCCACGACGGTTTCGTCGTCGCGATTTCCGCGTCCATCTGACTGCGGACCAGTTGAAGATTCGATTTTTCTTTAACGATGATATAAAAATCTTCTTCGCGATGACCTTGCTGATGCAACTCATCCATTTTTGAAATCAGTTCTTCTTCTTTATAAAACGTTCCGATATACTGTTTCGTTTTCATACCAATCCATCCCCTTATGCACGAATTTAATGACGTACTTGTCTTATAAGGAGTATTTCCTTTTTTCAGCTAAAATATGCCACCCAGTCGGCTCAAACAGGAAAAGTAATCTAAATGATATGTTTATTCTCCGACCAGCTTCAAACCGATCGTCGCACTGAGAATTAAACCGATACAAACAATCCGTTTCCAATCCTTCGCTTCGTTGTAAAAAATCATGCTGAGAATCGTCCCGCCGGCTGCTCCAATTCCGGTCCACACCGCATAAGCCGTCCCCATCGGCAGCTCGTTCATCGCCAAAGTGAGGAATAAAAAACTGAGACCAAAACCAGCGAACATCAACAACAGATTTTTGGTGTTTTTTTGCTGATTAAACGTATTGATCAGGACGACACCCAACATTTCAAAGAGTCCTGCTAAAATTAAATAGAACCAACTCATTGTTGTTCCCCCTCCCCACTGACTAATTTCAAACCAATCACGCCCACTAACAGGACTGCAATCAACATCAACTTGATGATGGATGCCGACTGACCGAATAAGACGATATCCGTTACGACCGTACCCGCTGTCCCGAGTCCGACGAACACCGCATAGACTGTTCCGACCGGCAGATGATTACTGACCTTGATTAACACCGTGAAGCTGACGATGATGCTGACAATCGTCGCTCCCCACTCGAGTGGGGTCGCAGCGTGTTTTAATCCGATGACCCAACCGACTTCAAAAAAGGATGCCAGGATGATGCTTAACCAATATTTTGCCATGTTGTTTCCTCCTCTGTTTCGAATCAAACAAAAAAGCCCGGGAGCAAGCGCCTAAACGCTTTACTCCCGGGCTTTTATCCCTCCGTTGCATAAGGTGTCCCTTATGTTCCTCCCTTGGTCCAGCCGAACGGAACCCTAGAGGATTACTATTCTGTTCATTCGATACCAAGACTTTAGCACGCCCGATTTTGCCTGTCAAACAGGAAAATCCGGCTGAACAGCCAATATCTTATAAAGAGTCAACTATAGAGGAGGAGTCCATCATGCGCTACAAAATCAATGAGCAACTACGGATCCGTCGTTTTACTCCAGAAGATTTAGAAGCTGTCCATGCCTATGCCTCAAAACCCATTGTCAGTCAGTATCAATCGTGGGGACCCAACTCCGAAAGTGACAGCAAACAATTTATTCATGACGCACTTGAAAGTGAACTTGAGAATCCGCGCCGCCGGTATGTCTTCGCCGTCACCTTCCCGGATGATCGTGTGATTGGAGCCGGTGAACTAGTGATCACCGATACCGAACACAAAACGGCGGAGATCGGTTATATTCTGTCGCCGGATGAATGGGGAAACGGCTATGCGACATCCGTTGCCGCATTTTTACTCGAATTCGGATTCGAGAAACTGGAGTTACACCGGATTACAGCCACGTGTGACCCGCGAAACGTCGCTTCAGAACGTGTCCTGCAGAAAGTCGGGATGACGAAAGAAGGTCAGCTTCGCGAAACGGTATATCTCGAAGACCATTGGCGTGATTCCCTCATTTACGGCATGCTTGATTGGGAGTGGCAGGTCGATCACGAAGACGATCAAAAATAAACCAGACCGGTACCCCTTATCCAGGAGGTACCGTTTTTTCGTCTCCTCTCCTCGTATCATTTGGTTGATGATTGACTTTTTTTGATATCTTTTTACACCAATAAAAATGAACATGGTAAACTTAGTTTTAAATGGAGCGAAAATTAAATTTCTATAGAAATGGAGTTTTACATACGATGCCTCTTTCAAAAAAATGGTTCACGACACTTGCCGCTTCCGTCATGCTGTTCAGTTCTTTCCCGATTAATACGCTTGCAGAAGGCGACGTTTCGCAAACGGTCGTCGATGAGCAAACTGAAGTTTCGACCGGCAAATTGTTTACCCAAACCGATACCCCGGTCTTCGAAACACCGGAAAGTAAAGAACCCGTCGCTACCCTGCCCGCAACAACTGAAGTCGAGACGTTCGGAGTCGAAGGTCTCTTCACACGTATCCTGCTCGATGGAGTCTATCGTTTTGTAAAGACAGACCAATTAGCGGATACCCCTACGTATCCGAAAATCGACAGCCGGTATACGAATAAAGTTACAGTCCTTTATCCAACGGCGGATTCGTCAACGGCGACCACTCAGACACTCGCTCAAAATAATAAAATTGATACCTATGGTCAGGTCGGTCTCTTCACCCGGATTAAACAGGATACCGGTTATCTGTTCGTCCTGACAGCGGATTTAAGTACGACCCCTGTGTACTCGATGACAGGTGAACGGTTCGTTCAGGAAAAAACGTCGGTTTATCCAACAGCTGATGCAGTTGGAACACCGCTCACCACGTTGAAACAAAACGATTCCATCAAGACGTTCGGGACGTCAGGGACTTTTACCCGGATCGAATGGAACGGTACATATGCTTTTGTCTTAACAGCTCACCTCGGAACGAAACCGGTCGTCTCGTATGAAGCAACCGGCAAAAAGTACAGTCAGCAACTTGCCAACGTCTACCCAACCGCTGCGGCGACCGGGAAACTGCTTGGGACATTGGCACAAAATCAATTAGTCGACATCTACGGTGTATCCGGTGCTTATACACGAGTCCGCTTAAACGGTGTCTATGGATTTGTCCTGACGGCTCAGTTAGGAGATCTGGAGGTCTTTGCACAAACAGCCCGTTTGTATGTCCAGTCTCCTACTCCAATCCGCCAAGCACCCAATGCATCGAGTCCCGTCTTAAAAGAACACCAGACGAATACCCTGCTGACGGTCTACGGAACAAGCGGCGCCTACAGCCGGATCTTATTCCGCGGACAATATGCATATGTCCTGACGAGCGCACTTGCTCCTTTAAAAGTCTATGCCAAGACAGCCCGTTTGTATGTACAGACACCATCAGCGATCCGTTCCGCCCCTAACACGTCCAGTCCTGTCCTAAAGCAACATCAGACGAACACCCTGTTAACAGTCTACGGAACGAGCGGCGCCTACAGCCGGATTTTATTCCGGGGACAATATGCGTACGTCTTAACGAGTACGCTCGCCACAACAAAAATCTATGCTAAGACAGGTCTCCGGTATGCAAGCAAACCGACATCGATTTTTAAAGACACGACGACAAAAACGATTGTCCGCACAATGAAACGGGCGGAATCGATCGATATTTACGGCACAAGCGGCGCGTATACACGTGTCAAAATCGGATCGGTGTACGGTTACGTCAAGACAACGGATCTCGTCACGAAAAAACCAGACTTGTATGATGTCACCGGAATCCGTTACGTTCTCGATGATAAAGTGGTCGTTCACCCAAAAGCCAGTCTGACAGGAAAAATCGGCACCCTGAAAAAGAATACGCAACTGTCGATTTACGGCAAAAGCGGCTACTACACACGGGTCAAGATCGGGACGACGTTTGGCTTTGTCGACTCGAGCAAACTCGGCTTAAACAAACCGGTCGCACCGTCTAAAGTCGGAACCGTCTTTTATGTTCATTTTGATCAGACCCCGCTGTTTTCGGCCGATGTCGCGTACAGCCGCCCTGCCGCTTATCTCAATAAAGGCACGAAGCTGATCGGTCTGAAGGCAATTGACGATGATTTCTGGCACGTCCGCTTACCGAACGGTACGACAGGTTATGTCATCAATCCCTACATCGGGACGACGAAACCGGATATGCGTTATACCCAACAAGCGATTAACCGGCAAAAAGTTTATACGGTCAAAACAACGACGTCTTATTTTGCGACGCCGGCTAGTCCAAAAAGCACTGGATTGATCGAACAGGGAAAACGGGTTTATCCCCGGTACCGGGTCGGCAATTTTTATGTCATTCAATCCGGCTGGTCACCTGTTTATCTGCCGATTAGTGCCGTCAGCGTCAAGACGGATACACGGATTGCACAGAAAAACACATCGCGCGGAGAAAAGTTGATTCAAGCGGCCGCCAAACACCTCGGTACACCGTACACATGGGGTTCGCAAACCTCAGCCAACGGCGGGTTTGATTGTTCAGGACTGATTCATTATGCAACGAACCAAGCCGGGAAGTACGGGGGACGGACCAATGTCAGCGGCTACTGGTACGGCGCCTTCTTTACAAATCGCCGGACGACGATCAGCAGTGGAAAACGGTCGGATATCGTCTTTTTCGAAAATACCTACACGGACGGACCGTCACACATCGGGATCATGCTCGACAATGAATATTTCATTCATGCGGGCGGATCGCAACTCCAGATCAATTCGATTTATGAACCACGCTGGCGGGAACATTTCCTCGGCTTTAAATCGATGTAACAACGAAAAGGGCGTATGGATCCTTGCGGATCCATACGCCCTTCTTTCCTTGTTTCAGAATGTCATCTCGACGTATTTCGTCACTTGACGGTCCTCCAGGTACAGCTCGATTTGTTCCCGGTATGCTTTATAGTGGTCCGATGCAATATGGGCTTCCAGTGCTTCTTCATCCTGATAGACTTCATAGAGCATGAACTGATGTTCATTTTCAATCGATTGATGTAATGTATAACGCAAGCAGCCCGGCTCGTTTTGTGCTGCTTTGTAGACTGTGCTTAAAATCGGAAAGACTTGATCAGCTAACCCTGCTTTGACTGTAAGAACGGCATTGACGATAATTTCACCCATATGTTGATTCCTCCTCTGATTGATTACCTCTATCTGTACCCGTTTTTACTCAAGACATACCGAAAAGGATGATTTCGATGCAAGAAAATTTATTCACCTACTTAACTGAGTATGAATCCGAAATGATTCGTTTACGCCGCGACTTTCACCGCCATCCGGAATTATCGTTTCAGGAAGTGCGGACTCCTGCTAAAATCGCTGCTTTTTACGATGAACTCGGTATTCCGTACCGGGCAAACGTCGGCGGCAGCGGGATTGTCGCGACACTGAAAGGAACACGTCCCGGAAAAACAATCGCCATCCGGGCCGATTTTGATGCGTTACCGTTACAGGAAGAGACGGAGTTATCGTTCCGTTCGATCCGCCCCGGCGTCATGCATGCCTGCGGACACGACGGTCATACGGCGATTGTCCTCGGACTGGCCGCTGCTTTTCATGCCATACAGGATGAACTGGCAGGTAGTGTCGTCTTCATTCATCAACACGGTGAAGAAGTGTTCCCCGGCGGTGCCATCCAGATGATTGAGGACGGTTGTCTCGACGGTGTCGATGCGATCTTCGGCACGCATCTCGAAAATGATCTTCCGGTCGGATCAATCGGTTATCACAGCGGTCATACATTATGTGCCATCGATGAATTTGAGATCGTCGTTCACGGTCAAGGCGGTCATGCCCAGGCGCCGCACCGGACACAGGATGCGCTCGTCGCCGGTGCCCAGCTTGTCTGTAATCTCCAGCATCTCGTCAGCCGGCGCGTTGATCCGTTTGAACCGGCTATCGTTGCGATCGGCTCGTTCCACGCCGGGACGGCACCGAACATCGTCACCGGCGAAGCTCGGATCGTCGGAGAAATCCGGACGTTCAATGAACAGCTCCGGCACCAGTTACGCCAACAGGTCGATCTCGTCGCGCGAACGACGTGTGCTGGAATTGGCGCCACGTATTCCATTGATTTCACGACCGGTTATCCGTCGCTTTGGAATCATCCGGATGAAACACAGCTCGTCCGGGAAGCGGCCGGCTTTTTACCGGAAGCACAGGTTCGCGAGATGAAACCGATGATGGCAGCGGATGACTTTGCCTATTACCTCGAAAAAGTACCGGGCAGTTATTTCTTCACAGGCTCTGCAAAGACGGATGGACGGACGATTTATCCGCAACACCATCCGAAGTACGAAATCGATGAGCAGTCCTTGCTGATCGGGGCGAAAACGTTAGGAGCGACCGTTCTTCGTGCCCTGCAAACATAAGGATTGACTTTCCACTTTTATGAATGGTATTATCATCCCAATGATAACGAACTTACATCAACTTCATATAACACTTATCAAGAGTGGACCGAGAGATCTGGATCGATGACGTCCCAGCAACCTGCGCATAGCAAGGTGCTACGACCAGCAAAGCGAAAGCTTTGGTTGATAAAAAGCGGCGACTCCTTTTGCAACCAAGCAAAGGAGTCGTTTTCGTTTTCTCACTGTCAGACATGACAGGATGACGGCTCAAGAAGCCAAGGGAAAGGGAGAGATGACATGGAAAAAGCAACATTTGCAGGAGGATGTTTCTGGTGCATGGTGACACCATTTGAGGAACTGCCGGGGATTCACAGTATCGTATCCGGCTATACAGGAGGACATGTCGACAATCCGACATACGAGCAAGTCAAAACCGGAACGACCGGACATTCCGAAGTCGTCGAAATTACATTTGATCCGGCCCTGTTCTCATACGAACGGTTACTCGAACTGTACTGGCCTCAAACGGATCCGACCGATGCCGGCGGACAATTCCAGGACCGCGGTACACAGTATGCTCCGGCGATTTTTTATCATACGGAACAACAACGCCTTGCAGCGATTGCGTCACGTGATGCGCTGGCTGCAACAAACCGTTTCAAACAACCGATCGTCACCCGGATCGAACCGGCACACGCTTTCTATCCGGCGGAAGAATACCATCAGGACTTCCACAAAAAAAATCCGGCCCACTACAAAAAAGACCGGAAAGCCTCCGGCCGTGATGCCTTTATCGACGTCGCCTGGAAAGAAGAAGTATCCGTCTGATTTAAATGAAACGTCTTTTAAAAGAGATCACCCTTTCACGCACTTTACTGTAAAAGTTGCGTGAAAGCCGTGATCTCTTTTGAGTGGTTGACGATGTTTTTAAGAAATCGCTTTGATTTCATCTGTTTGATTTGACTCGTCCACGACCTGATAACGTTTTAAGACGAAAATGCCGCTCAACATGACGGCCAGGCCGATGATTTGACCAAACGATAACTCGACTTTCGGTAAACCGAACCAGCCAAAGACATCGACACAGAGCGCAAAACTGAGTTGCGAAATCAGGACGACGGAAATCGCAATCGACGGTCCCAGCAGTTGAATTCCCCGCATGACACAAAATACGACCCCGACACCAACGAAACCGCCAAATAGATAAAGCGGTTCGACCTCTGTAAGCGCCGCGACCTCCCCGCCCCGAAAGAAAACCAATGCGAGCAACGACCCGAGCAGTCCGACAAAAAAGACTAGCGTCGTCGTCGCCCAAGCACCGAAGGCATGACTCATCCGTGCATTTAAAACGGTCTGTAAACTGATCATCATCCCTGCGACGATGGCACAAAACATTCCGAGTCCCATTCTAATTCCTCCTCATATTCCATTCAGGCAAATGAAAAAATCAAGACGCCGGTCAACATCAAGCCGACACCAACCCACTGCCCTGTATTACTGCTTTTTTTAATGACTCCGAACCAGCCGTTCAAATCAATCACAAAGGCACACAAAATCTGGGCGACGAGCAACAGCGACATCGCCCATGTCATGCCGAGTAATTGAATCGACGTCAGTTCCGTCACGACGACCAGGACACCAAGCAATCCGCCGCTTGCGTAAATCAGCGGCAACGTGCGAAAACCGCCGATTTTCCGGTCCCGGACAAATCCGTAAATTAATAAACAGCCGATCAGACCGACGAAATGAACGATCGTCACGGATAACCATGGACCAACCGCGTCACCGAGCCGGGCATTAAAAATGCCTTGCAAGGCAATGAACAATCCACTGAATAAGGCAAACACGACTCCTTGCATCTTCATCCTCCTTTTTCTCTAGTTACGAGTAGACCCTATTCTGTGATCTTTTGAAAGGACAAATGTCCTGAAACACAAAAAAGCCGACCTGATCGGTCAGCTGCGCTTATATTCACGTCACTGGAGGGCCCGGTATGTCCGTTCGATTCGCCCGAACGCATCATCCATCATCCGGTTAAAGAGCTCCGCAACGGTCGGAACATCATCAATCAAACCGGAAACGAGACCGGCATTGACGTATCCTGCCGTCTCGTCGCCTTCCAGTGCCCCTTTGATATGAAACGATTCGTTCGTCTGTTCTTGAAAGGCAGCGAGTGATGTCGGCTGCAACGCCTCGACGTACGGTCCGTTCAACACCCGCCGGACTTGTCCGACTTCTCGGCCAATGATTCGTGTCCCGAGATCATCCGCCTGCACAAGGTGTTTTTTATAGTGCTCATGGACACGGGATTCCTGAGTCGCAATCAACCGGGTTCCGAGCTGCACGCCTTCTGCTCCGAGCATCCAAGCTGCTGCAAGACCACGTCCGTCGCCGATGCCGCCCGCGGCAAGGACGGGAAGCGTGACATGATCTGTGATTTGCGGAATCAGGGTCATCGTCGTCAACTCGAGCGGTGAATTGATTCCCGCAGCCTCGACTCCTTCCGCTACCAATATGTCCACTCCGGACTGCTCGGCTTTAATTGCCTGTTTGACGGAAGCAACGACACCAATCGTCCGGATTCCCGCCTCCCGTAACTTCGATAAAAAAGGAGCCGGATTACCGGCTGACAAGGACACGACTGGAATCCGTTCCTCAATCGCTAACTCAATCAACTGTTCGGTATAAGGTGAGACCCGGATGGCGATATTCAAGGCAAACGGACGCGACGTCAAGCTTCGTGTCGCGTCAATCAATTGTTTAACCTCGACAGGCGTCATCGTTCCGCATCCAATCGTTCCGAGACCTCCGGCATTCGAGACCGCCGCCGTCAGTTCGGCATGGCTGATGTTCCCCATACCCCCTTGAATGATCGGCACATCAATCTGTAATGTGGTACATAGACGAGACATGGTCTCCCTCCGTTTCCGTTGTTAAGAATGGTATACTAAGTAGGACTGAATTTTAATTCATTTTTAGAAAAGAGGCGTCCTTATGAATATTCCGTACCGCGATGTTTCACCAAAGCTAGCCACACATGTTTTTGTCGCCCCCGGTGCTTTTTTGATTGGTGACGTAATCGTCGGCGAAGAATCGACGATTTGGTTCAATGCCGTCCTGCGCGGCGATGAAGGACCGATTACGATCGGCAAACGTTGCAGTATCCAGGACAATGCGACCATCCATCTTTATGAGGGTGCACCGGTCATTGTCGAAGATGAAGTGACGGTCGGTCACAATGCCATCTTGCACGGTTGCAAAATCGGTCGGCGCTCGATTGTCGGAATGGGAGCAACCGTCCTCGATCATGCTGAAATCGGGGAAGAATGTATCATCGGTGCCAACACCTTAATCCCGTCCGGCAAAAAATTCCCGCCTCGTTCGCTCATCATCGGGTCACCGGGTAAAGTCGTACGTGAACTCACGGCAGCCGATCTTGAGATGATTCAGGAATCGATCGATTCGTATGTCGATAAAGGGTATGCCTTCCGAAAACAGCTTGCTGACAATTGACGATCGGCACGAAAACGCTCATCTCGTTTCTTCGGGATGAGCGTTTTTGTTTTAGCGTTCTGCGAACAAGGGATGTTGCGAAGCATCATAATCGGCACTTTTTTGCGTCACATCATGCGTTTCACGAAAGATCGATTCAAAAAACCGGCTCGCCGGTTCCGCGAGCAACCGGTAGTATTGTTCAAACAGTAAGGCGGCATGATGACCGCTCCACTCATCCGGCAACAACTCTTGCGGCAGACCGGGATCGGTAAACAAAAACTTGCGGTATTCATGGACAAGGGTCGTCCGTTCGACAAAACACTGCTCCTCATCCATCTCGCCAAGCTGAATCCGGCTTTGATGGACGATATAACGCCGGCTGTATTCGGCGATGAACCGTTCATACCGTTCTTGCAACTCATCCAGTGGGAAAGCGCGTTCGACCAGCGATTGATCCGGTTGCGGTCCATGATATTCGCCGACGAAAAAATCGACATACTCGGTGATACCGTAGGCGTCAATCAATCGTTCCGCTTCTTTTTCGAGCGGGTTCGGTGAAATCCAGACCCCGTTCGATAAATTCCCGAAACCGCTCCACGACAACTCTTTTCGTAATTCATCGCGGATTTGCCGTTTGTCTTCCGGAATCGTATACATCAAGGTCCGCCATTTCCCGTCCCAGACATGAGGCGTCGATTTATAGATCCGTCGCGCGGCTTCTTCCATCCGCTCAACGCCGCGCGGGGTCAACGAATAAAAACTTTTTGTCCCTTGTTTTTGCGATGTCAGCCAGCCTTGTTTGACCATCCGGGAAACGGCAACCCGGACGGCCTGTTCATTATGACCAAATTCTTTCAGCAGGCGAATCAGACTGCCGACCCAGATTTGATTGCCGTAATGGCGGATGTAATCTCCGTATACTGTAAAAATCATCGATTGTGTATTCGCACTCATGTCATTCACTCTCTCTTTAATATAACGTTTTTTTGTGTACCGTTAGTATACGTGTTATTTCAGAAGACGACCATCCTCATTTCCCTTGAAACTGCGGTGTCCGTTTTTCAGCGAAGGCACGTAACGCCTCCAGCCGGTCTTCCGTCGGGATGACCACTTCATAAGCTGTTGTCTCAATTCCCAAGCCTTCCGCGAGCGTATGATCCAGTCCTTGATCAATCGCCATTTTTGCCTGGCGGATGGCGACCGGTCCGTTTTGTAACATCTCATCCGCAAACGAAAGACAAACTTCCATCAATTCTTCCCCTGTTGCGACGACCCGCGAGACGATTCCGTACTGTTCAGCGGTCTGTGCATCAATTTTCTTAGCAGTGAAAATCAATTCCTTCGCCCGGGTCTCTCCAATCAACCGTGGCAACCGTTGTGTCCCGCCGGCACCGGGAATGATGCCGAAACTGGTTTCTGTCAATCCGACCAGTGCTCCTTTGACGATCATCCGGAAATCACAGGCGAGCATCCATTCGAAGCCGCCCCCGAGCGCATGACCATTGACGGCCGCGATCGTCGGTTGCGGCAAATTGGCGATGTCGGTGAAGACGTCACGAATGGCTTCGACGTTGCGCCGGACTTCCGTTTCGTTTAATGTCACCCGTTCCTTCAAGTCAGCGCCGGCGCTGAACGCCTTCCCTGTTCCGGTAAAGATGACAATCCGGATGGTCGGATCGTGACGGACGGTCGTGACCAGCTGTTGCAGCTCGACGAGCGTCGGATAATCAAAACAGTTCATCCGTTCCGGCCGGTCAATCCGGATGATGGCGACGTGATCCGATCGTTCCAAATGAATCATGTGAGTCCCTCCCGTTCAACGACGAGGGCAATGCCTTGTCCGACTCCGACACACATCGTCGCGAGACCGTATGTCTGATTCGTACGGCACATCTCGTGAATCAACGTCGTTAAAATCCGTGCCCCACTGGCACCGAGCGGATGACCAAAGGCAATCGCTCCTCCGTTGACATTGACTTTTTCCGCTGGTAATTCGAGTTCTTGCATACAGGCGACGCTTTGCGCCGCAAACGCTTCGTTGAGTTCAATCAAATCCAGCTGGTCGACCGTCAATCCTGCCCGGTTCAGCGCTTTGCGCGTCGCATCAACCGGTCCGATTCCCATGACAGCCGGTTCGACGCCGGCAACGGCACTGGCCCGGTAATAGGCGAGCGGCGTCAACCCGAGACGTTCCGCTGTTTCTTCACTCATCAATAACAAGGCAGCTGCCCCGTCGTTGACACCGGAAGCATTCCCTGCCGTGACGGTGCCGTTCGGAAACAGGCTTTTAAGCGTGCCCAGTTGTTCACGACTCGTGTCGGGACGTGGATGTTCATCCGTCTTCACTTCGACGACCTGTCCTTTGCGTGTCGTATACTGCACCGGAACAAGTTCTGTTTGAAAACGATGTGTCTCCATCGCCTGTTTCGCCCGTTGCTGACTTAAATAGGCAAAATCATCCTGTGCCTCCCGAGAGATACCATAGCGGACCGCTACATGTTCCGCTGTCTCCGGCATCGAGTCTGTTCCGTACATATCTTGCAGTTTTTCATTGACGAACCGCCACCCGATCGTCGTATCGTAGATCGCCGGATTCCCGCGGGCGAAACCGGTTTCCGGCTTGCCCATGACGAGCGGAGCCCGGGTCATGCTTTCCGTTCCGCCGGCAATATAAATCTCCCCTTCGTTCATCGCAATCGCCCGGGCTGCGGCGATGACAGCATCGAGTCCGGAACCGCACAACCGGTTAACGGTTGTTCCGGCAACTTCGACCGGCAGACCGGCAAGCAGGCCAGACATGCGGGCGACATTCCGGTTGTCTTCTCCCGCCTGATTGGCATTTCCAAAAATCACTTCTTCGATTAAATGCGGATCCAGCTCCGGATTTCGATCAACGAGCGCTTTGATGACACAAGCCCCTAAATCATCCGGCCGGACGTCTTTGAGTACTCCGTTATAGCGGCCGATTGGTGTACGGACCGCATCCATGATCGCGACACGTCTCATCGGCTCTTCACCCCGCTGTCCGAATAATCATAGACGCCGCGCCCGGTTTTCCGTCCGAGACGTCCTGCTTTGACGTATTGTTCGAGGAGCGGTGCCGGACGGTATTTTTCGCCTAACTTTTCGTGAAGATACCGTAGATTGTTTAAGCGGGTGTCGAGTCCGACGAGATCCCCGAGTTCGAACGGTCCCATCGGATAGTTCAGTCCGAGCTTAATTGCTTTATCAATTTCTTCCGGTGTGCCGAGTCCTTCCTGCAACATATAAAATGCTTCATTGCCGACAAGGGCACTGATGCGTGACGTGACGAATCCGGGAAACTCCCGGATGACAACTGTCTCTTTCCCCATTTGTTGCGCAACGGTTTCACAAATCGACACGGTCTCTTCTGACGTTTCAAGCCCCCGTGCCAGTTCGACGAGCGGCATCCGGTGAACCGGATTAAAGAAATGCATCGCCATGACCCGTTCCGGACGTTTCGTAAACGAAGCAATCTCGGTCGGGCTCATCGTCGACGTATTGGTCGCAAAAATACAACCAGCCGGCGCATAACGGTCCAGTGTCTCAAAGACTGTCCGCTTAATCTCAAGCCGTTCCGGAACGGCTTCAATCACAAGATCTGCGTCTCTGACAGACTCCTTTAAATCCGTTGCATAACGCAAACGGTCGAACAGTTGCCCGACTTCTTCCGTCGTCATTTTCCCTCGGACGATGGCTTTATCGGCAACCTGTTCCAATTCCTGTTGTGCGGACGTCAGCAACTGTTGCTCGACATCGACCAATGTCACGGCAAATCCGCTGGCTGCTGCTACGTATGCAATCCCTCTGCCCATCACACCTGACCCTACGACCACCATCTGTTGAACCATCATCTGATTTTCCTCCTTTAAAAAACGTGCGGACGAACGTCCGCACGCTTGGTTTTTACAGTCCGAACGGATTAAGTGGACGACTGCCGTAATACGACAGGATACTTTTCGTTTCCGTATATAAATCAAGTGTCTCGATGCAGAGTTCGCGCCCGAAACCAGATTGTTTGTAGCCGCCGAATGGTGTGCCCGGGAAGGCTGAGAACGGACAGTTGATCATGACGATACCAGCTTTGATTTGATTCGCAATCCGCGTCGCGCGTGCTCCGTCTTTTGTCCAAATTGCCGACCCAAGTCCGAACTCCGTGTCGTTTGCCAGACGAACGGCTTCTTTTTCATCCTTGAACTTCATCACGACGACGACCGGTCCAAAGATTTCTTCCTGGACAACTTTCATCTCGTGTGTGACATCGGCAATGATTGTCGGTGCATACCAGAAACCTTCTTCAAAACCAGCCACTTTCTCGATTTGACCTCCCGTCAAGATCGTAGCTCCGTCCGCTTTTGCCGACTGGACATAACCGTCGATGACATCAAGCTGTTGTTGATCGATGATTGCCCCGACATGTGTCCCTTTATCAAACGGATTACCGAGCACCAGTTGTTTTGTTTTGGCGACGAATTGTTCCATGAACGTATCGTAAATGTCTTCATGGACATACAGGCGCGACCGTGCTTCGCACGACTGCCCGCTGTTGTAGAAGATGCCAAACAGTGACCCGTCGACGGCTGCCGTGATGTCAGCATCCTCAAACACGAGGTTCGGTGATTTACCGCCGAGCTCCAACGTGACGCGTTTTAAGCTTTCCGACGCCCGGCCCATGATATCTTTTCCAACCGGTGTCGAACCGGTAAAGGCGACTTTATCGACATTCGGGTGTTCCACCAAGTGGTTGCCGATTTCGCGACCCGACCCCGGAATGACGTTGACGACACCTGCCGGTACACCGGCTTCGAGACAAATCTCGCCGAGGATGATAGCTGTCAACGGTGTCAGCGTCGCCGGTTTGACGACAACCGAACAGCCGACCGCAATCGCCGGTGCGACTTTCCAGGCCGCCATCATCAATGGATAGTTCCATGGAATGATTTGGGCACAGACACCGACCGGTTCTTTTTCCGTGTAGTTATGGAATTGCCCCGGCACGTTATTGACGGCACCACGGTGACCGACGATGGCTCCGGCATAAAATTCAAAGTCTTCAATCGCTTGCGTGATTTGCCCTTGCGCTGCCGCGAGGGATTTTCCGGTATCGAGAATCTCAAGTTCCACCAGTTCATTGAAACGTGAACGCATGATCCCGGCAATTTTGTTCAGGACTTGCGACCGGCGGCCGACCGGCCACATTTTCCACTTCCCGTGATCAAACGCTTCCCGTGCCGCCTGTACCGCACGATCGGCATCTTCTTTTGAAGCTTTTGCGACTTCGGCGATGACTTCGCCGGTTGCCGGATTATAGGTCTTGAAGGTCTCCCCTGATGTCCCTTCGACTTGCTCGCCGTTGATGACCAGATGATAGACGGAACGTTTCATCTCGATTGTTTTTTCATGTACCGTTGACATAGCTCCCACTCCCCTTAGTTTCCTTTGAATGTCGGTTGACGTTTGTCAAGAAAGGCTTGCATCCCTTCCGTCTGATCATTCGTCCCGAATAGTAAGTAGAAATTTCTTCTTTCATGATCCATGCCGTCCTGCAACGACAGGTCGCCTGCCTTACCGACTGCATCTTTGATCAGTCGCACGGACATCACCGGTTGTGCCGCAATCCGTCCGGCAACGGCCAAAACACTTGCTTCGAGTTGATCCGCTTCCACAATCCGGTTGATGATTCCAAGACATTCTGCTTCCGATGCCAGCATCCGGTCTCCCGTCCATAACCATTCAAGGGCCCGGGTCCGGCCGATCCGTTTCGTCAGGCGTTGCGTCCCGCCGGCGCCCGGCATGACACCGAGTCCGACTTCCGGGAAACCGAACTGAGTCTCCGGTGTCGCATAAATCAAATCACAGGCCAGTGCCAGTTCAAACCCGCCGCCGAGCACAAATCCATGAACCGCAGCAATCAGCGGCTTATGCAACCGGCTGATCCGGTCCCAATCGGCAAACGGATCGAGTAATTCCATCGAAATCGGCGTTGCGTCGACCATCTCCTCGATATCGGCTCCGGCTGAAAAGGATTTTCCTTCCCCGTTCAGGACAATGACTGTAATCGCTTCGTCCTGATCAAACTGTTCCATCGCTTCGACGATTTCCCGGATCATCGTCCGGTTCAAGGCATTGTAACGTTCCGGGCGATTCAGTCGAATCCGGCCGATTCGCCCCTCGATACTTGTCTTAACGTACTGTGGCGTCAGCATGGACTTCTTCACCAATCATCAGCGTCACAAGATCTCCCGCAAAGCCCATCAAATCTTTACCGGACGCTTTTCCTTCAAGCGAACGCATGCCGGCTTTCATCGTTTCATGGTTTTCGTAGACCATTTCGCACATCAGATAATATTTACCGTCTCCGCCCATTGGTGAACCGACGATCTTCGTGACCGTCATCTGCTGCAGACCGGGAATCTTCGCCGTCAGTGGACCGTGGACATTGAAATAATGCTCGTCAAACTGTTCCTTGTTCTCCGGATGTGTATAAAGCGCGATTAGTTTTACCATAATGATTACCTTCCTTCACATGAGAGTAGAGACGGGTTTCATCGCCTCGAATGGATTTTTGCATGATTTACAATATAAAATACTCCGGCAAGCCGTCGGACCAAACAGATTTTCAATCGAGACGAACGTCGATCCGCAGTACGGGCAGTCGATTTCCCACTTTCCGTCGACGACCCGCGGCGGGGCGATTCCAAAGGACTTCAGACCGGTAATTCCTTGTTCTGTAATCCGGTCCGAGGTCCACGGCGGATCAAACAGGAAAACGACATCGACCGTATTGACCTGGGGCACTTGTAACAAAGCGGATTCGGTGTTTTTTTGGATGATATCAAGCGCCGGACATCCTAAAAATGTCGGGAGAAGCGTAATCCGGATATCGTATCCGAACGGTGTCTCCGTCCATTCCGTCGCTTCGACCATTCCGAGATCGAGAATACTTACCGCATCGATTTCCGGATCTTTAACTGTATCCAGGGCTTCCCGGATGTCCTGTTCTAGTCTTGTCGTCATCTGCCGTTCCTCCTTCACCATACCGCTGACTGATCGAGCAGATAGACTTCCCCGAGCGTCGATAAGGCATCGTTCAAATCAGAAGAATGTTCACCGTTTCGTCCGTTGTAGGTCATGTTCATTTCCGGCAACGTGACGTTCAGATCGACGAGGACCGGTGTCAGTGCCTGATACCAACGATCCAGTAAAATCCCCTTCCCCTCAATCAGGCGCATCTCGTCAATCATTTCCGCTGCTTCCCCGTAATCAAACAGGTCACCGAAGTCAGCCAGTACCCGTTCAAGAGCCGCATCCATCTTCTGACGGGCTGTTTCTGTTGATTGATACAGCTGGGTGAACCACGTTTGCCAGTGCAACAAATGATAGTACAACTCCATGTTGACCTTGACGGCGAGTGCTGCGAGCGGCGCATAACTGCTTTTTTTCAACGAGTCAATCCGTACCTTTTTCGCAAGCGTATAACAATAGTTGCGCACGACGGCATACGCCCAGTCATATTCCGGATTCTCCATATAATATCCCGGTCCGTTGACCCGTTCGACGAGGACCGAGTTTTTCCGTTCATGCGCAAGCCGCACATGAGCGAGTGCATCAGCCTTTCCTTCGCCGATTTCTTCGAGCAGTTGGTAGTACATGGCCGCATGCCCCATCGAATCCTGAGCAATCGAGGACGACGCGACATCTTCTTCGATATGCGGGGCGAGTCCCAACCATTCCGATCCGCGGTAGGCATATAAAAAGTCATCATCTGCTAATTGATAGAGCAGTGAGCCCAAGGCCAAACGTTCTGCTTCCGTCATTTGGAATCGCCTCCTTGCCAGGACATGATTTCTTTTTCGTCGAGCATCTGTTGTTCATAATGACGCCATTTTTTCTTCAGGTAGCCGTACCCTTTCGTCGTCCGGTAATCTTTGTTATCCAGCCGTTGCAGCATCAGCTTTTCATCCGGAGTCATTCCCCGGATATCTTCCCGTTTGACGACCCAGATGTCGACGACCGGCTCCCGGCGCATGAAGTTTTCCTGCGCCATCAACAGGGCCATCTCTTTATTCGGTGCCAGTAAACTGAACTGATGCGTAAAAGCGGCATTCGGCGTCCGTTTACTGAAAATCTCGAACTCCTGATAAAACGTTTCCGTCATGGTCTCTCCTCCTTCAGCCGATCGTCTCAGCAAGTGCCTCGCGTACCCACGCATTGTTTTGATACGAAGTTTGACGTAAGGCGAGCCGTTCCTTCGAACGGGGGCCGCCACCTTGAATGATTTTCTTGAATTCCGTCCAGTCCGGCTGGGCGTAAATCCACTGTCCTGTCTCCTCGTCGAATCGTAATGTCGGATCCGGAATGACGAGTCCGAGCGAACGGATCCGGGGAACGTATTTCGTAAAGAAATTTTGACGCAACTCTTCGTTCGTTTTCGTCCGGATTTTGTAGGCAATCGTCACGTCCTGTTTGGACGTACCGGTCGTCTCTTTCGACGCCGGACCGAAGAACATCAAGAGGGATTCCCACCATTCATCCAGTGATTCCTGAATCATCGCTTTTTGTTCCGGTGTCCCTTCCGCCAGTGCCATGATGATGGATTCGCCGTGCTGAGCATGGAACACTTCCTCCGCACAAATCCGTTGCAACGCCCGCGCATAAGGGCCGTAGGAAGCCCCGAGCATGTTCGTCTGAGTAATGATGGCTGCTCCATCGACGAGCCAGCCGATTGTTCCGGCATCTGCCCACGAACGCGTCGGCATGTGGAAGACGTTGTGGAATTTGAGGCTTCCCGTAAATAAATCGTCCATCAAGTCGGCCCGCGTTTTTCCGTACGGCTTCATCAAATCCTCGACGACCCGAAGCAGGAGTTGACCGTGCCCCATCTCATCCTGGACTTTTGCCATGATGCCGAGCTTCCGGCGTAACGACGGAGCTTTTGGCACCCATTCCTTTTCCGGTAAAGCCCCCATGATTTCACTGATGCCGTGCATGGAAATCAGCTTGATCAGCGTGTCGCGGTAGAAATCAGGCATCCAGTCGTCCGCTTCGATTTTTTCCCCGTTTTCGATTCGTTCTTTAAACCGTTCCAATTTTTCTTCTTCAGTCATGACCGTTGGTTCAAAAAGATGCGTCGCATCGTACATTTCAGTTCCTCCTCTGCTTAAACAAACTTCTTCTCGGACATTGCGCGACGGTCGATGATCCGGACAGCCTTCCCTTCAGAGCGCGGAAGACCGTATGGCGGGTGACAAATCAGATCCACCGAGATCAGACATTCGGTTTTCATGGCATGACAGATGACCCGTTTCAGTTCTTCAGCAACTGTCCCGGCTTCGAGTTCGATGTGCAGTTCCAGCGCTTCAAGCCCGGCCCGTTGAATCCGGTGAATTTGATAATGGGGTGTGACACCCGGTTGCTGTAATAAGACCCGTTCAATTTCGGACGGAAAGACGTTGACGCCACGGATGATCATCATGTCATCCGTCCGCCCTTTGACCCGCGACATCCGGGTCGTCGTCCGACCACAGCCGCACATTTTTGTCGTGACGGATGCCAAGTCTCCGGTACGATACCGAATTATTGGAAGCGCTTTCTTTTTCAAACTTGTAAAAACGAGTTCCCCGACCATTCCTTCTGGTAGCGGTTCGCCCGTTGCGGGATCAATGACTTCCGTGATAAACAAATCATCCATCAGATGCAATCCGTTTTGTTCCTGACACTCCATTGCGACACCCGGTCCCATGATTTCGCTGAGACCGTAGATATCAAAAGCCCGGATCCCCCACTTGTTTTCGAGGGTCTTCCGCAGTTCTTCCGACCATGGCTCGGCTCCAAAAATCCCGTACCGGAGGCTGCTCGCTTTCGGATTAAACCCCTTTTCTTCCATCCGTTCCGCAAGATGCAACATATAAGACGGTGTTCCGCAAATTCCACGGGGCTGGAAATCTTCAATCAACGTGATTTGCCGGTCGGTATTACCGCCGGACACGGGAACAATCGTCATCCCGAGTTGTTCGGCTCCGCTGTGCAGACCGAGTCCGCCGGTGAATAAACCGTATCCGTAAGCATTGTGCAACAAGTCGGTTTTTTCAGCACCGATGGCGACCAGACCACGTGCGACAGCTTTCGACCAATCATCCAAATCGCTTTGTGTATAACCAACGACGGTCGGTTTTCCACTTGTTCCGGATGAAGCATGGATCCGGACCGTTTCCTGAGGCGGAACCGCAAATAAGCCAAACGGATACTGTTCCCGCAAATCACTTTTGTATGTGAACGGTAACTTTTGAATATCCGCCATCGTTTGGAATTCCTCCGGATTAAGTCCCCGTTCCATGAAGCGGGTTTGATAAAACGGGACATGTTCCATCACATGACGAACGGTCTCACGTAAACTTGCAAGCTGTAAGCGGGATCGTTCTTCCGCTTCCATCGTTTCCAGGATTTCGTTATACAAGTGGCACCCCTTCTCGCGTCTATATAACACAATAAATAAACGTCCGTTTTAAAACGGTTATACCATTAAACTACGATACGTTCACAATGTTGTCAATCCTTCATTTTGTTAAAAGCTCCCAACTTTCTTGATTCCGGTCTTTTTTTCAATTAAAAGTCTGAATAAAGACCTTTCCTATAGAGAAACACTAAAAATGATATTTCTTTTTGGAAAATATTCCTGAAAATGTTTGCTCATTTCGTAACTGATTGATAAAATATCGTGTGACAAGTGTTATACTATTTTTGGTAAGACCAGCTGTGGTCACAGGCAAGGGGGAAACGATATGAAAAACGGTTTGTCGCTCGGCGACTCTGCTGTCATCGAGGCGATTGTCACAGAAGAAATGTTCGCTCAGTTCGAAGGTGTGGTCGTCCACCCGGCTTACTCCACCGTCTCGATGGTCTATCATATGGAATGGGCCGCTCGAAAACTCATCCTCCCCTACCTGGAAGAACAGGAAGAAGGAGTCGGTGGTGCTGTTTCCTTGAAGCATTTAGGAATGGCGACACTCGGATCCAATATCCGCATCGAAGCCACTGTCAGCGAGCTCACATCCCGCCGTGTAGTAGCCAAAGTCGAAGTCAGACAAGGTGATCGTGTCATCGGTCTTGGGGAAGTCAAACAAATCATTTTAAATAAGCAGCTGATACAGGAAAAGTTGACGCCGCGTGTTTTTTAAAGAGCAAAATGAAAGCGCTTACTAAAGTCAGGAGGATGTTTACTATGAATATGTTGAACCCATCCACGGATCCATCACCATCCATCATGGAGAAGATTTCCGGTCACGAACAGGTCGTTTTTTGTAACGATCCTGTGTCCGGTCTGCAGGCGATCATTGCCATTCACGATACGACACTCGGACCCGCCCTCGGTGGTTGCCGGATGGCACCGTATTCGACCGTCGACGAAGCACTCGATGATGTCTTGCGGCTGTCGCGTGGCATGACGTATAAATGTGCAGCAGCTGACGTCGATTTCGGCGGCGGGAAAGCCGTCATCATCGGTAATCCGGCGACGGACAAAACACCCGAATTGTTCCGTGCCTTCGGACGATTCGTCGATTCACTCGGCGGACGTTTCTACACCGGAACGGATATGGGCACGACGATGGACGATTTCGTCCATGCCAGCCGGGAAACGTCACGGATCGTAGGGATTCCGGAAGCTTTCGGCGGCAGCGGCGATTCATCGATTCCAACAGCGGAAGGCGTCATTTACGGCTTACGGGCAACGGTCGAAACGTTATACGGATCCGATGATTTAAGCCGGGCCAGTTACGCTGTCCAAGGACTCGGAAAGGTCGGCTATAAAGTTGCGGAACAGTTATTGTCTGCCGGTGCTAACCTGTACGTGTCCGATTTGAGCGAATCCGTTCTCGCTGCTCTCGTCGAGCAAGCGGAAAAAACACCCGGAACGGTTCGTGTCATTGCCGCTCATGAAATTCACCTGACGGATGCCGACATCTTTGTGCCTTGTGCTTATGGCGGTGTCATCCAAGCAGCGAACATCGGACAGCTCCAGTGTAAGGCAATCTGTGGATCGGCCAACAATCAACTTGCCGATGATGCCCTTGCGCTCGAATTACAGCAACGCGGTATTTTATATGCACCCGATTATATCGTCAACGGCGGCGGTCTGATTCAGGTTGCCGACGAACTATACGGGGCGAACCATGAACGTGTCCTGTTAAAAACCAAACATATTTATGATGCGGTCCTCGAAGTATTCCACGAGTCTCATGCGGAATCGATCACGACACTCGAAGCAGCCAATCGGATGTGCAACAAACGGATTCAAATCCGCTCACGCCATAACAACATTTTTACGAATACGATCAAACCGAAATGGAACATCCGGAACGACTAAATGGAGGTGACACGAATGGAAACCGAATTTCCGATTTACCGGATACTTGATGATGCAGGACACGTCCTTGATACATCTAAAACTGATTTGCTGACAAAAGACTTGAGTCTCGCACTCTTCACACATATGAACCGGATCCGGACATTCGACCGGAAAGCCATCAATCTGCAGCGTCAAGGACGGCTCGGGACCTATGCGCCGTTCGAAGGACAGGAAGCGGCACAGGTCGGCAGTGCGTATGCGCTGCAGGACAAGGACTGGGTCTTCCCGACGTACCGGGATCACGGAGCGACGCTGACGTTCGGCGCCGACATGGTCCGGACATTTTTGTATTGGAACGGACGTGTCGAAGGCTGTGTCCCGACGGATGAGTTGCATATCTTCCCGCCCGCTGTTCCGATTGCCACACAAATCCCGCATGCGGTCGGTGCGGCCTGGGCAGAAAAACGAAAAGGATCAACCCAGGTCGCCGTCGCTTACTTTGGGGACGGGGCCACATCGGAAGGTGATTTCCACGAGGGCATGAACTTCGCCAGCGTCTTCCAGGCTCCGGTCATCCTGTTTAATCAAAACAACGGGTATGCGATTTCCGTCCCGATTCAAAAACAGATGCATTCGGAAACGATTGCCCAAAAGGCTTTGGCTTACGGGATGCCGAGCGTCCGGATTGACGGCAATGATGTCTTCGCCGTTTATTTCACGATGCAGACTGCACTGGAACGGGCACGCTCCGGTGGCGGACCAACCTTGATTGAAGCGGTCACGTGGCGATTCGGTGCCCATACGACGGCGGATGATCCGTCGAAATACCGGGATCAGGACCGTTCCCGGGACCGAATCGATCCCCTCACCCGCTTGGAAGGTTTCATGAAAGAACAAGGTTTCTACGATGAACAGGAAATCGAAGCCATCCGGACGCGGCATCAAGAAGAGGTCGAAGCCGCCGTCAAAACGATGGAAGCTTTCCCGCCGCCTGACGTCAACGATTTGTTCGATCATACGTACGCAACATTACCGGACGATTTAGTCCGTCAAAAAACAGATTATCTGACCGCAAGGGGGAATTGATATGGCGACACCAATCAATCGACAAACGGAGATGACGCTCGTCCAGGCTGTTACCGATGCCTTACGGACAAAACTGACGGACGATGAGACGACGCTTGTACTAGGTGAAGATGTCGGGAAAAACGGCGGTGTCTTCCGGGCGACGGACGGTCTGCAGGAAGAGTTCGGGGAGGACCGGATCATCGATACGCCGCTGAGCGAAGCAGGAATCGTCGGAACGTCAATCGGTCTCGCGGTCAACGGGTTTAAGCCGATTGTCGAAATCCAATTTCTCGGCTTCATCTATCCTGCTTACGAACAAATCATGACCCACGTCTCGCGAATCCGGATGCGGACGATGGGACGTTACGGCGTGCCGATGGTCATCCGGGCCCCTTATGGTGCCGGTATTCGGGCGCCGGAGATTCATTCCGACAGCACGGAAGCCCTTTTCACTTCGATGCCGGGCTTAAAAGTCGTCTGTCCCTCCACTCCGTATGATGCGAAAGGTTTATTGATTGCGGCCATTGAAGATCCGGATCCGGTCTTATTCCTCGAGTCGATGCGGAGCTACCGGGCCTTTAAGGAGCCGGTTCCGAGTGAAGCCTATACGGTTGAAATCGGGAAAGCGAAATGTGTCACCGAAGGTCAGGACGTGACACTGATTGCTTGGGGAGCGATGGTCCAAGTCGCACAAAAAGCCGCAACGGAAGCTGCGACCCGTGGTATTTCCTGTGAAGTGATTGATTTGCGGACGCTCTATCCGCTTGATCGTGAAACGATTGCGGCCTCCGTTCAAAAAACCGGACGGGCTGTCATCATCCACGAAGCACAAGCTATGGGGGGGCTTGGCAACGATTTGCTTGCGCTGATCAACGATACCTCGTTCTTATATTTACGTGCCCCGGTAGCCCGTGTCACCGGGTTCGACGTGCCCGTTCCATTATTCGCCCTCGAGGACCATTACATCCCGACGCCGACGCGTGTACTTGAAGCGATCCAGCGTACGGTCGATTTTTAAGGAGTGAACGTGATGATTGAAGTAAAGTTGCATGACGTCGGTGAAGGGATGACGGAAGGTGAAATTGCGAACTATCTGGTCCGGGTCGGGGATCGTGTCACAATTGATCAGCCTGTCGTCGAAGTGTCGACCGATAAAATGGTCGCTGAATTACCGGCACCGGTTTCCGGTGTCGTTACGGACCTCATCATCCCTGTTGGTCAAACCGTCTCGGTCGGTACGGTCCTATTATTGATTGAAGCCCTTGAAACAGAAACGGCCGTAACTGCGGAACAACCGATCCGGCAGACGACGGAACAAATCAAAGTCCGGCCGTCTGTCCTAACACCGGCTGTTCCATCGAGTAGTCGGCGTGTCTTGGCTACCCCCTACACGCGTAAAATCGCGCGCGAACACGGGATTGATTTGGAACAAGTTCCACCTTCCGATCCATCCGGTCGCGTGACGGAGGAGGATGTCCGGCGGTTCCTCGATATAACTGCTTCTGTCGAGAAGGCAGATGTCGTCGAACAAACAAGTACCCCTTCTGCTAAACCGTTCGAAACGATTCCGTTCCGCGGCATCCGGAAACAGATTGCGAAAAAAATGACACAGTCCCTCTTTACGATTCCGCACGTCACGCATTTTGAAGAAGTGGATATGACCCGCCTGCTCGCCTTGCGCGAAGAATTAAAGGCGGCCGGTAAACCGATCAGCGTCAACGCCTTTTTCATCAAAGCCTTGATTGTCGCACTCCAGGACTTCCCGGTGTTTAACGCAAAACTCGATGAAGCCAACGAACAGATCATCCTCGAGCAACAGTATCATATCGGTGTCGCAACCGAGACGGCGGACGGACTGATTGTCCCGGTCGTTCGTGACGCAGACAAGCTGACGATGCAACAGTTGCACACGCGTGTCGCGGAACTGTCCGCCCGTGCCAAGACAGGAGACTTGCGAGCTGCCGATCTGAAACCAAGCACCTTTACGATGAGTAATGTCGGTCCCCTCGGAAGTACAGGAGCGACCCCGATCATCAATTACCCGGAAACGGCTTTAATTGCCTTCCACAAAACAAAAAAACGGGTCTGCGTCGATGATCACGATCAGATCGTCATCCGCTCGATGATGAATCTATCGATGTCCTTTGATCACCGTGTCGCTGACGGCGCGACGGCCGTTGCTTTTACGAACCGGTTCGCCGGCTTAATCGAACACCCCACTACTTTATTAATGGAGCTGATTTAAATGGTCGTAGGTGAACTGACACAAGAACGTGATTTAGTGATTCTTGGTGGTGGTCCGGCCGGTTACACCGCTGCCATCCGTGCCAGTCAACTGGGCCGCAATGTCACCTTGATTGAGCAGGCACAGCTTGGTGGACTTTGCTTGAACAAAGGATGTATCCCGTCCAAGGTCGTCGCTCATGCCGCAGATATCAAACAACAGATGAATCACATGTCTGCTCTCGGTTTTTCTTTCAACCCGACCCACGATTTCAGTCAATTGGTCGAGTACCGGGAACGGACCATCCGTCAATTACGAACGGGAGTCGAAGCGCTCTGTCAGGCAAACGCGATTGAAATCTTGCACGGAACCGCTTCATTTTTAGCAGACGACCGGATTGGGGTCGAGCTGGGGCATCAGTTTGATACGTACCGGTTTACCGACGTCGTGATTGCGACCGGAAGCCACAGCATCGAACAAGATTCTCCCTCTATCTTAAATGCCGAACAGTTATACCAACTGACCGAATTACCTGAACGTCTCGTCATCATCGGACAAGACTATATCGCTGTCGAAGCCGCAATGAGTTTTCAAGCTCTTGGTACGTCGGTCACGTTGATTGCCGACGACTTCCAGTTGGATTCGAGTATAAACAAAGAACTCCGACGCCTCTTAAAAAAACAAAAGATTCAACTTGTCTCTGGGACCGTCACAGCCATCGAAGCAGAAGAGGCAGTGACCGTTACGGTCGTCAAACAGGGACAGGAGACGACCTGGTCCGCTCCTTTTTTGTTTCAATCGTTGCCTCGCGTTCCGCACACGTTGGAACTCGGACTCGAGCGGATTGGTGTGACGGTAGCAGAAGACGGAACGATTCCCGTCGATCCATTCGGACAGACAAACCGTCCGCATATTTATGCCATCGGAGATGTAACACCTGGTCCTGCGATTGCGACACGCGCCATCCATGAAGCGAAACGGACGGCCGAACATTTATCCGGACAACTGGCCGATGCGACGGTACCCTATTACCCGACCATCATCCGGTCTCTTCCGCCAATCGTCTCCATCGGCTTGACGGAACAGGCGGCAACGGACGCCGGTCATTCGATCCGGACCGGCCAATTTGCCCTTAATGCCAATGGAACAACGATGATCGAAGCCGGAAGTGGTTTCATCAAGGTCATCTCCGATGCGACGACGAATCTCCTTTTAGGCGTTCATATGATGGGCGAAGGCGCCGTCGATCTCGCCGGAACGTTTGCACAAGCTCTTGAGATGGCTGCCAAGGAAGAAGATGTCCGCTTCCCAATCATGCCGCATCCGAGCCGGAGCGAAGCCTGGACAGAAGCCGTCGAATCGTTAATCGGACACGCAATTCACCTGTCGCCCCGCCAACAAGATGTCTTAACGAAGTCGTAATCCTAAAACCGGTCCCCGCCCTCTTTTGGAGAAGAGGGCGGGGACCGGTTTCTTGCGCGAATCTTTTGGTTGAAGGAGGTACGATGATGGACTTATACTTCACGACGTTACGCTGGAACGAAACATCGTTTCCAATCGCGGCAACAACGGATGGCCTGTGTTATGTCGGGGCATTGAACGAACCCCGGGACTTATTTAGCGACTGGGCCCGAAAACAGTTACCCCGGGCCGAACTGATTGAGCATCCGCAGATCATGCAACCGTACCAGGAACAACTCATCGAATACTTAGACGGAACACGCACCCGGTTTTCTCTCCCGCTTCATTTGATCGGCACGCCCTTTCAGTTGGAAGTCTGGCAGGCCTTATGCCATATTCCATACGGTGTGACGGTGACTTATTCAGATATCGCCCAACGGATTTATCGACCGGGTGCGACACGCGCCGTCGGAACCGCCATCAGTAAAAATCGTGTCCTGATCGTCGTCCCCTGTCATCGAATCATCGGAAAAAAAGGGGATCTGACGGGCTATTGGGGTGGTCTGAACATGAAACGACAACTGCTCGCGATCGAACAGACTTCCTCTTCTCAACCGCACTAACATAGCAAAAGAGAACGAACTCGACATCAATCGAATCCGTTCTCTTTTTTTATACCGAATTTACACCAAACCGGTACGTCGTTTCCCAGTGGTACGTCTGGTCCGGTTCAACCAAAATGTCCGGGAAGTTTGGTTCGTTCACCGCATTCGGATGAACTTGCGTTTCGAGACACAGACCGAGCGAAGGACGAGCACCGACACCGCGGATCTCATAATCCGTCTCGAGTTGCGTCCCCGTATAGAGGATGACGACCGGTTGATTCGTCGTCACTTCTACATAACGGCCATTTGACATGTCTTCCAAGCGAATCGGCTGTCCCGATAAGAGAAACGGATGATCATATCCATGTCCCGCGGCTACCGTTTCCGGATGATCGGATTCCGCACTGCTTCGAATCTGCCGTCCCGTTCGAAAATCAAGGGGAGTCCCCGTCACGTCCCGCAACTCACCGGTCGGCAACAAATCTTCTCCAACAGGTAAATACGTTTTACTCGGGATCGTCAAGTGATGATCAAGGATATCCCGTTTCAAGTTTCCGGACAGGTTCCAGTACGTATGATTCGTCAGATTCAACGGTGTCTTCTGATCCGTCGTCGCGTGCATCATCAGCGTCAAGGCGAGACCGTCCAGCTGATAGATGGCATCGAGCGTGACGTTCCCGGGGTACCCTTCCGTTCCGTCTGGACTGAACAACCGGAGGTGAAGCCGGTCCGTTGTGGCTTCGACGATGTCAAAAAATGTTTGATCAAACCCTTTGATTCCTCCGTGCAGATGATGCGTTCCATCGTTTACTGCGAGCGGATAGACGGTTCCTTCCACTTCCATTTGCGCTTGTCCGATGCGCCCGGCGACCCGGCCGACGATGGCTCCGAAATATGGAGAATGGTCCTGGTATTCCTTTAACGTATCAAAACCCAGGATGACACTCTCGATCCGGCCGTCCCGATCCGCAACACGGATATCGTTGATGATGCCGCCATAATTCCAAATCTCGACTTCGATTCCCGGTTGCGTCAGCGTATGACGAATGAGATCCGTTTCCTGAATTAATTGTGTCTGCTTCGTCATCGTCGATCACCTGCCACTTGGCGGCTGACCGTTTCAAGGAAGCGGTCAAGTCCCGCCTGCCCGCCCGGCGTTTGTTTAAAGACACCACAGTCTTCAAGACCACGGACAAATTTGGCCGCGACCGCTTGGCGGACATACTCCGTCACATCTTGTCCGTTGTATGCTGCTTTTAATTCGGTTGCCCATGTTTGGTGGGAAGGAGCCGTCAAAGCGGCTGTTCCTGTCACAAATTGTTCGACTTCCTCGAGTTCACCTAAAAGACGGGCCGGTAAAACGGCGAGTCCCATCACTTCAATCAAACCGATGTTTTCGCGTTTGATATGGTGAATATCGGCATGGGTATGGAAGATTCCGTCCGGATGATCCGTCGATGTCCGGTTGTTTCGTAAGACGAGATCCAGTTCAAACCGTTCGCCTCGCATCCGGGCAATCGGTGTCACCGTGTTGTGACGGACACCATTTGTTGCCGCGAGAATCTGATGATCGGCATCTTCGTACGTCAGCCACGTCCGGTAGACGTCGTCCGCCGCATCGAGTAATGCGTCAGCATCGATGCTGCTCAACCGAACGACCGTCAACGGCCAGTGTAATGTTTCACCGGCCACATCCGGATGATCCGGTAAGACGAACTCTTGGAGCGTCTTCGCCCGATCCATCGCAAATTCATACCGTCCGCCCTGATAATGATCATGCGTCAAAATCGATCCACCGACGATCGGCAGGTCTGCATTGGATCCGGCAAAATAATGCGGGAACTGGGCGACGAATTCAAGCAACCGCGTAAATGCTTGACGGTTAATGACCATGTCCCGGTGCTCCTGCGACAAGATGATACTGTGTTCGTTGTAATAGACGTACGGTGAATATTGTAATGCCCAAGGTTCACCGCTGAGTGACAGCGGCACAATCCGGTGATTGGCACGGGCCGGATGATTACTCCGTCCGGCATATCCGACGTTTTCGACACACAAGAGACAGGTCGGATAGGTCGATTCGACGACCTCCGTTTGTGCTGCCGCGATTTCACGGGGATCTTTTTCCGGTTTCGACAGGTTGATCGTAATGTCGATTTCACCATAGACCGTGTCCGCTTGATACTGGATGTTTTTGGCGATGCGTTTCGTCTGGATGTAATTATTCGCTTGACTAAGCTGATAAAAATAGTCAGTCGCCTGTTGCGGATTTTCAGCGTACAACTGACGGAAAGTCGAAGTAATCTGAGACGGGCGATCGACGAACACATCCATCAATTCTGCCGCCAGCCGTTCTTTTTCGTCGAGACGCGGTGCCAGCTTTCCGGCCGTGATCTGGTGTTCAATCATCTCGTCCAAAAGATCAGGAATCGGACGCGTGCCGACTGTTCCCGGATCCACATATGCAGCTTCCCCGAGCAAGGTTAAAAGCCGGTTTCGGGCATATACCGTGTCTTCCGGTTCAATCAACCGTTGACGGACCGCCTGCTCTATTAATTGTTTGATGAGTTCATTCATCGCCTTCACTCTCCTAACTCTCTCTTTACCGTACAGGTGTTTTGTAACCTTGCGGACGCTGTTCGTGCCAACGCCATGCATCTTGAATGATGGTGTCGATTTCCGTCCGGCTTGGTGTCCAGCCTAAGATCGTTTTGGCTTTATCGGATCCGGCAATCAATGTACTCGGATCTCCGGCACGTCGTGCGACGACTTGTTCCGGAATCGCATGTCCCGTCACGCGGCGGGCAGCTTCGATGATTTCCCGGACAGAAAAGCCGCGGCTTGAACCGAGATTAAAGACATCACTCGTGTTGCCCTGTTTTAGATACTCCAGCGCAAGCAGATGGGCATCGATTAAATCCTCAACATGGATATAGTCGCGAATACACGTGCCGTCTTCCGTCGCATAATCATCGCCGTAAATCGAAATCATCGGCCGTTGACCGTTGGCGACTTCGAGGACGAGCGGAACCAAATGGGTTTCCGGTGTGTGATCTTCTCCGATTTCACCTGTTGCACGTGCGCCGGCGACGTTAAAGTAACGGAGCGCCACATACTGGAGACCGTACGCGGTTTCACACCAACGCATCATCTTCTCCATCATCAGTTTCGTTTCACCGTAGGCGTTTGTCGGGTTCGTCGTTGCCGTCTCGAGAATCGGCATCTGTTCCTGCTCGCCGTATGTGGCCGCGGTTGATGAGAAGACAATCTGCTTCACATCATGCGCCATCATCGCTTCAAGCAACACTTGTGTGCCGTAGACGTTGTTGTCGAAATAAGCGAGCGGATGCTCCATCGATTCCCCGACTAACGAGAAGGCTGCAAAATGAACGACCTGATCGATTGTTTCCGTCTCAAACACGGTGTCAAGGAAGGCACGATCCCGGATATCCCCTTCGTAAAAACGGGCTTTCGGATGAACGGCTTCACGGTGACCCGACTTTAAATGATCGACCACGACGACGTCCTGACCGGCATCCACCAGTTGATAGACTGCATGTGATCCGATATAACCTGCTCCACCTACTACGAGTACTGCCATTTAAATGACCTCCTGTTCGACTTCTCGTGCTCCATCACCAACAGTTGCCGTATAGAACGATGCCGGATAACCGATTGTCGTCTCGTACGCTTGACCGACTTCCGTCATGAATGTCTCGACCGTTTCGTCTTCGACGATGGCAATCGCACAACCGCCAAAACCGGCACCCGTCATTCGGGCACCAAGGACTCCCGGTTGCGCCCACGCCGCTTCGACCAATGTATCCAGCTCTTTCCCCGTCACTTCGTAATCCACCCGCAACGAACGGTGTGAGGCATTCATCAGTTGACCGAATGCTTCGAGTCTCTCTTCTTTTAGAGCATCGAGCGCCTGCAACGTCCGCTCGTTTTCAGAAATCGCGTGACGTGCCCGTCGTTGCAATCGTTCATCTTCAAAAGAAATCGTTTCGAATTCATCCATCGACCATTGACCGAGTGATGCATACGGACGGTACTGTTGCAGATAGGTCAGTGCTGCTTCACATTCCGAGCGGCGTTCGTTGTATTTCGAATCGGCCAGCTCACGGCGCTTATTCGTATTCATGATGATGATCGTATAACCGGATAAATCGAGTGGTGCATACGTATAGTCAAGTGTCTCACAGTCAAGTAAGAGTCCGTATCCCGCTTTGCCCATCCCGATGGCAAATTGGTCCATGATGCCGCTGTTGACACCGATGTAGTGATTTTCAACCTGTTGACCGTATTTGACAAGTTCAATCCGGTCGACATTCAGATTGTACAGTTTGTCGAGCAAGACACCGATTACCAGTTCAAGAGAAGCGGACGAAGACAGTCCGGCCCCGTTCGGGATATCACCTTTGATTAAAATGTCGCACCCTGTATCAATCCGGTAACCGGCTTCCCGTAAGACATGAATCATCCCTTTGGCATAGTTGGCCCAGCCATCGGCAGATTGATGTGTCAAGTCATCCCCTGCGACTTCGATGATGCCGTCAGCTTCAAAGTTCAGCGAATAAAACCGGAAGACCGCATCATCGCGCTTGCGGGCAACCGCATGCGTTCCAAGCGTCAAAGCACACGGAAAGACATGTCCACCATTGTAGTCTGTATGTTCTCCGATCAAGTTGATACGACCCGGTGCAAAAAAGCGTTGGGTCGACGGTTGACCGAATTGTTGTTCAAAAATCTGTTCTAATGTCTGGTCTGTCATGCGATCGGCTCCTTTGACTCTGATGTAGGAAGGCTGCGGTGAACCGGCTGAATGTGTAGACAACGGGCTTCATAATCTGTCGTATAAGTAATCGTCAATCCTTGTTGCATCAAGTAGGCCCCGCTGAGCTGACGCCCGTCGACCTGATACAAACCTGTCTTCTCAAGTCCGTTCAGACGGAAGTGGTACTGGTTTGAGCCGTGCTGACGCATCGGCGCTACTGCCAGGACAACCGTTTGATCGTTTGACGTATATTGCATGAGGGAAGCCGCCATGCGGTCTGCCGACAACCGGTACTGACGTCCGAATTGAACGGTTTCCCGAATTGTTTTATACGTCGCAATCCACTCGGTTGCTTCCGTTAACTCTTCCGCTGTCCATTCGCTTAAGTTGCCGCCGATGCCAAGTGTTCCTTGCATCGATGAGACGAAACGTGTCGCAAGCGGTAAGTTCCGGCCGTTCAGCCAGTTCGGACCATCCGTCACCCAACAACTCATCATCTTTGCATTATAGGCAAACGAGAAATCATGTTGGATCGTCAACCGGTCCATTGGATCCGTGTTATCACTCGTCCAGACCTGTTCCGTCCGTTTGAGAATTCCAAGATCAATTCTTCCGCCGCCTCCGGCACAGGCTTCAAAATCCACTTCCGGGTGACGTGTCCGCAACTCGTCAAAGATCCGGTACAAGGCATCGACATGACGCTTCCATAATTCCTGTTGTGCTGCTGGTGTTGCTTCCGGAACGCCCGGTTCTGAAAAAGCACGGTTCATGTCCCATTTGATGTAATCAATCGCGTGTGTCTCAAGCAACTCATCCATCATCTCAAACACAAATTGTTCGACTTGCGGTAAACCAAGGTTCAGAACAAACTGATTGCGTGATGTCGTCCGGTGTGCACCGGGACTATGGTAAATCCAATCGGGATGCGTCCGGTAAAGGTTTGAATCTGGATTCACCATTTCCGGTTCGACCCATAGACCAAACTGCATGTTTTGTTGTTTCACGTACTCGATCAACGGGGTTAAACCGTCCGGAAATTTTTCCGGATTCACGACCCAGTCACCGAGACCGGCCTGATCAGAGTTTCGTTCACCGAACCAGCCGTCATCGACGACGAACAGTTCACAACCAATCGCAGCAGCCTGGTCGACGAGCGCCCGTTGTCCGTGTTCCGTCACGTCAAAATAGGTCGCTTCCCAGGAATTGTAGAGGACGGGCCGGACCTTGTTCCGGTCCGATTCCGGCATGATGATGTCACGCTGGAAATCATGCGCCCGGGCACTCATCCCGGAAAAGCCGTCTGCCGCATACCCGATATAAAAGTCCGGTGTCACGAGCTGTTGACCGGCTTCGAGTTTCCAACTGAAATCAAACTCATTCATCCCGCCGGATACTTGAACGAATCCAAAGGCATCCTGCTCGAAGTGCATCGACCAGTTACCAGAATAGGCAAAATGTCCGTAAATGACTTCCCCGGTTGATTCGGTCGCCCCTTGTTCAAGTGCAAACCAGGGATTCGCCTGATGACTTGTCACACCCCGCCGGCTGTCAATCGTCTTACGTCCCGGCGTTAGTGGTGTCACCTGTTTTTGGAATTCGCCGGTCCATGTCCCCGCGAAGTGGTGCACGTTCAAGTTCGGTCGTTGCAGAATTCCCATCGCAAAGGATTGGGCTGTCGTCAACCGGACCGGTTGTGTTCCGGTATTTTCAATCACGAGCGACCGTCCGATCATATCGTACGCTTCGTACAGGTCGTATTTGATGCCGACCCGGAGTTCTTGTAACGAATCAAACAACCATAACGTCAATCCACTGCCGGATTGCTCGGCGCGTTCAAAAGCGAACTGACTGATTCGTTGTCCGTCCTCCCGTTCTGATTTTAAAGTCGGCTCCGTGTAGACCATCTCACCAAACGGAATGAAGTCGTAGACCGCGACACCATCCGGTGATTCAAATGAGCTGTGCGCAAGAACCGGATTCGGCAATGCTTCATAGTCGGATGGATACGGCAGACGTGCTCCAAAATACGTATGCAACACTTTACCGTGCTGTCCGATCGTCACGACATGCGCGACGTGTTGTCCTTCGAGGACGAACCGCTGATTCGGCAGTTCAAGAATGGCCATGGTCGTTCTCCTCCTTACGTTGTCAGAATCAGCGTCTCGAGCGGGGCGAGTGTCACTGTTCCACTATATGTCTCGTTCGTATTCAACTCTTTATAGGCAGCATCGAGCACAACGTCCCGGCTTGCTTTCGTATCATGGTTCATCAGGAAGAGGAAATCACGTGTCTCCCCGTGACGGCGGACGACTTCGACTTGATCCGGCGCTTCAAACGTCTGAACGCCGGCATCGAGAAACGCTTGCCGGTAAATCGTATCGATCATCGCATCATCAATCGATGCGCCGATGTAGGTAATTGTTCCTTTGTATTCGTTACGTGTCACGGCAGCGACCCCGTCATAAAACGTATCCCGGTAGACAGCAAGCGGTTCAGCTGACGTCGGTGTAATCAAGTCACACCAGATTCGGGCCGGTGAACCTTGTCCGGCGAATGCTCCGATGCCTTCAATCCGGTTTTCCTGTACAGCCTGCAACGATTCGTACTCATCGATTTCGATTCCTGCATACGGTGCGAATTTCCCTGGTAACGTTAACGGCAAGACATTGTTATGCGGGTCCTTGACGCCGGTCCGGTACGTGAAGATGACGTGTCCGCCCTGCTCCATGTAATCAATCAGTGCTTGGTCAAATGTCGGGTTCGTCAGGAAATACAGCGGAACGATGATTAATTTGTATTGATCCAGTTTGTCACCCGGGAATACGATATCCGTCGACGCTTGACGACGGACGGCACCGCCGTAGAACCGGACGAACTCGGTCCGGAAATCAAACGCATCGCTGTGCGGCTGATGTGTCCAGGCCCAGACATTTTCCTGATCAAAATAGACGCCGACTTCCGCTTGATAGCTGCTCGCATTGATCTCGTCACCAAACGTATTGAGTTCGGTCATGATCTGTTTGACTTCGTTGAATTTGCGTTTCGGTTTTCCATCGTGATCGATGATACCGTGGCAAAACTCTTCCGTCCCGAACAAAGCAGCCCGGAAGCGGAAATAGACGATCGCTTCGGCGCCGCGCGCGACAGCCTGATACGTCCACAACCGGATATGACCGGGACGCGGCAAGTAACCGATTTTGCTCCAGCCTTGCGCTCCACTGAGCTGTTCCATCACCCAAAAACCTTTCCCTTGTTTTGAGGAGCGGCAAAGGTCATGATCGCTGGCCATCTTCTCGAAACGGTTCGGTTCCGGCAAACCACCCCAGACCGGATAGTTATCAAAGGCGACATAATCGAGATCCTGTGCCATCTGCTGTTGATTGACGGCCATATCACTGTAAACGAGGTTATGTGTAATGAAGGCGTCCGGATGAATATGTTCCCGGAGTGCATCGACTTGGAGTTTGTTGTAATGGTTATACCCGTCGGCACAGAAGCGGTCAAAGTCGACGAGTAACGACGGATTATGTTCCTGGTAGACTTTCCGCGGCACCGGGATTTGCTCCCATGCCGTATAGGTCTGACTCCAGAAGACGGTTCCCCATGTTTCATTTAACGCGTCAAGCGTCTCGTAGCGGTTTTTCAGCCACAGCTGGAATGCAGCCCGGTCGATGTCGCTGTAAGAACGATCTGATTTTTCATGACCGTATTCGTTGTCCGTCTGCCAACCGATCACACGCGGATGTTTCCCGTACCGTTTCGCCATTTCAGTCGTAATGGCAACCGAAAACTTTTGATATGTTTCACTGTGAACCGTGTAGTGACGACGGGCTCCGAAGCTGATTGTCACGCCATGCTCGTCTGCCGGAAGAATCTCCGGATACTTGTGGCACATCCATGCCGGCGGTGTCGCCGTCGGTGTCCCGAGTACGATATCAAAATCGGCGGCACTTAAGCGTTCGATGATATCGTCCCAAAACCGGAAGTCGTAAACTCCTTCTTCCGGCTCCATCATCGTCCAGGCAAATTCCGCCAACCGCACGACGTTGACACCAAGTTCTTTCATCAAACGGAAATCTTCCTCCCATAACGCACGTGGAGTTTGTTCCGGGTAATAATCGACGCCTAAATACATTGTGCTCCTCCTGACTGAAAACAAATTATTTTACTGCACCTGCCGTCATTCCTTTTTGGAAGAAACGTTGGAAGAAGATATAGAAGACCATTGTCGGTAAACTGATTAAGACGAGTGACGCATAGATTTTACCCGGGTCACCGCCGAGTGCATCTTTGAAGAAACTTGGTGCCATCGTGACCGTTTGATAAGCCGGATCCGTCATGAACGTCAGGACCATCAAATACTCATTCCACGAGTTGAGGAACGCATAGATCAACGCTGTCGCAAGAGCCGGTTTCGCGAGCGGCAACATGACTTTGAAGAAGACTTCCAAGATCGTTGCGCCGTCAATGTACGCGGCTTCCATTAATTCGTTTGGTAATTCGTCAAAATATCCTTTGATCAGCATTAAACCGAACGGGAGGAAGAAGGCAACTTCTGCCCCGATCAAACCCCAGTGGTTGTTGAGACCGTCAAACGAACGTAACGTGAAGAACAGTGGCACAATCATCGAAGCGACCGGTAACATCAGACCGGCGAGTACCATGTTGAACAGCAGACGTTTTCCGGCGAATTCGAGTTTCGAAAAGGCGAATGCTGCAAACGCGAGAATCGTGATCGAGATGATGATCATGAAGAAGGCGACGAAGAAACTGTTAAAGACGAATGTCGGGAAGTTCGGGTTTTGCAGCGTTGCGATATAGTTTTCAAATCCGTTGACACGTAAGCTCTCCTTGAACATGACAAAGATCGGGAACAGCCAGACGATCGAAGCAAGCATCAGGACGAGGTTGATTACCCAACGGCTTTTTTTAGATTCTACATTCATGGGACGTTCCTCCTTAGTTATCCATTTTCTTTTGAACACGTAACTGGATGTACGTAATCAGTAAAGCGATTGTCAGCAAGATGATGGCAACGGCACTTGAAAAACCGACTTCTTGTTGCAGCATCGATTTACGGAACAGGTACGTCGAGATGAATTCTGTTGAAGAACCGGGGCCACCGGCCGTCGTGATCCAGACCAGGTCAAACGTCTTCAGACCACCGATTACACCGAGAATCGATAACGTGAACGTCGTTCCTTTTAAGTTCGGGAAGACGATACTCCAAAGCGTCCGGAAGAATCCGGCACCATCGATTTTAGCGGCTTCAAAGATTTCTTTTTCAATTGTCAGCATCGCCATGTAGTACATGACCATCGATGAACCTGTCCATTGGAAGATGTTGATGGCAATGACCGAGTACAACGCGATATCCGGATCACCCAGCCAGTTTTGTTCTAAGCTGCCGAGACCGATTGCCCGGAGAAATTCGTTGATGTAACCGAATTGGAAGTCATAAATTTGTGAGAACGCGGCACCGAGTACAACCGGACTCAGGACAACCGGGAAGAAGAAGACCGATTTCATGGCAGTCCGTAACGGTCCCTGTGTGTGCAGGAAGTACGCGAGAACAAGACCGATAAAGGCTTGAATCGTAACCGTTAAAATCGTGAAGATGAACGTGTTTTTAAGCGAGAGATAGAAATCCGGATCACGGAACATTTCCGCGTAGTTTTCAAACCCGACGAAGACTTTATCGAACGAAATCCCGTCCCATGAGAAGAAGGAGTTATACGCGTTATAGAAAATCCCGTAATAAATAAACGCGACGACAAACAGGACGATGGGTCCGACGAACGCCCAACCGACCATGTTTTGCTTCATTTTGCCTTTTCTTTTCTTTTTCGGAACGTTTGAACGGGGTGCTGGTTTCAGCGTTTCCGCTTTTGGTTTGATCGGCAATTCTTGTTGCTCTGTCTGCATAACGATTTCCCCACTTTCTTGATCTTAAAAATCAGGAAGTGGCACGCAGGGCGCACCACTTCACTGTATCGTTCTTATTTTTTCGATTGATCGGCTGCATCCTGAACACGTTGGAGTGCTTCTTTCGGATTTTGACCCGTCGCGATGTTTTGAAGTTCCTTACCGAGGATATCGTTAAGTTTTGTATCACGGATACCACGGCTTGCTACAGCTTTAGAAAGTGTTTCGTTCAGCATTTTGTACGACTCTTTTTCCCCTTCGGATGTGAAGGCTGCATCTGAATCAATTTTGACCTCTTTGATTCCCGGTGCCATTTCGAACTCGCCCATGTAGACTTCCTGTCCTTCACCTTGGCTCATGAAGGCAACGAACTCAGCTGCACCTTCTTGTTGTTTTGATTCTTTGTTGACGGCAAGCGCCATGTCGATTGATGCGATGATTGGTTGTTCTGTTCCACCTGCAAGGTTTGGAAGTGGTGTGAAGCCAAGCTCATCTTTGATTTTCCATTTGTCTTTTTTCTCAGCTGTCGTCATCGAGTGCGCTTCCCATGAACCGATGACCCACATCGCTGCTTTTTTATCGAAGAACTGGTTCATCCCGTCATTGTATGTTGCAAGTCCGAGTGCACCTTCTTGGAAGACTTTCTTTTCAAACAGATCTTGCCAGATTTGCGCTGTCTTGACCATCTCGTCGTCTGTCCATTTCGCTTCGCCAGATAAGACTTTTTGGATGTAACCCGGTGCTACCTGGTGGCTTAAGACGTTGTAGACATCGATATCGATCCAGGCATCTTTTGCTCCGAGCATCAACGGAATGACTTTATCACCGGACGCTTTGATCTTTTTGACAGCATCGACTGTTTCTTTGTAGTTTTTCGGTGGCGTCACGCCGTATTTATCAAGCATCGTTTTGTTGTACATCAAGTAGGCTTGACCCGTAAAGCCGATTGGAACTGCATATTGTTTGCCGTCAATCGTCGTTTGATCAATTCCGAGCTCAACGAATTTATCTTTCCATCCTTTGCCGGCTGCTTTATCCATGTAAGAATCGACCGGTACGACACGGTCTTTGTATTGTTGAATCATTGGTTCTTTTAAGCCGATGATGTCTGGCCCCTTACCAGATAACATCGCGACTTGAAGTTGCTTTTCGTAATCTTCACTGTACCGTTTGAATTCGACGACGTATTTGTCTTGTGATTTATTGAAGGCATCGACGACTTCCTTACCAGCTTCAGGCTGAGGTGCCCAACCCCACCAGGAAATGATCGTTTTTCCGTCTTTGGTTGTGGCTTGTTTTTCATCTTCGCCGCCACAAGCTGCGAGAAGTGCCGATAATGTCAGAACTGATGCAGCTGCGAGAACTTTTGTTTTTTTGAATTTCATGTGAGTGATCCCCTTTGTATGTGAGTGGTCAAGCGTACTTTCTAAGCTGTTGCCCTTCAAACTTTGCGTGTTGACACCATTGTTCGATGACTTCCATGCCAATCGGCATCCGTTGGAGTTGAATCAAGACCCGTGCAATCAGTCGCAGACGATAGTCGAGCGTGTCCACTTCCGGTGTCACGAACAGATAAAATTCTCCACCGAGCGTCAAACAACCGGCTGTGCGCATGTGTTGCATCAACACCCGTAATTCGATGTATCCGTTCTCATTTTTTCGAAGATGAAGTTCTGAAGACCGAATCGTCAGTACCCCTTGTACGGACGACATTCGAAATTGAAAGACTCCATCTTGTCGTGGCCGAACGAGAACGCCGTCCTGATCTGCAGACCGCTTATCTCCCGGCTGTTGTTCCGTCATATCTCCTGTCAAACGGTTCACGTAAAAGCCACGGATTGCTCCGTAACGCCCGAAAGCTTCACGGTAGGAAACCCATAAATCCTCTGTTTCCATCTGCGCGACGCCCCCTTCTTTCTGTTTCAGCTTAACCGGTCCCTGCCGGTCTGCATCCACCTCCACTAGTTGATGAAAACTTAGTAAATTAAATTTATTATCTAACTTTAAGAAAACTATAGCACATGCTGATTTGTTTTGTAAACGGTTTCAAAAAATATTTTTTCAACGTTTATTTCCATCAAAAAAAGCCTGTTGAATCCGGTAAGCAACACCGTCATCCAACAAGCTGATTTTAAATCGTTCGGAAAATACTATTGGTCGCCAAAGCAGCCGCGCTGAGCGCCCCTTGTTTTTCACTCCAAGGAACCATCTTGACGTCGGTTTCACGTGAAGCGGTCGTCAAAGCCGTGTGCTCGACCCGTTCTTTAATTTGATTGACGATTGATGGTGCCAGTTCGAACATCGGGCCCCCGAGTAAAATACGTTTCGGATTGATCAGATGAATCGTATTCAGCACACCGATTCCGATGTATTCGCCGGCCCGGTGGTACGCGGCTTTCGCATACGGATCCCCGTCCGTCAGACGTTTTCTCAGTTCCGTCAGTGTTTTGACTTGCGGGTCAATGGCTTCAAAATCACGCAACAGCGCTTTTTCCCCAGCCAACGCTTCGAGACACCCCCGATTCCCGCAGGAACAAATCGGACCGTCCAAATCAAGCCGCATATGCCCGACCTCACCTGTAATGTGATTTTCGCCGTCAATCAGTTTCCCGTCCAGGACATACGCGCCCCCGATCCCTTCTCCGGCATACAGATAGAAAAATTGATCGACTCCGACACCTTCTCCGAATAACAATTCGAAGGAAGCGAGAGCCCGGACATCGTTTTCGATGAAGACCGGGTACGCAAAATGCTGCTCCAAATGTTCCTTTAAGGCGACATCGTGGAGATGAAAACGAGGAGCAAACAGAATCACTCCGGTCTCCGGATTGACCATCCCATGAACGGATATGCCGATGCCGTGAATCGTTCCGACCTGCTCCGTTGCCTCAATCAGTTCCTCACACAACAGAACGACGGCCTCCATTAATTCTTCGTTTGTATCAAATTTCCCCATCGTTTCCACTTCGTGAATCGTATTTCCGCTTAAATCCGCGATGACTCCGATGAAACGGTGACTTGTCGCATCAATCCCGATGACATATTGTTCTTTCGCCACGAGTTCAAGCAAAATTGGCTTTCGTCCTCCGTTTGAGACACCGAGTTCACGCTCTGTCACGAGTTGATCCGAAATCAATTCTCCGACGATATTCGAAACGGTCGGTTTCGTCAGTTTTGTTTGTTGTGCCAGTTCGACCCGTGAAATCGGTTGATGCATCCGAATCAAACGTAATACCAGTGCCCGATTGTAGGAACGCATCCACTTAGAATTTCGTGGCATCTCTTTCACCATGTTCGTCCCGCATCCCTTCCATTTTTGTCTCTATTCCTATTCTCGCATATTTTGTAAGGGATTTCATGATTAGCTAAAGATTCGTCCTTTTAACTTTTCTCAGAAAAAATCCACGGTATCCTCACGGGAAAATTAAGCTTCATCGTATGGCTGCTCAATGACAAGGATACGGCTTCCATCCGGATTTTCTGTCAGTTCCATTTCGATAATGGCTTTACCGACCAGTAAGACAATCGGCAGATTCGAATCCGTTTTCCGGAAAAATCCGACCCGTCCCTGATACGTATCCATATAGTCTGCAAATAAAAAGGTTCCATTGATATGAACCTCATCCTGATTCGAGTTGAATTCAAGATGAGGAACCTCAAACCGGGCTTCCCCATTCAAATACAACAACGGTTTTTTCCCTATCACTTCGCTTGATTCCCGCCGCATCTCAATCGCTCCTTCCGTCTCATAGTACAATCGATCGGTTCCTCTCGTCGCAATGACAATCGGATTTCCTTGATATAAGACGATTTCTAAAATTTCATCTGCTTGTTCCACGTAGTAACCTGTTGTATCCGCTGTCGCAAAACCTATCGTATAGAGTTGCATCCAGGCGACGATATCCGGTACTTCGACCGGTTTTAAAAAGAGCGCGGATACGAGATGCGCCCCTTCAGAAGTCATCACAAGATTGACATAAATATCTGCCAACTGTATCGTCCGTACTTGGGTCGAAGGATACAATTCATCATAGTTTGATACCAATACCGCTTCGTAATAGTCATCCATCTCTCGCAGTTCAAGTGGTGGCATTCGACGATCAAAGTCGGCAATCTGGATGCGTTTCATAGTTGAAGTGCCTCCTTTTAAGTGAGTTTTCTTTGTGCCCTCAGTTAAGGATTACCCAATATCTGGTTCGCTTGCACTCCCCTAAAACGAAAAAAATCACCCGGAGCTACAGGGTGATCAGTCATTTCACAAAAAATTGATACAGCAGATATAAGGCAAAGCCAATCACTACAAGGATCGTGAAAATGTTAGCTGTTCCAAAAAATACACGATTGGCCGTTTCATTCCGATCTTCAGGCTTACGATCCATTACGAGAACTCCTTTGCTAAAATCCGATTTTTTCCATCTTATACTTATAGGAATTCTCGAATGAACGGTTAAGGACCTGCTGTTTTAATTATTTTTTTACACCATTCGCAAAAAATACGAGTGTTTCTTCTTCGTCTGTCGTCAAGTCCCGTCCGACCAGATCACGATACAGCCGGCGCATCTCCGATACATGTCCTTCTGCTTGTTTTGTCACTTCGATGATTTGGCGTAAGACGTGTACCTCTTGCTCAAACGCGTCTTTTGCCATCGCTTCGCCGTGAGACCAGACATAATAATCCGCCTCGTATTCAGCAATCGTATCTAACAACCGCGTTGTTTGATTGACCGTATAATTCCACTTGTCGGAGAAAATATCCGCGTACATGGCATCTCCTAAAAATAAAACCCGTTCTTCCGGAATATAGACAAGAGCACTCCCTGGTGAGTGGTCATTCTCGACTTGCCGTAACAGACACGTCACGCCCCCGAGGTCGATTCCAAGTTCTCCCGTGAAACGAATCGTCGGCAAGATGACTTCGATCTCCCGATCCTTCCCGAACTCCAGTTTGATGGCATCCGCACAAAACGGAATTTCAATGCCTTGACGGATCCGTTCTTCCAGTGCCTCATCCGTCCATTCGTAGTCCAGCATTTTCTGCATTTCTTCCACTGTCCGGTTCGTCGCGATCGTTGGTACCGCCATCTGTTTTATGCCGAAAATATGATCCCAGTGCCAATGCGTCAATGCGACGAGATCCGGTCGTCCTAGCCCCTGTTTCTCCATCTCGTCCAAAAAGAGTATCGCGTGCTGACTTGAGTTTCCGGCATCAATTACAATACTCCGGTCGTCTCCCGTAATGACGGCAACGATCGGCCGATCCGTTTCACTGACCGGCGTTTGATACCAGATCCGGTCCGTTAATTGTTTAAACTGTTGCATTTTCATCGCCTCCTGTTTGTAGTATAACGAAAAAGTCCATCCGGATGATTTCCGAATGGACCAGTCGAATCGACTTACTTCTTATTTTGCTTTTGACGGAACGGCCACCAGACACCCGGTCCGAACGATACCGTGATCGCTGGAATCAGGAGCGGTAAGACAATCAATCCGTACAGGAGCAGACCCGTGATAACGATTGTTGCAATCTGAACCAGACTCAGGACACCCGACGGCATCATCGCACCAAACGTTCCGGCAAGGATGATGGCAGCCGTGATGATGACAGATCCCATTTTCTTCATCGAAACATACATCGCTTCATTCGTCTCGAGTCCATTGATCGTTTCTTCCCGGAACCGGTCGAGCAGGAAGATCGAGTAATCGATACCAAGAGCGACGAGCATAACAAATCCGAAGAACGGAACGGCCCAGCTGATGCCGTCATAACCAAGACCGTTGACGAAGATCAGTTCAGCAATCGATACCGACGTATAGTACGTCAACAGGAGCGAACCGATCATAAACAGCGGCATGATCAATGAACGGAACATGATCGCAAGGACGATGAACAAACTGATGATCATGATGACGACCGTCCGTGAGAAATCGGCTTTTGACGTATCATTTAAATCACTGTTGATGCTTGAGATACCGCCGTAAGCAACTTGTGCCTGTTCAAGCGGTGTATCTTTCAGTGTGCTCGCTGTCGTTTTCTTGATGGCAGCGACCGTTTCGATCGCTTCCGGTGAATACGGATCATCATTCAGGATGACTTCGAATTTCAGACCGGTTTGATCATCAATCGTATAACGGTCAATGACAGGTTCGAAGTCTTTACTCACTAAGGTATCTTTTGGAATGAACATCCCGGTACCGCGAATCGTTTTGGCGTTCCCCATCTCTTTCAGGAAATCGGCAGCTTCCGTTAATCCGTCTTCGATTTTACCAAGCCCTGCATTGGCAGATCCGACACCATCCGCCAGTTGGGTTAATCCGGTACCGAGTTGACCGGCTTGTGCACCTTGTGTTTCAATCCCGGTTGCCGCTTGTGCGATCCCCGTTTGAATTTGGGTCAATTGACCGGATAACGCTGTCAATGTCCCGACAGTTTGCGGAATGTTTTCCGCAGATTGTAACCCTTGACCAACAAGCGTTAACTGTTGATTGATTTGACCGAGACCGTCTGCGGCCTGCTGCAGCTGTGCTGCTCCTGCCGACGCTTGATCTCCGGCCGGAAGCTGACCACTGATAGTCTGTAAGTTGCCTTCTACAGTCTGAAGACCCTGACCAACTTCACCGAGTCCATCTTTTGCATCCGTCAGACCAGATGCAACTTGTTTCAGTTGTTGATCGACATATAAATCGTCAATGACATCACCCGTCGGACGTGAGATGGACCGGACAGCTTTGACGCCATCCAGTTTGACCAGTTCGCGGCTCAACTGTTCTGCATAAGGAACCGTTTTTTCAGTCACGATGTTTTGGTCGTCCTTCAGGATAATATTGACCGGCAACGACTCACCCGCACCAAAGCCGTCTGAAATGGCATTTAATCCTTTGACCGTTTCATATTTTGCACCAATCTCATCGACGGTGTTGAACGATAGATCGTCATCATACGTGAACAGGGTCGGGATCGTCACCACAGCGACGATTGCCATCGCAAGCAATGGACGACGAATCGATAATCCACCGTACCGGGCCCACAAACGACTGTCTTGATGACTCGCCGCATTTTTTGACGGCCAGAACAATTTCTCTTTTAACGTCGCCATGAAAAACGGAACCAGTGTAAAGAGAACCAGTAACAAGACTGCGATTCCGACCGCAACGGCGACCGACGATTTAAAGATCGGGAAATCAGCGAACCCGATTGCCGAGAAGCCGACGAGGACGGCAAGACCACTGATGAGAAGAGTCCGTCCCGCTGTTTTATAGGTGTTGACGATGGCTGTCTCGACATCATGTCCGGCAGTCAACTCTTCTTTGTACCGGCTCAGAAGCAGGATACAGTAATCCGTCCCGATCCCAAAGAGAATCGCCACAAGGAAAATCTGCGTGAAGTTCGAGACGGGGAATCCGAACCAATCAACGAAAAAGGCGACAAATGATTGACTCATTAAATACGTGACACCCACCGCAAATAATGGAACGAATGGTGTGACAATCGAACGGAAAACAATTAACAACAGTCCAAAAATCAGACCGACTGTGATTAATTCCGTTCGTTTTAACCCTTCTTGTGAGCTTTTGTTCACATCGGCATTGATGAGTGATTCACCCGTCAGATAGATCGTCCGGTCATCCGGTAAGAGATCACTTCGGATATCTTCAGCGAGTGCCGTGATTTCTTCCTGTGAACCATCAACGGTAATCGGAACGAGGACTGTTTTTTTGTCTTTTGAAATCAGTTGTCCTTCCGTTTCCTTACTCTCAAACGGATTCAGGACTCCAGTCACCGGTTTATCCAGTTTCTCTAAATCTTTAACGATTTGACCGATTTCCATCCGGTCTTCTTTCGTGACGGCTTCCTTTAGCGGAATGACCAGCGAAATCGTTTCTTCACTTGCACCGGCTGCTTTTAAAATATCCGCTGCCCGTTGTGAATCCGTATCACTCGCGAGCTGAATGGCACCCGCATCTTCTGCTTGTTTCGATAAGTTTGGTGCCGCTAAAAATAATCCGACTGTCGCAAGCAACAAGACGATTACGATCGGCCAACGCCATTTGACGATTTGTCGCATTCCCGTTCCACCTCTTCTGTGTCTGTTTTTCTGAATTAATCTTCAATCTTTAAAATAGCTTTGACTTTCCGGAACGTCTCGATGAACTGTTTGATCTCATCATCGTCGACCTTGCCATCAATCAATTGTTCCAAATAACTGTAAATCGCTTGGTCCGACGCTTCGACGACTTCTTTCCCGGCTTCCGTCAAAATAATCCGTTTTGTCCGGTGATCATCTTCCGAACGTTCGACTTCGACCAGGCCGTGTTCATTTAACTTTTTCAGACGATTGGAAATCGCACTTTTATGAACTCCTTGAATGACGGCAATCCGCCCGGAAGCTATCGGTCCATATTTATCGACCAGCTTCAGCAAATGGAGTTGTTCTGGTGAATAGAGACGCCAAACCGGTGAATCAACTGATTTCAGGACACGTTCTGTCCCGTGAATCATCACCTCTTCAAATAATTGAACGGCTTCCCGCAAATTTTCTTTCATGATTAGTTTACCCCCTAAACTCATATCAGTAGTTTAGCCCCTAAACCAGATGGCGTCAACTCCAAACTGTCACAATTATCCTGACATGTAAATCCAATTTTCGTTATGATGGGAGAGAGGATTTATCTTACTGAAGGAGGGCTAAACATGACCGTCTTATTTTGGATTGCTTTAGTAATCTGTGTACTTGGACTTATTTTTACAGTAATGGTCGGACAGAGTCGAAACGAAGAAACGTACAGCAACAGCCAGACAGCCAAAAACATGTCCTGGATGTATCTAGTCTTGTTGCCGGTTATTTTGATCATCTTAGGCATTTTTTATTATTTATTAACTTAAAAACATCACTGAACATCAAACAGGCTGCTTCGATTCTTCATCGAAACAGCCTGTTTGTGTGGTATTCACTTGAGTGTTTTCGGGCGAACGATATAGATATCACACTTCGCATAACGGGTAATGTTTTCAGAGACACTCCCGATCATGATTCGTTCCATTGCATTCATTCCGACAGCGCCACAGACAATCAGCCCTGCCCCGACACGCGGTGCAATGACTTTCGGGATTAATGTTTTCGGTGATCCGCTTTCGATGACCAGTTCAACTTCCGCTACGCCTTCCTCGACCGCCCGTTTTTGATATTTATCAAGGAGTTCCTGGGCGTACTCCGTGACATTTTGATCGATGAAGCGCTGGTTCGCACGGACATTCGCAAAGGTTTGAATATCGATGACATGTGTGATGACGAGTTTTGCTTGATCGAGTTTCGCGAACTGAACGGCTTTTTCAAAAGCTAAGTCTGCTGTTTTGGAGCCGTCGACTGCTACTAAAATCGTGTGATAATGGCTATCCATCGTCGTTCACCCTTTCCACTCTGGCACGGTTACAACATCCGGTCGTTTTCGTTCTCAAGTGCCCGGTTTTCATGGTCAAGCTTCCGCTCAGCCTCAATGCCTTCCGGTTCACTCTCTAAAATACTTTGGGGTTCTGGTTTAGGACGTCTTGCCCCTTCTTCATCCGCCAACAGAACATAAGACCCGTGTTTGACGCTTGTCACATGTCGTTCCATGTCGCCTTCCGGCAGCCCTAACGATTGGAAGGCTTCACGGGTTTCTTCTTCCGTTACCGGCTTTCCAGTAAATCGTTCGAATAACGTCCGTTTCCCTGAAACAAGCTGTGCTGCCGATTGGCCGCGTAACATCGCCATATCGGTTTTATCTTGCAGGACGATGTATAAGTCTTCTTCCAGATATCCGGCAAAGTGTAAGTCTTCAATCTGACGAATCAAATCCGTCTCATTATCATATGTTCCGATCAACTGCTTTTTCCCCATTGGTCATTTCCCCCTTTTATACTTCTATAAGGGATATACCCCAAAAAACCAAAAGCAATGACACCAACTGCCGCTTTCTTAAGAAACCGGTCTTTTTTCTTGCGCAAACAACCGGTCCCGTTTCCGAAAGACAAGAACTACCGCCACCAGGACTGCTATGACGCTCATGACTGTCACGCCTTGTTGAAAGTCCGTTAAACGTCCATTAAAGAACAGACCGACATAATACCAAATCATGACAAGACCAAATACCCAGTCAGTATGCACGAAAATAAAAAATACGATGCCGCAGGCAAATAAAATTAACATGACGGTCACCCACTCGGATGTCGTCAGCCCAAACAAATCTTCAAACCGGAAATCACGCAGAATACGAAATGGTAAAATTAATATCTGGATACTCGACCAGGCAAGAAAAACGGAAAAAGGAGAACGCATCCACGGGGAACGGTTCGGATGATGTTGTACTTTCATATAGATGATACATAAACTGATAAACGAAATCGTTGTCAATACAAGTTCCCATGGAGGACCGACGATACTACTCGCTCCGTATCCGAGCATCGTCAATATAAACCAGCCGCTGATATCAAAAATTAATGTCCGGTCAGCCGGGTACGCTTGGACAGGCCGGATACACCAAATCAGCAAAGTCGTATAGACAACACCAAACACCGCATCCGTAAACGATGCCGGCACGATGGCAAGAGGCTCTCCCGTCGGCGGTTCATACCAGACGACACGTGCTAAAAGGACAAATAAAAAGCTGATTAAATTTAACAGGCGAAGTCCGGTCAATGATTGCATTCCTGTACACCTCCTCAGGTATTTATTTCCCGGGTGTTACATGAAGAAAACAAAAAAATACCGTTTCACCGAAACCGATTTCGTGAATAAAGAATTACAAAGGGAGCGATATCTTATGGAACCTTTCATTCAACCATTTCAGTACAATTTCATCCGTGGTCAGGTCGATGCGATGATTCAGCAATTGGGTACCGTCCATGATCCCGACGTCCGGGACGCCGTCATTTACAGTGCCTCTAAAAAAATCTTTGATTTGCTTCCGGTTTTGACTGCCGAACAGGAGGCGTTATTGATGGTAGTTCGAACCGTTCAAACCGAGACGGATTCCGCCCGGTACCTCGAGGATATCCAACCGTTCGTCCAATCTTTCCCGTCGATTACCGAACAGCAACTGCAGCAACTGTTTCGAAAAACGAAAAAGTTACGGCATCCGCCCCTTCACTCAATCGATTTTCTTAAGACGACCTATTTAAGTTGGAACGACACCGGGAATAAAAAGAAATTTTTTGTCTATCTTTTAAAAGGAGAATGGATTGGAATCGAAGGCACGTATCTTCCGACGATTCAAAAAGGCATCTGTACAATCTGCAATCAATATAGTGATGTCACCCTTGTCTCCGCCCGGACGAATCAATCAGCTGATCAATACCGGGCAATCGGAAATTATATTTGTATCGACAGTGACCATTGCAATGAGCAGGTGACTAATCCGACCGCTTTGGAGAAATTACTGAGTAAGATGAAATGAGTCAAAAAAAGTCCCCGACAGTTGTCAGGGACTCTTTGCTTTATTCAGACTTCCACATGAAATTGATTTTTCCCGCGCCGCTTCGCTTCATACATCGCGACATCCGCCTGTTCGATCAAAGCTGTCCGGGAGGTCGCATGCGTCGGATAAACAGCGCCGCCAATACTTGCCGTCATGAAGACAGGCGTGTCTTTCAGAATGAACGGCCGTTCGAATAACTGAACCAGCTGTCGGCCACATGCTTCGATGTCCGATTCGTCTTTGACATCAAATAACAGTAAAACAAACTCATCCCCGCCTTGTCGGGAGATGACCGTATTATGCGGCAATTTTTTTTCAAGACGGTTGGCGATATCAATGATCAACTGATCTCCAATTTGATGGCCGTATGTATCGTTCACTTGCTTAAAATGATCAATATCGATGAAAAACAGACCGACAAATCGTTGATGAATTTCCGCCCGGCGAAGTTCCTCTTTGAACAAGCGGGCAAACAAATACCGGTTCGGTAAATTCGTCAGTGCGTCATGATAGGCCATATGCTCCATCTCTTCCAATGCCTGTTCGAGTGCTGCCGTCCGCTCCTCGACTTTCGCCTCAAGATTTTCCCGCAACCGTTGATTGTCCATCACGATCCGAACCTGCCTTGAAATCAATAAAGGAATGGCAATCATTAAACCAATCGTCAAACCATTCCAACTGACGGCTTGACGTGCCATTGTCACAAACAAAATCAACAGGAAGACATACGGTGTCACGAGACGAATCCCGTCTAGAATCCGCCGGTTGACGTTAAATCCGATCGGCTGTTCACCAACGTCGAATATCAGTCCCGCCCCGCCAATTAATAAGACGGTCGCAATCCAAATCGGATCCAGCCACATCAAAGAAATCGGAAAATTGGTTCGATCCAAAATGACGTATAATAAATCCGCAATTAATTGCAGATGAAAACCAATCAATATCATCAGAAGCGGGATACTGTTTTCACGTTTCATGACACCAAAGAACAGGATTAACATCCCACCCAGTAACAGCAGATCTCCTAATGGATAACGGAGTAACAACAGTGTTTCCATGCTGAACAGTTCCGCCTGTTCCAAATACGGCGTGACGAGATAATGCCAGGAAATCGCTCCTGTCACAATCAAAATGATGAGTTCATCAAATAGGAAAAATCGTAAATTCACTTCTGAACGGCGACTGATTAAAAAATAACAAAAAGCCAGCAAATAAAATCCGATTTGCAGACTGAATATTAAATCAATTCCATCAAATATTCCGGAACGTTCCAAGTGCTGTTGGGACACGATCAATTCTAACGTTTCGCCAATCGCCAGCGACATATTTCCGAATAAGAGCAGTAAAAATAGACGTTGCGTAAATGGACGATTCGGATGACGCCGCGCCGCTAATACCAACATGATCGTCGAAAGGACAGCGCCTAGAATCATGAACAGGCTGTTCCCTGTTCTCGAAAGGTCCGATGATGTACCGACGATTCCTAACCATAACAAATGAGACATCACCCATCCGCCGATGATGGTATAGATTAGTTTATGCATCGTCCACGCCCTTTCTTTTGTCCTAGTTCGTTTGTCCTATATGTTTATCGGCAAATCTTTCTGTTTTTTAACTATCTTTTCATTATATTTAAATATTCACTGAACGTCTTGTGTTTTTTCTCAGCGATTGAAAAATTATTGTAAAACAAAAACAGGTACCGGTTGCCGAAGCAATCCGATACCTGTTTGGATTAGACATTTTCCAATGCGTGCAACGGCAGGGCGACCGTAAAGGTGCTTCCCTTTCCGACAGTTGATTCGACATGAATCACACCGTCATGTTCTTTGACGATTTCCTTACAAATCGAAAGACCAAGTCCCGTACCCCCGATTCGTCGTGTATCTGAATTATCCACACGATAAAATTTATCAAACAGATGGGCAAAGGCATATTGTGGAATCCCGATACCGTGATCGGTAATCTGAATCGTCGCATTTTCTTGATCCGCGCTGACTGTAATGTCAACCTGTCCACCGTCCGGTGAATACTTGATGGCGTTGTTGACTAAATTGTTCAGCAACTGCTTAATCCGTGTTTCGTCTCCAATAATCGCTGGTCGTTCTACACTCAACACGTGAAGTTGAATATCGTGAAGTCCGTTTGACGCCTTATAGACACCAATTACTTGATCGACGATCGAATACAAATCAAGGTGAGCCATTTGGTAACGTTGTCCACCGGATTGCATCCGTTGAACATCGAGGAAATCGGTCACCAAATTCGACAGCCGTTCCGTTTCATTATGAATCGTCGACAAATATTTCTGTTGTTTTATCGCATCAATCTCCCGATTGAGCATCAATTCCGTGAATCCGTAAATCGAAGACAAGGGAGTCCGCAATTCGTGAGACACCGTCGAAACGAGTTCTGTCTTCAGACGATCCGCTTCTGTTTCCCGGGTAATATCACGGATGACGAGGATGACCCCTTTCCAGCCACCTTCAATATCGATTCGTTCTGCATATACTTCAAGATGTGCCGAATTACCACGGACATCAAATTGAACTTTATCCGGAGAAACTTCTCCAGAACGTATCAAGTCTAAGTAATCGTTAAATCGTTCGACATCATCGACGATATTACGCATCACTTCAATCACATAACTGGCCGACGATAAAGTCCGGTCCGTCGTAAATTCGGTTTGCAATTCTGGTATCAGTTCGAACAACGGACGATTGACATATAATTCATCATTTCCGTCTTCCAGATAGATAATCGCTTCCCGGATTGAGTCGAGGACCTGCTCGGTTTTTTGTTTTTCCTGTTTCATCTCGTCATACGAACGCGTCCGTAATAAGGATAAAGTCATCTGCTGAGAAAAATCACGCATGTCCGCTAGATGCTGAGACTGATACGGTGATTGGTATCGAACCATATAGACAGCAGCCATCAATTGGTTTGTTGATGGATCGTAAATCGGCAAGGCGACTTCATGTGTACTAAAGCTGTACGGTGTATCGTCCGTTCGTGAGACCCGCTTTTCCGACTGAACGACTTTCGTCCCTAACCGCATCCGGTTCAATAAGGAATTCTCATCATCCAGTAAGGATTGAATCTGTTGTATCTTCATGCCGTTCGTCGTCGCACCGATGTAAACGCCATTGTCATACAATAATAAAGCGCCATACTCGGAAGACGTAATATCCAACATTTTTTGAACAATCGCCGGGTACGATTCGACCGTTTCCCGGACAGCGAGTGCTTCCGTTAATTCGCTGCGCATCTTCAGCTTCTCTTCGTTTTGTTTCGTCGCCTGATATGCCTCTTCGAGTTCTTCTTGTTGCGATTGTAATTCTTCTTGTTGGGCCAGTAATTCTTCACTCTGTGCCTGTAACTCTTCGTTTTTATTCTGCATCTCTTCTTTGTGTAGATTGGTCGTCACAGCCATCTGATTAAAGGATGAGCGCAACATGCCAATCTCATCTGTCCGCCGCTCCATGACATCCATCTCAATCGGCTCGTTTCGTGACAGCTTTCGATTGTCCTCAATCAGGCGTAATAACTGTTTCGTCATTCGTTTCAGGAACGGATGAACAAACAGTAATATAAAGATAATCAGGACAAAGATACTCGAGATCCAAATCCATTGGGTTTTAGTGACTTCACTCCGCAAATTCATGACAGCATCGTCCTGTTGTTGTTGCAAGTTATCACGGTATTCCTCTAATGCCGAAGATGCTTTTTCAATGTCAGGCGTAACATCAAGCGAGCCGTCAGCTGTTGGCTTTAATTGACCTTGCTCGACTAATCGTTTAGCAATTGGCAAAGAAAATAAGCTGTCCCCTTGTAAAAAGTCTTCATTGATTTGATTCGCCTTTTTTTCATTCACATACGACTGGGTTAATGGAAACAAAGCTCCATAATACAAATCATATAGATTCGTCATTTGGGCGGCAAATTCTTCTTCTTCATCCGTTTTGGCTTTACGCATAAACCAGTCCGTTTCGCTTTTGATTTCCGTACGTAACTCTTGAATTTCATCAAAGCGTTCCTGGTTACCAAAGATAACGAAGCCGCGCAGCCCAAACTGGACGGTTTGCCAGTTATCCCATAATGTATCCGCACGTTGGTTTTGTTCGCTGATGACTTCGAGATCAGAGCGAGAGGATTCAATTCGTTCTTCCATATAATCATAGACAAAAAAGGAAGTAATCGAAACCAAAAATAGGACTACATAAAACACTGCCAGTAGTTGACGTCCGATTCGTCTCCGAATCCAATTAATCATGAAATATCCTCCTCATCATTCGCTTTGAATGATGCTTTTTAAAAAATAGTTTAATCAATTAAAAGTAACATATTTTCAAAAAAAATACTTTAAAAATAAGGTAACCCATCAAAAAAAAGCACCCTTTTTCGTTTTACCCGAAAAAGGGTGCTTTTAAGACTTATTTCTTCGCTTTTTTGACGGCAACTGTTGTCTTCGTACTCGTTTGTTTCAAGTCATTTTTGAGATAAACATACAGCTTCGCTCCTACTTTTTGTTTGTTAATCTTCACAGAAAACGTTCCTTTAGAAGTAACGGCTCCTTTGGCGATGACTTTTTTCTTCGCATTTTGGATATACACATGCGTTTTTTTCTCACCTGTACCGGTTACTTTCGTTTGACCGGCTGTCACCGGCTTTACTTTCGGTGCAGCTGGCGGAGCAAGAACCGTAATGACGGTCGCTTTGCTCGAACGGTTGGCAATATCTTTTACCGTGATCGCAAGACGGGCATTAGGGGCTAATTTCGCGACTTTGACCGTGAATTTCCCTTTACTGTCGACAACGGCTTTTCCGATTACTTTCTTTTTTGAATCTTTAATTGTAATTTTACCATTGATGATGGCTGTACCGGTTACTTTCGTTGCTCCGGCCAACACACGGTTGACTTTCGGTGCAGCCGGCGCTTTCCCTGGCAAAACTTCCGTCCGTTCCGATGTCACGTCAAGACCGTTCGCATAACGAATCGTCAAGACAGATGTTTTTTCCTGACGGGGAATCGCCACACTGTATTTACCGGCTGTTGCTGTTGTTTTTGCCAACATTTTTGCCGTGTCTTTTGTATCCGTCAACTTTTTCGTCGACCAAACTTCAACTTTTGTACCCGTTTTAACTTGTCCGCTGACAACAAGCTGGTTGTCATAGACCGGGTTCACTTTTCCGTTTAGGTGCAATTGCGAGATCGCACGTGTGATGTTGACTTTTCCATATCCCGATACCGGGCTGACGAATGCCGGGAAGTCCGGTGTCATTTCTTTTTCATATCCTGGTGGATACTCATCTTCCATATCTTCGTCTTCATCATCGTACCAATCGTTCGGATTCTCAAAGGCAAGCGGTTCAGCACTTGTCCGTAAGATCGACTCGATTTGTTTTGGCGTCAATTTTGAATCGAGTGACGCAAGAATTCCGGCAACGGCTGCGACGTGCGGTGACGCCATGCTTGTTCCGTCCATATAAACGGTATTACCGTCCGGAACAAGACTTGCAATTTTTGAACCTGGTGCGACAACATCGAGTCCGATGCCGTAGTTCGAATAATCAGCAACCATACCGAGCGGATTTGTCGCTCCGACAGAAATGGCGTATTCTGAACTGGCCGGGAAACCAACGGACATATCGTATTCGTTACCTGACGCTGCGACGACCGTTACACCGCGATCTGCCGCATATTTCATCATATATGCCATCGTCCGGCTTTCACCGCCGCCAAGACTCATATTGATGATTTTTGCCCCGTGATCAACTGCATATTTAATTCCGAGTGCGATCGCATCCGTTTCCCCTTCACCGTTGGCGTTCAAAACCTTAACGGGAAGAATTTTCGCCGATTGATGGATGCCGCGAATGCCGTAATCATTTTCAAGGGCTGCTGCAATCACACCTGAGACGTGTGTTCCGTGACCGTTATCGTCGAGTGCATTTCCGTTCCCGTTCACATCGACGTAGTTCTTTTCCTGGGCAATATCAACTTTCCCTTGTAAATCCTTCAGGCGGTAATCCACCCCTGTATCAATAACTGCAATCGTGACTGGTTTCAACTTTTGACCTGCATTGTTTTTCAGGAATTTTTCGAATCCGATTCCCGCATCCGGGAACTGTTCGACGCTCGATTTTTGGTTGAGCGACCATTGGTAGTCATAGTTGATGTCACCAGTTGCTCGGTATGTCTGAACTTCTTCGACATACTCAACAGCACTTGATTTTTTCAACGATTGTTTCAGGACTGCTGCCGACTGATTTTTAACCGTCGGATCTTCCGTGACGATGACAAACTGACCTGTTTTACCAAGCGATAACTTCTCAACGTCTGTTGCCTGTGTACCGGCGATTTTCATCGTCCGCTCTGTATGACCCGGTTTCAGCTTAACGATGAACCGTGTTTTAGCTTCTGATTTCACTTGAATACCAAATGGTTTGAAGGCATCCGTCAAATTGGATCCACCAATTGTTTCAATGTTCGCCGTTTTCGCGACTTGATTGATTTCCGTTGCGATGACTTCCGGTGATGCGTCACGAGTCAACGCGTATAAACGGTTGACCGCTGCTTGATCGGTTTTCGTCAATGTGTATGATGTACCGTTGACAAGAGCAGACATGGCCGGCTTCAGTGATTTTAAATCTTCATATGCTTGTGTCCGTTTGTCTTTGTTGAACAACAAGGTTTTGACGACGTATGGTGATGCCTTGTAGTACAACGACGTTAAACTGCGTCCTTGTTCCGACTGGCTCAACACTTGTTTTTGAATCGCATGCATCAAGGCAAGCATCGGTTTTTCGTCCGATGTTTGTTTCAGTGCTTCTTCCGCCATACAGCTGATATCGCTGATTGGCTCATATTCGACAGCCAATTTGACATTATTGTACGTCAAGTTGACATTTGCTGGTTTGACCGTCTTATCTTCTTCGATTTCCGGATAATAATCGACTTTGACGTAATATGGTCCGTCCCATGCATACGGAACAGCGATTTTTGTGACGTCCTTATCGTTTGGTTCTGCATATCCGCGGTAACGGTCAAATGTCTCATCTTTTGATGCCATCTCTTGACTAGGGTAAGCCGTTACTTCGATCGGCTGATCCGTATCAATCGATAATTCAAAATGTGTCGCCGTTTTTTCAATCCCGGCTTGATGATCGACCTTATACCAATATGTATTCGTTTTATTCGTTCCTGTTTCCAGAAGCGTTTCCTGTCCTGCCTTTAATAAGACAGCTTCCGACAATTCATTTGCCGCTGCTGTTTTAACAGCTGATGGTCCGATTCCGAGCGTCAGAATCAAACAGCTCAGCATGAGCCAAATCGTTAACTTTTTCACAATGTTCCTCCTCAAGATATGATCTTACATTGTGTCTAGTATAAACAATATTTGGATAAAATGGATAGTTATTTTTAATGCGGTCACCTTACATTTTCGAAAGAAAAGGGACTTTTCACGAAAGTGAAAAATCCCTTTTTAGCTGATTATTTAAATTCGGAAGCATACTGACCGTAACCTTCTTTTTCGAGGTCGGCTTTCGGCACAAACCGTAAAGCAGCTGAATTCATACAATAACGTAAACCAGTCGGTTCAGGACCATCGTTAAAGACATGTCCAAGATGCGCATTTCCGTGCCGGCTTCTGACCTCCATCCGCTTCATCCCTAATGCAAAGTCACTTTTTTCAATGATATTTCCTTTTTCTAACGGTCGAATGAAGCTCGGCCAGCCGGTTTTCGAATCAAATTTATCATTAGAAGAAAACAGCGGTTCACCGGAAATCAGATCCACATAAATCCCGTCCGCTTTTAAATCATGATACGGATTATCAAAAGCCGGTTCTGTCCCGTCTTCCTGAGTGACTTTATATTGGATATCCGTCAACTTCGCTTTGATTTGTTCATCGGTCAATTTTGAATACTTCGGTAAGTCCAGTTTTGGTTGATCTTTCCAATATCGATTGATGAACTCATCACGTCCGGATGCAGCCCGGTAAAATTTATATTTCTTTTCGCTCTTCAAGTAATAGTCTTGATGATACGCTTCTGCCTCATAAAACGGACCCGCTTCAATCAACGGTGTGACAATTTTTTCATCAAAAATTCCGCTCTCAGCTAATTCGTTCTTCGACTGTTCCGCAATCTGCTTTTGTTCCGCATTTGTATAGAAGATTGCCGTCGTATATGATTCGCCTTGATCGACGAATTGACCGTTCGGATCGGTCGGATCGATTTGGCGCCAGTAGACATCAAGTAACTGTTTATAGGAAATAACAGCCGGATCAAATGTAATCAAAACGGCTTCCCGGTGTCCGGTTGTTTCCGCCGATACTTGATTATACGTCGGGTTTTTCACATCTCCACCGGTATAACCGGAAATTACGGATTTGACCCCTTTTAACTCTTCAAACGGCGGCTCCATGCACCAGAAACAACCGCCTGCGAGAATCGCCGTTTCTTCTTTGGCATAGGTCAGTTCTTTGCTCCCACTCGATTTTGCCTGTTGTTGCTGAAAGACAAAGTAGCCGCCAATCATGATTGCAATCAATGCTACGACCGATAAAATCGTCAACATTCGTTTCTTCATCCCCCTCCGCCTCCTTTTTTAAGCTTACGTCGTCCATTGTCTGACGGATGTCTTTTTTCTAATGTACCTTGATTTCCCACAGTTTGTCGCCCGGTCTGCTCTCATTCGGCACATTCAAAAAAGACGATTCATCCTGTCAAAAGAGGGAAATAAATTTAAGACATTAAAAAAAACCGGGAGGGGTATTCATGTTTGACTACACAGTCAACTCGAATCATTCAACGGAGAAAACAATCGAACGTCTCAAAACAGCACTTGCCGAGGTTTCCTTTGGCGTCTTATGGGAGTTTGATTTGGCGAAAAAATTTGCTGAAAAAGAGTTACCGTTTGAAGACCGATACCATATCCTCGAAGTCTGTAATCCAAAGGAAGCCCATCGTGTCTTGTCGGCGGAACGTCGGGCCGGCTACTTTTTACCGTGTAAGCTCGCTGTTTATACGGAAGATGGACAGACGAAAATCGGAATGCCGCGTCCAACGGCACTGATTGGTCTGGTCGAAGAAGACGAGTTAAAACAAGTCGCACTCGATGTCGAACGGCAACTTGTTGATGTCATTGAAAAAAGCCGTTTGTAGCTTCATCAAAAAAAGCGATACTTTGCTGATGTACAAGCAAAGTATCGCTTTTTTGTACTCTTTCATAAAATATCGAGCCAGATTTTGACGGCTGTCGCTAAAATCAGGACAGCCAAAATGATTTGCAGGACTTTTGTATTCATCTTTTTTCCGGCGATTGCGCCGAGCGGTGCCGCAATCAGACTGGCGACGACCATGATGGCAGCCGGTCCCCAGTCGACCTGCCCTGTCGTAATCTTTCCGACCGTTGCGCCGATTGACGAAATAAAGGTAATCGCGAGCGACGAAGCAATCGTCATCCGGGTCGGGATTTTTAAAACGACGAGCATAATCGGAACAAGTAAGAATGCTCCTGCCGCACCGACGATTCCTGCCCCGACTCCGACGATGAACGCGCTACTCGCTGCAATTGTTTTGTTGAACCGGACCTGATCAAGCGGAATATCATCCAGTCCTTTTTTCGGTACGAACATCATGACCGCTGCCGTTAACGCCAGTATTCCGTAAACGATATTGATTGTATCTTCCGCCAAGACATTTGAACCGTAGGCACCGAGGAAACTTCCGCTTAAAATGGCGCCACCCATACTTACGATTAATGACTTGTTGAGATAACCGCCTTTCCGGTAAGCCCAAACGCCGCCAATCGTCGCAAAAAAGACTTGAATGGCACTGATTCCCGCCACTTCATGGGCCGAAAAGGCAGCGAATCCGAGCAACGGCGGAATGTATAACAGCATCGGATATTTGATGATTGAACCGCCGATTCCGAGCATTCCGGAAATATAGGATCCGACAAATCCAATCAAAAAAATGGTAATGATAAACCCGATTTCCATTCGATTCACTCCTTTTGAAAAAGAAGGACTGTCTCCAGCCCTCCTGTAACTTGAATTACCCTTTTTGGATCCAGAATTTTAAGACGCTGGCCTCTTCTTCGTGTTTCACAAGCTCATGGCCACCTGATTTTGCCCATGCTTGTAAATCGTTTTTTGCCCCTTTGTCCGTTGCATGGACTTCAAGGATTTGACCGGATTCGAGTCCGGTGATTGCTTTTTTTGTTTTGACGATTGGCATTGGACATGCAAGTCCTTTTGCATCTAATACGAGTTCTGATTTCATAATTGTAATTCCTCCTGAAGTAATTTTTTTAGTTTAGCGAACGGCACAGCGGTTTGGACCGACTTCCATCTCACGTTGTGCTTCGAGATCCGGTGTCTGTTTCCCCATGTTTGTTTCTCGAATTTCCTGGTACGCATTCGGTTGCGGCGGCAAGTTTTCTGTCACCATTTTCCGGAATGTTTCTTCGTCTTCGATGTTCAAGCCATGATTGTTGGCAAGTAACACATACAGTTTTTCCGCGACGCTGCCGTCTTCGTTTAATTCTTCGATTAACATGAAGTGGGCAGGCAGAACAATCAGGTCTTTCGATAGTTCACGATACGTGTTGTAGAGCGAATCTCTTAAGTCACCGACCCAGTCTTCTGCGAGACCGGCTAAATCAGGACGTCCGATGGAATCAATAAACAAAATGTCGCCCGTCAGGAGATAACGATTATCGACGACGAACGAAGTCGACCCGATTGTATGTCCCGGGGAATAAAGGGCCCGTACATCAATTTGTGTATCTCCTACCTGAACGTGGCTTCCATCTTCGAGCGCTTCATAATCAAACGTGACGTCTGTAGCGTCTTTTGGTGGCAACCAATATGTTGCGCCTGTTTTTTCCGCAATCTCACGTCCGCCGGAAATGTGATCGGCATGAAGATGTGTATCAAATACATGTGTGATTTCAAGCTGACGTTCTTTTGCATAGTCGAGATAGATATCTGTCATACGTGTGGCATCCACGAGGACGGCTTTGCCTTCCGAGATGATCATGTAAGACAGGCAACCTTTCCCGATCCGGACGAACTGAACGACTTCTCCACAATCTGACCCGGTTTCATTTAATGATCCGAGTGAAATCGGCTCGAGATGTTCGCTCCAGGCTTTCATCCCGCCTGCAAGATACGAGACCGTCCGTCCTGCTTCTTTCAATAAATCCGCGACAAAAATGGACGATCCTTCCTTCGCACAGACGACGAGCACGTCTTGATCGGTCGGCAGTTGGTCTAAAATGTCTTCGACACCATCAAGTAAATCAAAATAAGGAACGTTCAAGTAGGAAAACTGTTCGCCTTCAATCTTCCAGTCCTGGAATGCGTCTTCATTACGGACGTCCAAGATAAACATTTTTTCGCGGCGAATGATTTTTTGCGTCACTTCTTTTGTTGTCATTGCTTGTGCCATCTTTGTCTTTCCTCCTGACAGTAATTTACGGATTAAACGTTTTTTTCTGTATCAAATGCCCAGTCACTCATACCGGGAACGACATTTTGAACGTTGAATCCTTTAGCATCGAGTTGTTGGCAAGCCAAGTCACTCCGGCTGCCTGTTCGGCAGACCACATAAATCGTTTTAGACATATCGAGTTCTTCGATACGTTCTTCCAGTTCACCCAGCGGAATGTTTACCGCACTAGGAATATGTGCAAACGCATATTCTGCCGTTTCCCGGACATCGAGAACAAGCGTATCCGCGTTCTGACGAGCAACTTCGACCGTCTCGTTATTGACGATTTGTTCGAACTCCGGCACTTCCTGATCATTACCGGAAGCTTTCCGGACGTAATGACGCAGAACATCGCCGTCTTCAATCGTTCCGAGGTATTGGTTGCCTGTACTGTTTGCCCAGGCCCGGAGATCGGCCGTCGATCCTTTATCTGTCGCTTGAACCTCTACGACTTGACCCGGTTCCAGTGTCTTCATCGTTTTTTTCGTTCGGACGATCGGCATCGGGCAAACTAAGCCACGTGCGTCGAGTACGATATCTGTTTTGATTGTCTGCAAAAGTATTCGCTCCTTTTACCTATGGGGGTATAATTAAGATTAAAAAAATTAGTTGGTTTTACCTTCGTATGCCATCATACCGCCATCCATATTGATGACATCAAATCCCTGTCCCTCAAGATAAGTGGCTGCACGGCCACTACGGGCACCTGAACGGCAGACCATGACGTATTGTTTTTTCTTATCAAGTTCATTCATTTTGAATTCAACGAGTCCGAGTGGAATATGAATTGTTTCCGGAATTTTTCCTTCTTTGACTTCGTCCACTTCCCGGATATCAATGATGTTAAGTTGTTCTCCGCTCTCTAGCTTTTCCTGTACTTCTTTTGCTGTGAATCGTTTCATTTGTTATTCCTCCTCGTGTTTTTTAACGCCAAACATTCATTCCGCCTGATACCTCTGTTACGTGGCTGTATCCGGCTTTTTTTAATTGTTTGACCGCTTGTTTACTACGCATTCCGCTTTGACAGATTACGATGACTTCTTTGTCTTTCGGAATCTTGTCAAGTTGAGACGGTAATATTTGAAGCGGAATGTTCTTAAATCCTTTAATGTGATTTCCTTTGAACTCACCCGGTGTCCGGACATCCAAATAAAATCGGTTACGGTCACCTAAATGCTGTTTCAGTTCAGTTGCTGACAGTTTGTTGACACCTTTTGTCGGTGCAAACATCCGGTAAGCGAGAAAGGCAACAATCACTAGAAATACGATGTTCAGGATATCCACTTGCATCAGTCCTCCTCGAAATTAGATGAACAGGTTGACGTTTCCGTCTTCAGCATCCGCGAGGTACGCTGCGACACCGGCATATTCGATCCCATCATGCAGTTCTTCCTGCTTTAAGCCGAGCAGATCCATTGTCATCGTACAAGCAACCAGTTTTACATCCTGTTCTTTCGCCAGTTCGATTAAATCGGGAAGCGGCATCGCATTGTGTTTTTTCATGACGTTTTTGATCATCTTCTGACCGGCACCACCGAAGTTCATTTTTGAGAGCGGCATTTTGTCGGCACCGCGCGGCATGAATTTACCGAACATTTTTTCAAGTAGTGTTTTATTCGGTTGAATCGGCTCGTCTTTACGCATCGCGTTTAATCCCCAGAATGTATGGAAAACCGTCACTTCGTGGTCGTAAGCGGCTGCTCCGTTGGCAATGATATACGCTGCCATGACCTTATCGTAATCTCCACTGAACAATACAATCGTTGTTTTTTTAATCTCTGACATCTGAAAAATTCCTCCATCTATTTTACCCCTAAGGGTATTAATCGTTGTAAAATTTTTTATCTGCTTTTCAGTAATAGTTGAACCGCTTCTGCTACAGCCTGTTCATGGTTATCGTCGGTTTCGTCATTCGTGACACACTCAATTAGATTTTCACTGACGACAAGTCCAATGACACGATCAATCGCGCTTCGTGTCGCACTGAGTTGAGTGACAACATCTTTACAGGACGCTTCTTCTTTCATCATCCGGATAAGACCGTGAAGCTGACCTTCAATCCGGTTCATCCGGTGAATGATTTTGTCTTCATACACTTTTTCCATGCGAAGAACACTCTCCTTTTTCCGTGTGACCTGTGTCATACCTAATGGCTACATTCCATACAATAATACCTACAGGGGTATATGTCAACGAAAAAGTTTTTAGTCGGATCCACCGTGTTGATTGATCCATTTTTGGGACAGACGGGTTGTCTCTCCTTTAAGCGTAATGAATTGAAACATCCTTGGATCAATCTGCGAATCATCATATGTCTGAAACCGTTCTGATTCGAGCAGGCTTCCCGCCAAACGTTCCGAAAGAATCGAAATCCCCGTTCCATTTTTGATTAACTGTTTAATTAACCGGTTGGAATATACCGTGATTATCCGCTTCGGAACAATTGCTTGTGTCTGCAACCACGTTTCCAGTGCTAAACGTGCGGCTGATCCCTCTTCCCGGTAAATCCAGGTTGCCTGTTCCGGAACCAGATGATGATGACCGATGATGCGCAGTCGATCTGTCGCAAAAGGAATGGCTTCGATTTGGTGCGAGCGATGCAGTCCTTCTACCATACCTAAATCAATCTCGTAATGGAGCAAGGCCTGTTCGACTTGTTCCTGATTCATGACGCGCGCATCGACGGAAACATCCGGATAGACCAGCAAAAAGTCGTGAATCATCTCTTCTAACATCGCTTCGTAGATCGTATGTGTGGCCGCGATTCTGAGCGTCCCGCGTGTAATGCCTTCCAACTCATCCATTTCCTGCTCGAGCCGGATCGCTTGGTGCAAAATTTCCTTGGCATGCCGGTACACAATCCATCCCGCTTCCGAGATTTCAATCGTTTTATTAAAGGTATGGCGATGAATTAAACTTTGTCCAAAATGTTCTTCCAAATGTTTTAAATGGAGACTGACCGTCGGCTGCGAAATGTATAAGCGGTCCGCTGTTTTCGTAAAATGTTTTGTTTCGACCAACGCGACAAAGGTCTTCAGTTCATTAAAATTCATAGATTCCCCTCATTTATTTTTCTAATCGTTGCGATCAGTATAATTCATTTTCCTAATCATTACTTTCCCCGTAGAGTCATCTGTATCACTTTATAGAAAGAAGGAACACTCTTGGATTTATTACTTTTTCTTGTACTCGGAGCCGCAATCGGCATTCTATCCGGTTTTTTCGGAATCGGCGGGGGCATCATCCTGACCCCTCTTTTATTGATATTAGGATACACCCCGAGCACCGCCATCGTCTTAAGTTTGCTTTTGACACTCGGTTCGACGGTGACAGGCACCTTTGCCCATCTCCGTCAAAATAACTTTCACCTTCGGGATGCTGTCACGATTGGCGTTTCCGGTATCATCGGCTCCGCTGCGATTACGCCTGTCGTCTTTTGGATGGAACGGCACAGCGGTGCCGATACGGTCATCTCCACCCTTTACATCGTCCTGCTCCTGTTGTTTGCCATTCAGTTTTTGAAACCGGATAAAAAAGTGGTTCGGGAGACATCTGTGCCGCATGCCTCGTTTTATAAACTGGTCGCAATCGGTGCCGCTGCCGGAATCCTGTCGTCTTTGATGGGTGTCAGCGGTGGATTTTTACTGACACCACTCTTGATGGGATGGGTTCGTTTCCCGCTTAAGCAAGCAATCGGAACAAGTATTGCGGCAGCTACGTTGATTGTACTCGGCGGCGTTACGAGTTACTTCATGTCAGGTACACAGGCTCCGCTTGCTTTAGGGATTGCTTTAATCATCGGAGCAATCATCGGCTCGCCGCTTGGCGCATCATTCCTCAATCTCTTCAGCAGTCAATTCGTCAAAAAGAGTCTGGGCAGTTTTTATGCCGCCGTTGCAGCCAGCGTGTTCTTAAAAACTACGCACTATGAACAACTCTCGTTACTTCTGCTCGCCTTGTTTACGACCGGTTTGATCGGTGTATTCTTCTATCAAAAAGTAATTCAACGTCAAACAAAAGACTGCCCTTAACGGACAGTCTCTTGTTTGATTTTTTCAGGTTTTAAGACTTTCGCTTCTTTCTTTTGACGCATCCGTTCGGCGTTCATCAATCCACCGAGCATCAGGACGACAGATGACAAATAGAACCACGTCATCAGGACGATAATTCCGGCCAGTTGTCCATACAGACGGTCGTAACTGCCGAATTCCGCGTAATACGAGAAGAATTCAGAAACAGCCTGCCAGGCGATTGTCGCAAACAACGCACCCGGCAAGACTTGACGGACTGTCAACCGGACGCTCGGCAGAACACGATACAGCAGAATGAAGAAGACCAACAGGAACAGTGATCCGAGTCCCCAACGGAATAAAAACCAAATCCAGGAGTAGTTCGTGACGACATCATTGACGATGGCAAAATGCGTGATGAAACGCCGCGTTAACTTTTCAGCAACCGGAACGAGAAGCGACATCGGTAAAATAACCATCATGCCGACCGTAAAACCGAAGTCCTGCAGTAACCCTCTCCAAAACGGCACTTTCCGCGTTACTTCCAGCGCATCATTCAATGATCGAACCAATGACTGCACCGACATCGAAGCGAGCCAAAAGGCTGCCAGGAAACTGATCGAGGCGAGTTTCAATCCCCTGTCATCAAAAATTCCGACGACGTTTTTCCGGATCAATTCATATGTTTCCGCCGGAGCGAACGGACGGATTAAATCAAGGACGTCTCCTGATGTGAACGGTAAAAAGGATACTAATCCAACTACAAATAACAAAAAGGGGAATAAGGACAACATCAGATAATAGGCGAGTTGAGCCGATTTATCAAAAAAGGCTTCGCCAAAAAAACGGGCAAATACAGGTTTTAATAATGACATAACAATTTCCTCACTTTCAAATAGTTCTTTCCTCTATCCCCCTTTCGACACTACTTTCAAACTTTTAACGTCTTTTGAACTTGTAAGTAAGTGTTTAGCGATTATCGTTTGGCACAACGCTCAAGCAAACGGTACACTGAAGCAAGAACAATCGTCGTGTTGGATGAAGAAAGGATTTACGCCGTGTCTACTTTACTCACAGAAGCCGAAAGCTTTTTCCATGACTATATAGAACAATACCCGCAAGAAACACATCGTCTGCACGAAGTCCGCGAAGAAATTTTGCGGACAGGTACGTATACTCAAACGCTTCAAGAACTGACTTATGGAGCAAAACTTGCCTGGCGGAACAGCAACCGCTGTATCGGGCGCCTCTTTTGGGAGCAACTTCACGTCATTGACGCCCGGGATGCCCTGACTGTGGAATCGATCCGCGACACCTTGTTTCATCATATGGAGTATGCAACCAATGATGGACGGATCCGTTCGACGATTACGATTTTTGATCCCGACCGGGTCCGCATCTTGAACCATCAATTAATCCGTTATGCCGGTTACGACACCCTGGATGGTATCATTGGTGATCCGGCATCCATTGCATTCACCTCGCTTTGTGAGTCGTTCGGATGGAGTGGACAAGGAACCGACTTTGATCTTCTGCCGTTACTGATCGAACTCGACGGACAAGTCAGTCTGCATCCGATTCCGGATGAACTGGTGCTTGAAGTCACGATTCAACATCCTGATTTTAACTTGTTCGCAAACCATACCGTCAAATGGTATGCTGTCCCGATGATTTCTGACATGCGTCTTGAAATCGGCGGTATCTCCTATCCGTGCGCCCCGTTTAACGGCTGGTACATGGGGACTGAAATCGGCGCAAGAAATTTGGCCGATGTTGATCGGTATAACCTCTTGTCGCTGGTCGCGGAGCAACTTGGACTGAACACATCCCGCGAACGGTCATTATGGAAAGACCGGGCACTCGTCGAACTCAATTACGCCGTCCTTGATTCGTTTGAACGGGCCGGCGTGACGATTGTCGACCATCATACGGCGACGAAACAATTTGCCCGGTTCGAAAAAAATGAAGCGGCCTGTGAACGGGACGTAACCGGAGAATGGTCCTGGCTCGTACCGCCCATGAGCGGTGCCGCGACGCATGTCTTCCACAAAGATTTCGATCCGGCCGTCAAGCGTCCGAATTTCTTTGCCCGTTCTGCGACTGTTGAAAAAACAACCAAGCCAACCGGCTGTCCGTTTCATCAAGGGGTGCCGCGATGAGTTATGTCGAGACACTCCGAAAGCAAATCGGACAGACCCCGCTGATTCTAGTCGGTGCCGTCGTGCTTGTCGTCACGAACGGCCAAATTTTACTTGAACAACGCAATGAAACACAAGCCCGGTTCGGACTGCCGGGCGGTCTGATGGAATGGGCGGAGTCAACAGACGAAACTGCACGCCGTGAACTGTTGGAAGAAACAGGTCTTGTCGCTGAAGACTTGACGTTACTCGGTGTCTATTCCGGAAAAAACTATGTCACGACGCTTGCGAACGGTGATGTGTTTCAAAGCGTCACGCTGGCTTATGTCGCTTCCAAAACGACCGGAACCTTGCGCATCAGCGAAGAAAGTGTTGCGTTAACGTATTTCCCTCTGACCGATTTACCGGAGCAGATCGTCGGCTCGCATCGCGTGATGATTGAGGATTATCTGAACCAATCGTAACCAGGTACTCACTAGTCTCTTGAAGATCAATCTATTGGAGTATACGAACGTAGGTTGATTTTGGTTTTCTATTTTTAAGGCTCAGTCATACAAAAACGTAGTTTTCTACAGATTTGAGGATGTTTTATGATGAACAAAATCATGTTGGTCATGCTTGGTGGCACAGGTATCTTATTCGTGATCTTTGCCGTCATCGTCATGATCAGCTTATGGATGTAACAAAAGACGGGATCTACAGAGTCGCCTCAATGGCCGTTCTGTAGATCCCGTTTGTTTAGACACTGATTGGTTTTTGCATGATGAATTGTTTGAGGTCCCGTTGTTTCCAACCGGCTTTGAGTAATTCTTCCCACACCTGCTGATTCGTTGATTGCAGATGATAGTGTTCACCTGCCAATCGGCGTGTTGCTTCGGTCGCGACCCGGGCAACTTCTTCCTCATCTGTCAAAATAGCAAAAATTGATTCATTGACTGCGGCAATAAAGGCACCATCGAGTTCGTAGTAACGGGCTTTCGCCAGTTTCATAACGCCCGGATCCTGTTGCCAAATGTATTCGTCCTGCTGTATGTACCGCCGTTCAAAAGCCACTTGATCAATTTCAACAAGCGGTTCAACCTGTCCCTGTTCTTCTTTATGAAAATAACCGAGTTCACTGACAGTTTGATAACCGAAACTCTCGTATAAGGTAATCGCCGGCTCATTTCCTTGAATGACTTCAAGCATCAAGCAATCGATATTCAAAGATTTGGCATAACTCAGCTGTGCTTCATACAAGGCTTTGGCAATTCCAAGACGCCGGTACTGCGGATCGACCGCCAGTCCCCCACAACGCATGACCGTTTTTTTCTTGATGGTCTTCAGCCCGTTCAACCAAATCGCGACCGGTCGTTCCCCGTGATAGGCAATGAACGAATGTTCCAGTTGGTTGCCGTCACGTTCTAAGATTCGTTCCTGAAACACTTCAGGTGAAAGACCTAGTGGAATCATGTAATCGCTGAAACCTTCCTTCATGACTAAATATGCTGTTTCTGTATCAGGTGCCTGTTTAATATGAATCATTTCGGATCGCCCCTTTCCCTACAACCGTTCGCCTTTTCCGATGTTCATTCCTGCCAGAAGTAAATAAAAAACCATCCAGAAGCGGTCCTGGATGGCATAAGTGCTATTAATGCAGTTTTGAGCGTGTTCTTCCATATCCGAAGTAGACAAGTAGGCCAATTGCGGTCCAGATGAAGAAAGCAATCCATGTGAATGTTTGAAGGTTCAACATCAACATGATACAGGAAAGGACGGAAAGAATCGGTAAGAATGGAACCCATGGCACTTTGAACGCCCGCTTCAGATCAGGACGCGTTTTCCGTAAGATGACGACGGCAATTGAAATCAGAGCGAATGCTGCGAGTGTTCCGATATTGATCAATTCTGCCAGTGTACCGAGCGGAACGAACCCAGCAATCAAACCGGCAGTCGTACCAAGAATCCATGTTGCTTTGACAGGCGTATGTGATTTTTCATTCACGTCCGAGAAGATTTTCGGCAATAATCCATCACGGCTCATCGCGAACAGGAGACGAACCAGACCAAATGTCATGACGAGGATAACAGTTGTCATACCAACGATGGCACCTAAGTCGACGAAACCTGCGACCCAGTCCTGACCTGCTACTTTTAAGGCTAACGAAACCGGGCTGTCGACCCCTTCAAATTGTTTGAATGGTACGATTCCGACCATGATGGCGGATACGACGACGTATAGTACGGTAACGATGGCAAGTGATCCCAAGATCCCGATCGGCAAGTTACGGCCCGGATCTTTGACTTCTTCTGCCGCTGACGTAACGGCATCAAAACCGAGGTATGCGAAGAAGGCGATGGCTGAAGCCTGCAGGACACCACTGATACCGAACGGTGCGAACGGCGTGTAGTTGCCCGGCTCGACATACCAGATGCCGACGACGATGAACAAGACAACGACGGCTACTTTAACAAGAACCATGATATTGTTGACGCGTTTTGTTTCCTTGATTCCCATTGAGAGCAACAGCGTGATGACCATCAAGATCAGGAACGCCGGTAAGTTAAAGAATGTTTCGCTGCCTGGTACAGCACCTGGTGCTGCTGTTAATGCTGTCGGCAGACTGACACCGAATCCGGATAACAACGACTGGAAATAACCGGACCAGCCTGTTGCAACGGCACTCGATGCTAAACCATATTCCAGGATCAAACACCAACCGATGATCCAGGCAACCAGTTCACCAATCGTGGCATAGGTGTACGTGTAAACACTACCCGAGACTGGAATCATCGATGAGAACTCGGCGTAACAGAGAGCTGCTAATGCACAGACGATAGCAGAAATAATAAAGGCAACCGGTAATGCGGGTCCTGCATACAACGCTCCTGTTCCGGTCAGGACGAAGATCCCTGTCCCGATGATTGCACCAATCCCAAGTAAAACTAAATCAAAGCCTGATAAATGCCGCGCCAGTTTGGAATGGCTCTTTTGATCCATCATCACACTGACATCTTTCTTACGAAGCAAACTCATAAAACACCCTCCGAACTTTCTCTTTTTTCTGAATATTCAAATCATTTTTCTAATTGACCTTTTCATCATAACAAAGGATGTCAGCTTTTATAAGCAAAAGTTTCTGTTTTTTTTCACAAATTGGTCAAACCAGTTTTGTTATTTTACTACAATACAAATATGCAGCCATGTATTAACGCACTAAAAAACTCCTTCACTGGCTGGTGAAGGAGTTTTATTAATGTTACGGACGATCATTCGGGTGATCTAAGTTCGGGCCACGATGTGTGTCCGGATCGATCGGGTAATCGTCTTGTTGTGCTAAATCATTTTCAGGAAGTGCCCCTTTTGGTGTACCGTGTGTCGGGTTCACGTTCGTAGAAGATGATGGTTTAGAAGCTTTTGGTGCTTGATCTGGTGTGACGTCATCTGCTGCTTTTGACGCGGCACCTTTTGCTGCTTCTTTTAAGCTTGGCTTCGTCGAAGCAGACGATGTGTTGTTTGACGGCAGGTTCGATGTGTCGATATCTGCATTCTCTGCTTTTTTCTGGAGACGATCGAGGTAACGTGATGCATTATCACGGCCACCTAAGCCAAACGCGAGTCCGAAAGCAAGAGCAACAGCACCGAGGATCAAGATGAACGCTGAGTTAACGATTGTAGCGGCAACACCAAGTTGATCAAGTGCCATGAAGACAGCAAGAGCAAGGATGGCATATTTCGCGACGCTTGAAAGAACTTTTAAATCCGAGTTAGCAAACAGGCTGTCCATCGTGCGTTTCACCAAGTTGCTGATGATGATACCGATGGCCAAGATGATGATCGCTGTCAAGACGCTTGGAAGGAAAGCAAGAACCGCGCGACCGAGATCAACCATGAAGTTGAGACCGATCAGATTGAATGCTTCAACGACGAACAAGACGACGATGACGATTTCAACGAGTGATCCAACGATTGATGATGGTGATGTCGAGGCATTGTTTGCATCCCAGTTACCGATTTTCAAGTGGCGTGTTAAGTTATTGAAACCGAGGCGTGACAAGAGGTCTGCGACGAATTTCTTAACGAAACGACCGACATAAAGACCGACAAGGATCAAGACGACACCGATAATGATGTTCGGAATCATACCAAGAACATCATTTAACATGTTGATGGCTGGTCCTGTAATCCCTTTGATGTTGAGCTGGTCAAGTGCCGAAATCGTGATCGGGATTAAGATCAGGATGAAGACGACTGTACCTAAGATGGAAGAAAGTGATTTTGTATCTTTTTGTTCGTTTGTACCGATGTTGAAGCGTGAAGCAAATTTGTCTGTACCGACTGCATGCAGGAAGTTCGTGACGATATCGCGAACGATTTTCGCAACGAGGAATCCGACGAAGAAGATCGCTGCTGCAGCAATCAGACGTGGGATGAATCCAAGGAACGACGAGAGTAATTGGCTGAACGGCTCAGAAACACTTTCAATGTTGAGCGCACCCAGTACACCCGGTAGGAACAATAACAAGACAAGATAGAAGACGATTTCGCCTGCAATCTTCGGATAGTTCGAAAGATCCGTTTGACCTTGAAGCATTTTGTTCGAACGGACTTTTTCGTTCGACATCAATTTCGTTCCGCCTTTGACTATGACCATGCGCAGTACGACCGCGATGACGTAAGCAAGAAGAAGAATCAATGCTGCTTTCAGGATGTTCGGGATCGCTGCGAGCAATGTGCTCATCGTATCCGCAAGCGGTCCTGCGATGATGTTCAAGTTCAAGATGTTAAAGACGAGGATGAGAACGAAAACCATCAAGACCCAGAAAATGACTGTCCCGATAATTTTTTCAGGCGTCCACTTTTTCTTTTGTGGTGGTGTACCTTCTTTTTGTGGTGACAATTTGTTGACGACACCCGATTTTTCCAATGCCTTTTGAATACCGTTTGCGATCAGTTTCGCAATCAGCCATCCAATCAAGAAGACGATAAGTGCTCCTAAAATGTTTCCGAGAGTTCCTAGAATCCCGTTGACGTCAAATGACGTCGTGTTCCAAAAGTTGTTCATCCTGCCACACTCCTTCATCTCTAAATAATATATTTCCGACACTTCTTTAATTTCCCCGGCTAAAGGAATTACTAAACCACTTTTAACCTGAAAGTGGCAGTTTGTGAATAGTATTTAAAAAAATGGATGATTCTGATCAGAACCATCCATTTTGGAAAAGCTATTTATTTTTTAGTATTCCGCCGTCATGGTTTCGCCGACGTACCGAAATAATTTGACCGCGTCCATCTTAAACGACTTCTTTTTCCGAGAACTGACTGTTGTAAAGATCGGCATAAAAGCCGTTCGCTTCGAGCAAGGCTTCATGTGTGCCCTGTTCAATGACCCGCCCTTGATCCATGACCAAAATCAAATCGGCATCTTTAATCGTCGACAGACGGTGGGCGATGACGAAACTTGTCCGCCCTTCCATCAAACGTTTCATCGCCTGTTGAATAAAGATTTCCGTCCGCGTATCGACACTTGACGTGGCTTCATCGAGAATCATGATCGGTGGATCGGCGAGGACCGCCCGGGCAATCGTCAACAGTTGCTTTTGCCCTTGCGAGATGTTCGACGCTTCTTCGTTCAGGACGGTATCGTAGCCGTCCGGCAATGTCCGGATGAAGTGATCCGCATGGGCTGTTTTCGCGGCTTCGACGATGTCGTCTTCTGTTGCCCCGGTTTTTCCGTACGCGAGATTGTCACGGATCGTACCGTTAAAGAGCCACGTATCCTGCAGGACCATGCCGAACGTCGTCCGTAAATCTTCGCGTGACATCTTCCGTGTATCGATCCCGTCAATCCGGATGACACCACGATTCAACTCGTAAAAGCGCATCAACAGATTGATCAGTGTCGTTTTACCGGCACCGGTCGGACCGACGATCGCAACCGTCTGACCCGGTTTGACGTCGATGTTCATGTCTTCAATCAACAGCTGTTCGCTGTAACCGAAGTCGACATGCTCGAACGCAACGGCTCCGTCGGCTTTCGTCAAGTGATGCGTCGTTACTTCCTTGACTTCCTCTTCTTCATCCAACAACTCAAAGACCCGCTCGGCAGCGGCGACCGTCGACTGAACGATGTTCGCGATATTGGCCGTTTGTGTGATCGGTTGTGTGAACTGGCGTGTATAGGTGATGAACGCTTGAATATCTCCGATCGAGATGCTGCGCTGGGTGACTAAAATCCCGCCGACGACACTGATCAGGACATAGCTGATGTTCCCGATGAACATCATCATCGGCATGATGATTCCGGAAATGAACTGCGCTTTTCGTCCCGCTTCATATAATTCTTCATTAACCGTATCAAACTGTTCGACCGCTCTGCGTTCATGACCAAACGCTTTGACGACCGGATGCCCCGTATACATCTCTTCGACATGACCATTCAGTTGTCCGAGTGTCCGTTGTTGATCGGCAAAGTATTTTTGCGACCGTTTCAAAATCGGACGAATCGCGAAAATCGAGATCGGTAACGAGACGAGCGAGATCAACGTCAACAGCGGACTGATCGTCAGCATCATGATTAAGATTCCGACAATCGTCACGATCGACGTGATGAACGACGTCACACTTTGTTGTAACGTACTCCCGATCGTATCGATGTCATTTGTGACCCGGCTGAGTGTCTCTCCGTTCGGACGGCCGTCATAATACTTGAGTGGTAAGCGTTCAAGCTTCTGATTGACATCTTCCCGTAAATCATAGACGGTTTTTTGCGCAATCCCGGACATCAGATACTGTTGCAGGTAACTGAAAAGACTGCTGATGACATACAGTCCGGCGAGTAACAGCAAAATCTGTCCGATTTTCGTAAAGTCGATTGCTGCTCCCGGTACCCCCTGGAACTTGGCGTATGCTCCTTCAAACAGTTCCGTAATTGCCGTTCCCATGATTTTCGGTCCGGCAATCATAAAGATCGTACTGAGAATGGCTGCGACAAAAACCGCTATGAGAGCGTTCCGGCGTGGTTTCAGGTAACCGAGTAACCGTCGAAACGTCGCTTTAAAGTTTTTTGGTTTTTCGCCCATCATCATCATGTTCCCGCCGCCGGGACCACCACCCGGGCCACCTGGAGGACCACCGGCAGGTCGTTTTGTACTACTGGTACTCATGCGATTTCCTCCTCTGACAGTTGGGATTTGACGATTTCCTGATAGACTTCGTTTGTTTCATAGAGTTCATCATGCGTTCCGATGCCGGCAATCCGACCTTCTTCGAGGACAATGATTTGATCGGCGTCCATGACGGTGCTGACACGCTGGGCAACGATCAGGACGGTTGCGTCCTCGGTTTCCTGCTTTAGGGCTTTCCGTAACGTTGCATCCGTTTTAAAGTCAAGCGCCGAGAAGCTGTCGTCAAAGACATAGATGTCGGGTTTGCGGACAAGCGCCCGGGCAATCGACAAACGTTGTTTTTGACCACCGGAGACGTTTGATCCCCCTTGTTCAATCATTGAGTCATACCGGTCTGGCATCCGTTCAATAAAATCTGTCGCTTGAGCGACTTGTGCCGCATGTTGGATTTCTTCGTCCGTTGCGTCCTCTTTCCCGAACCGGATGTTATCTGCAATCGTCCCTGTAAACAGCAACGCTTTTTGCGGGACAAAGCCGATTTTCGAACGTAATTCTTCTTGCGGGACGGCTTGACTGTCAACACCGTTGACTTGGATACTGCCAGCCGTCACGTCATAAAACCGCGGAATCAGATTGACGAGCGTGGATTTCCCGGAACCGGTTCCGCCGATGACCGCCGTGATTTCACCCGGTCGGGCGGTAAAACTGATATCCGATAAGACCGGTGCCTCAGCTCCCGGATAGCTGAACGTCACCCCGTCAAACACAAGCGTGCCGCGTTCTTTATCCGCAGAAGCGGTTCCGGCGTCGACCATTGTCGGCTCCATCTCGAGGACTTCATTAATCCGCTTCGCCGAGACCGCCGCCCGGGGGATCATGACGAACATGACAGACGCCATGACGAGGGCAAACATGATTTGCATGACGTATTGAATGAACGCCATCAAATCTCCGATCTGCATTCCGCCGTTGTTAATCCGGATACCACCGAACCAGATGACACCAACAACCGTCAAGTTCATCACGAGCATCATGACCGGCATCAAAAAGGCCATGATTTTATTGACCTTGATCGAGATATCCGTTAAATCCGCATTCGCTTTTGTTAACCGGACTTTCTCCTGGGATTCCCGGTTAAAGGCCCGGATGACACGAATCCCGGTCAGGTTTTCCCGTAAAACGAGATTCAAGCGGTCAAGCCGTTTTTGGACTTGGCCGAACAACGGGACCCCTTTCCAGAGAATCAACAGAATCGAGACGACCAATACCGGCATCGCCGCAACGATGACAAGTGATAATTTAGCATCTTTCGAAACTGCCATGATCAGTCCACCGACGAACATGATCGGCGCACTGACGACCATCCGGAGCATCATGATGACGACCTGCTGAACTTGGGTGATATCGTTTGTCGTCCGTGTGATCAATGAAGCCGTTCCGACTTGATCAAACTCCTGTAACGTAAAGCGTTCGACGTGGTTAAAGACTTTTCGGCGGATATCGCGGCCAAGTCCCATCGCGGCTTTCGAGGAATAATAACTGGCAGCAATCGCCGCGAGTGCGCCAAGTCCGGTAATCCCGAGCATGACAGCCCCGATTTTCCAAATGTACGCCGTATCCCCTGTCACGACCCCTTTGTCAATGATATCGGCCATCAAAGTCGGTAAGTATAAATCCGACATCGACTGGGCGAAGACAAGGATCAAGACGGCCAAGACTGCCCATTTATAGGTCGTCAGATTTTTGAGTAACTTAATCATCTGTACAGCCTCCGTTTCCTGGTGCCAAAATTTCTTTTAGTCCTTCTGCAATCTGCGCATGCGTCTGCAACATCTGCTCAAAGACGGCAGGATCGATTTGATCGAGGACTTGCTCGAGCCGTTGTTGCATACCGGATTCCTGCCGTTTGATCGTCTCGACGAATTGCCGTCCGTGATCACTTAAACGTAAGACGACTTCCCGACGGTTGTCCGGATTCGTTTCCCGGATGACCCACTCTGCTTGCACTAACCCTTCTATCGATTGACTGAGGGTGCTTTTCGGTAAATGCGTATGCGTGGCAAGTTCCTTTTGTGTGATTGGACTTCTTGGGGCAATCGTCATCAAGCTGTGAAATTGCGGTAAACTGAGTCCATTTTCCTGCGCTGTCTGATGCGCCGCGCGGACAAGATGACGCTGCACATTCCAAAACGACTGCATCATGGCCGTTGAACGAACCGGCTCTTTTTGCTCTGTTTCCATCCTTCCACCTCCATGTTCCATATTGAATCGTTCCATATCGAACGATTACCTATGTAAACTAAAATACGCCCATTTAGACTGAATGTCAACGCAGAAACAATGTGAAAATGCACATAGTTTTTTTAGGAATTCCATAAAAAAAGTCCAATCGAAATTGGACTGTTAAATGGTTGTTCAGCCTGATCAGTTCGGCAGAAACTCATTCCGGCTCAACGTGGACATGAATATCATAGACACCATATTCATCCGTCAGCGTATCTTCGACTTTCGTCGCGATATCATGGGCTTGATGGACGTTCAATTGCGAGTTGACGAGAATCACGACATCCACGACTTCATTATTCCCATAATTCCGTCCCTTGATCGACTTGATTCCTTTGACACCCTCTAAATCAAAAATCACATCTTCATACATCTTCAGCTTCTGTTCATCAAATCCATCCGACAATTCGTGGGACGCTTCCGAGAAGATATCCCAAGCCGTTTTACAGATCAGGAATCCGACGACGATTGCCGTCACCGTATCCAGCCACGGCATCCCGAACTGGGAACCGATAATCCCGATCGTCGTCCCGATACTGACCCAGGCATCGGATAAGTTATCTTTTGCAGCCGCCATGACCGCTTTACTGTTAATTTTCCGTGACAGGCTTCGATTGTAACGATAGACGAAATACATCACAACGGCGGAACCGATTCCGACGTAAGCCGCGACGATGTCCGGTGACTCCTGTTTTCCTTCGAATAACGTCGAAACGGTATCGATCAAGACCTGTAATCCGACGGCCATCATAATGAAGGAAGCGACCATCGAGGCAATCGTCTCACTTTTCCAGTGTCCGTATTTATGGTTGTCATCTGCCGGACGTCTTGAAATTCGTAACCCGATCAAGACGGCAATCGACGCGATGATATCGGTCGTATTGTTTAAACCATCCGCCCGTAAGGCCGCTGAATCCGCCGTGTAGCCGACAATCAATTTAACGATTGATAAAACAATATAGGCAATGATGCTAATGATCGCACCACGCTCACCAAGCTTTAAATTATCATATTTTTGCTGATCCATTTCTGTCGCCCCCACTCGCTCTGTCAATTAGCAAACCTCATCGTAACAGGTCAAAATCAAGTGGGTCTATAGAAATCATTTTGCTTAAAACTAGTTAATTAACAAAAGACCAATAGTGTTTCCTGAAGGCAAATGATATTTTATTGTGGATTGGTGCTTCTTGTGCAATTTTCGCATACTTTAGGTATTTTCTTCTACAACATTTTTGCAGAACCCGGACCTTCTTCAATCATAATCCGTGCATCTTGCGTCTGGAATCAGTAGACTAAAGATACACACCAACAACAGGGGGAACTAATACATGAGTAACTACATTAAGAGTGAAGATACATTCAAAGAGTTAATCGCAAGCGAAACACCGGTCATCATCAAGTTCGAAGCCGACTGGTGCCCAGACTGTAAACGGATGGACTACTTCATGCCGGATGTCGAATCACAATTCAGCGAACTGCCGATCTATACAATCGACAAAGATGAATTCCCGGAAATCGCATCAGACAACGTCGTCATGGGTATTCCAAGCTTACTCGTCTTCCAAAATAACGAGAAACTGGGTCACTTGCACAGTGCCAACGCAAAAACACCGGAAGAAGTCACAGACTTCCTCAAGAAAAACTTCAACTAAACAGACGAAGACCCGCTTTCCGAAAAAATCGGAAGCGGGTCTTTTTTTAACGTTCGCAGGCGATACCGTCTTTGTCACGGTCGCTTTTCGTATTAAGTTTGTACGTTGCTAAGCTGACATAGGCTTTGTATTTCGTTTCTTTATAGATAGCTTTCCCTTTTTTGTCGTATCCTGTCCGGTTTTTAAGTCCAGCTTTCTTCGAAACGCCGCCTTTGTACTTCTTCTGCATCTCTGTACAGTTCTTGAATGCCTTCGCTTTTGTTGCCGCATGGCTTTCAGCTGAAGTCACGCTGATCAAAGAAAGGCTGAGTACACCTGTCATGATGAGTTTTACTGCTTTGTTCATGTCTATTCCTCCTCAATTTTAAAATTCCAAATTTTAGTGATAATTTGATTATAGAGGATTTTGTTAGAATATGTTTTGAATTTTTGATTTTTACAGGGATGATTTGTCAGACAGTTTCTGTGAACCAAAAAAAGATCCATCGCTTCGCGACAGACCTCCCTTAAAGTAAAGATTCGGTTGAATGATCTCGTTTATGCAAAATAAATAACGATCAGTACCACAACCGCTTCGCCTCTAATTTTTTGGATCGGACACTTACGCCAATCGCCAGCACGATATAGGAAAACCCGGCAAACATCGCAAAGTGTCCGTACGGAACATCAAACCAGGCATTGAACCCAAACAATGGGACCGCAAATAAATAATAAAACGGATATTGAATGCCGGAGACGAGATCAAACCAAAGTTCCCCTAACCAGTACCGCTCAAAGAACGTGACTAAATAGACCACGGTGCCAGCAACAAACCCGAAGCTTAGATAATAGAACACAAACAAAAGCGTCTTTTCTTCGCGTACGAGCATTACCGAACCAATCAAAAAGACCAGCCAGACAAGCGAAGACACGCTTTGAAACAGACCAATCGTACCGTCGGGATGAATACTCGCCGGCCAGGCATTGATACCGATCGTCGCAAGCAAAAGCACGACAAATAAAACGATATACTGTTTTGTCGAACGAACCATGGTTGTGTTCCTCCTAAGTATGAAATTGTATTAGTGTCATATTCTCTTAATTGGTTTTAAATCCCTTTTAATACAAAAAAATAAAGCATCCAGGTTCTCCCTGTACATCAAAACGAGGGTAGTCCTGGATGCTTTTATTCTTGATTCCGTGTTCTCTTACTTCAGTTCTAACTTCACATCATCAATCGTCACGTCAGGTGCCGCGAACGGTGAACCGGCTGCTTTCCCGAGCAGGAATTTCAGTCCAGCTGTATCATCCTGACCAAGCGTAAAGTCAAACTGATATGTTTTTTCTTCCGTGCCTAGTTCGAAGATTTCACTGAAGTAACGCGTATACGCTGCGTTTTCCACGGTCACTTCAAGTGGCCGTGCGACCGTTGAAGATGCCTTAAACGTCAGTTGGTACGTCTGCCCTTTGACAAGCTGTAAGTTGCCTTGCTCAAGCAGAACGCTCCATGGCTCCTGTCCTTCTGATACGATGGCGAGTTTCGTTGCGTCATTGACGTTCGAAACGACGGCTTGCGCGTCATAATGGACATACGAACTCCAAAAGTTCAGTCCGTCCGCAAACGAACCGTTTTTGAGCGGTGACCGGTCGACTTCGTCAGCTTGACTTGCGGTTCTTTGATTCGTTCCGCTTTCGTTTTAAAACGCAGGACATACTGATGGTTTTCTTTTGGCTGGACACCTTGTTGTGTCAAAGTCGCGGTCTGTCCTTTTGCCGGATTGGTCTTGAACGTAAAGTCACTTGTCACCGGGTCGACCGGTTCATGGTAGTCGCGGTTCGTCAAATCATAGACCCGGACATAATCGACAGCATACGTATGCCATTGTTCAAGCTGTCCGCTGTCCGGGAAGTGGTAGTCTTTACCGGTGTATTTATTAAAATCAGGTGAGGATACTCTCACTTCTAAGCGTTAAGGGCGAAGCCCAAATGAAAGCGGGAGATGAATCACCAGCTTTCATTTCGGGTATATTCTCTTTAAGGAGGTGAAAATCATGTTGAAATACAAGGCTTACAAATTCAGAATATACCCGACAAAAGAGCAAAAAATTCTGATTGCCAAAACGATTGGTTGTTCACGCTTCGTCTTCAACCACTTCTTAGCGAAGTGGGAAGAAACCTACAAAGCGACAGGGAAAGGACTATCTTATGGTTCTTGTTCCAAAGAAATTCCGATGTTAAAGGAAGCGTTCGACTGGTTGAAGGAAGTAGACAGCACTTCCGTGCAAACTAGCGTCAAGCATCTGGCTGATGCGTATGATCGCTTCTTCAAGAAACAGAACGAACGACCTCGATTCAAGTCGAAGCGAAAACCTGTTCAATCCTACAAGACGAATATCCAAGGAAAGTCTCAACTTCCTGAAATCTCGATTCATGCAAGCAGACTCAAACTCCCTAAGCTCAAATGGGTTCGTTTCGCCCACTCCAAGCAGGTCGAAGGACGCATTTTGAACGCCACCATACGCCGTAATGCTTCAGGAAAATACTTCGTCTCCCTGCTCGTCGAGCAGGAGATCCACGAACTGCCGAAGACGGGCTCATCCGTCGGCGTCGACGTCGGACTCAAGAACTTTGCCATCCTGTCGGACGGCACGGTGTACAAGAACGACCGTTGCTTCCGCACGCTCGAGAAGAGACTAGTGCGTGAACAACGTAAGTTGTCCCGTCGTCAGCTCATCGCCCTGAACAAGAAAGTCACGCTGTCCGAGGCGAAGAACTATCAAAAACAAAAGCGGAAGGTCGCCCGTATCCACGAGAAGATTGCCAACAAGCGGACCGATTTCCTGCACAAGGTTTCGACCGAAATCGTCAAAAACCACGACATCATCGGCATCGAGACCTTGCAGGTGAAGAACATGCAGCAGAACCGCAAGTTAAGCAAGTCCATCTCTGAGGTCAGTTGGTCGGAGTTCTTCCGTATGATCGAGTACAAGGCAGATTGGTACGGGAAGACCGTCGTGAAGGTCGGGAAGACGTTCGCCTCGAGCCAACTCTGCTCCAGTTGCGGTCATCAAAACAAAGACGTGAAACATCTTGGTTTGCGTGAGTGGACATGCCCGAGTTGCGGGGTCCATCACGACCGTGATGTGAACGCAGGACTGAATCTCAAACAAGAGGCCGAGCGTATCTTGGCTTCTTCAACCGTCGGGACGACGGGGTTAGCCTGATCAATTTTCGATCGATAGGTCGGATAAATCAGGAATCTTCCACATCTAAGCACAGCGTAGGTGGAGGTAGTTCAATCTTTGACGGCACCAGCTGAGATGCTGCTGACGATGTATTTCGATAGAAACAAGAAAGCCATCATAATCGGTACGGCAAAAATCGCGATCCCAAGATAAAACGAGCCGAGATTTTCTGCGACTTGTGATTCTTTAAGGAAGCCTATCAAGACCGGTAATGTGTATTTTTTTCGGTGAGAAAAACAGGACGAGCGGCATGATGTAGTTCTTCCACGAACCGATGAATTTAAAGATCGACATTGTGGCGATTGCCGCCGCTCGTTTTTTCCTCTTCGCCGCCTGAACATCCTGCTAAAACGCTTGCTGTTAATGCGCCGATTGTTAATACGCTGACAAACTTCTTCTTCATGTCATCCCATCCTTGTCTGGTTTTAGTAGTCCCCTAAGTAAGCGGTCTCATTTATTATTCAAAAATATCGAAAGCGCTTTCGTAAATGGTCTGAAAAAAGTTCCGAAAGCCCTTTCGGAAACGTACAAAAAAATATAGTATGGATTTCGAAACCGCTCTCGCGTTTTCTCGAAGACAACCTGCGAGAGCGATTTCGAAAAAGTGATTATGCTTTGACAGGTCCCGTCGACTGGCGGACGATCAAGTCGACCGGAATGATATCCGTCGTCATGACCCGCTTTTTGTTGACGATTTGTTCAATCAAAAGGTTTGCTGCATGCTGCCCGATCGTATCCGTATCTTGCCGGACCGTTGTCAGCTTTGGTGTAATGAACTTAGCCAGTTCGATGTCGTCATAGCCAACAATCGAAATATCTTCCGGAATCCGTAAGCCAGCTTCATGAATTGCGTCAATGGCACCGATGGCCATTTGGTCACCTGCAACAAAGACAGCCGTTGGTTGTTCCGGCAGTGCGAGTAACTCTTGCATTGCCTGTTTTCCTTCTTCGACCGAAAAGAATCCTCCGCTGACGATATATTCATCAGGAATCGGTAATCCTAAGCGTCCCATTGCTTGTTTGTACCCTTCAATCCGAGCCGATCCTGCGTCAGTCGTACTATCCCCTGCGATATGGGCGATAAGTCGATGACCGAGCTGGTGTAAGTGATTGACGGCAAGTGCGCCGCCGGTCAGATTATCCGAGAAAACGACACTGCAATCCGTGCTGTCCATATCAACGACAACGATTGGAATCGTACTTTGAATCAATTCCTGAACGTGTTGGTCCATTTGATCAGAACAGATGACGACGATGCCGTCGACCGCCCGATGCCGGAAGTGCTCGAGGTAACTCATGTCCCGATTGCGTAAATTCCTTGAAGCGAAGATTAAGTCATAACCTTGTTGCTCTGTTGCTTTTCGGAAACTTTCGATGATTGCGTTAAAGAACGGATGCATCATCCCGACGCCGTGTGCTTCCGAGAACATGACGCCGATTGTCCAGGACCGTTTCGTTGAGAGCGACTGGGCGTGGGCGTTCGGCAAGTAGCCCATATCGGCTGCTGCCTGAACGATTTTTGCTTTTGTCTTCTCACTGACGTCGGAATAGTTATTTAAGGCTTTTGAGACCGTGGTGATCGAAAAACCGGTTATTTTCGCTAAATCATAAATTGTACCCATGTAACCACTCCATTTCACCGAAAGCGCTTTCGATAAATTTAGTATAGACTGCGATTTGGAAAGATACAACCATTTTTTTAGAATTTAATTAGAATTCGTAAAATAAATGATACCGCTTTCATTATTTATCTCAAAAACCTTCAAATAAGAACAAATGTTTGGTATACTATAAGTATCAGTACGCCGTGTCTACAATGGAAAGGAGCATCATCATGCCGATTACCCCCTATCTAGTCTTCAATGGCAATACACGTGAGGCGATTCATTATTATGCCAAAGTTTTTGGTCAAGACATTCCTGAGATCATGGAGTTTGGTCCCGGCAATGGTCCGGACGGTCAACCGTTCACAACAGACGTCCAGTCGCTTGTGCTGCATTCGCAGTTGATTATTCACGGCACACGCGTCATGTTTTCGGACGCGATGCCGCACGATCCGGTCACGACCGGACAAAATGTCACGCTGGCCCTTCATCTGCCGGACGTCCAAATCATTCATGAGACATTCGATAAGTTGGCGCAAGACGGCAACGTCATCATGCCGATTCAAAAAACGTTTTGGAGTGAAGCCTACGGTATTGTCGAAGATCCGTTTGGTGTGCAATGGCAGCTCAACCATGAGGTGAGTGAAATAGCGGAATAAGCTGCTTTCATTATTATAAATTTTTTAAAGGCGATTTATAGTAACAACTTTATTGCAAAAAGTAAGTTCTGACAGGTTTCTTCAGAGCTTACTTTTTATGAAAACTATACAATTAAATTATCAGAATTTATATAAATATGTTGTATTTTTTAAATTTTATATCATAACACTCAATAGTTGTTTTTCCCTTTTTAAAATGTATTTTACAAAGTTCCTCCCACTCTTGTTATTGGAGTGTATGAAGAATTATAGCAAGCTTTACTTGTACCTGGAAAAGCATCAATAAACCTTTTAAGCATGTCTATATCATGTAGAAAGACAGTCATCCAAGTTGAAAAAAAACTCGTAGAAAGTGCTGTATCAACGATTTGTTCTCTCATTGATTCGGTGTTATTCACAAATAAATTTCTCTTAGCGCGTTCAGCTTTTTCAAAGGCTGTTCTTCTCTCGCTCCAACGCCTATCTTTCATTTCTGGATTTAGAAATGGGTCATCACTCGGAACACGATCTAAGCCTGTTAATTTAATTGTATTTTCAGCTATTTCAATAACCTCTGGATTCAGATTCGGAGAAACATTAATTAATCCACCTGTAATATAAATAAACGCTAAAGTTGTATTATCTTTATCGGGCCATAAATATTTATCCAATTCAATGGATCTATCGCCTTTAATTGAATTACAGTTATTACATGCAATTAGAAAATTGTCCCATTCTAATTCTAAGTTGGATTCCTTTGATTTAGGGCGTACATGTTCTACTGCGATATTTCCACCAAGATATCTCTCACAGTAGGAACAGTAGCTTCCTAATCTAGTTAGTAAATGCCCTCTGGATTGTTGATAAAAATTGAACTCGATCTCATTCTGGTCTCTATCTAAAGGAATAGATCCTCTTTCAATTGGTCTCATCTTCTTCTCTCTCCAATCCAGCTGCCTTTCTTTCCATTTGTAAAAATGCGTAGTACGCTATATCTTCACTATATAATGATTCTAGATCATCCAGTTTGTTTTTTATATTCTCTACTTCATCGCTAGAAATATTTTTCCCTTCTTTTAAAAGTTTATAGTATTGCTGAGCTACATTATACATTTCAATTTGTTTTTGACTTCTTTGAACATACGGAATTTCCATAACATTTTCAGTTATATCTTCAATACTTCTGTTCACAAACTCTTCTCTACTAACAACCTCATCATCATCTTCCTCATGTAATCTTCTTAGTTCACCCTCTTCAAGTGACTGAATGATAAATGGAGAATGAGTAGTAGTTATAAATTGAACTTTAGGAAATGTACGCTTTAAATCACTAATAATTCTACGCTGCCAACTTGGATGTAGATGTAAATCTAATTCATCTATTAAAACAACACCTGGTGTTAACTCCACAACTGATTCTTTTAAAGCAGGGTTCAATTGTGCCATTCGGTGTGCAAGATCTGCAACCAAACCTATCGTATTACGTATACCGTCACTAAGTAATCTAAAAGGGATTGCATTATTATCTTTTCCGATTACTCTCAGTTCTTCAGAGTCAACATCAAATTCAAGCGTTTCCCAATCTTTCATACAAGTAGAAATTGCCTTCTTAACCGCACTAAGTACGGTAGGTGCTTCCTTTCTTTGCAATTCTATATAAGTCATTTTCTCAATCCACTTCAAGAAATGTTTTTCATGGGAAGCAGGGTCTAAACAATACGAATAACCTTCTAATCTGTTACTCTTTTTTTGCTTTTCATTTTGGTCTTTTTTTTGTACCCATAGACGTCCAGTCCCATAATAAGAAATCACTGGTAAAATAGCAGATTGTCCTTTGCTGACCATCGACTGAATTTTTGATGCGTACTCCATTATTGGTTTTGCTTCTTTACTAGTATTCGATCCCTTTTCCGAATTCACAGATCTAGACCACTCTAAATATTCTCCTTCAACATATCCTCTACAGGAAACTGTGACTGGAAATTGCATTTGTATATCAGACAAACCACCATGTATATATATTTCACGGTATATTTCATCACGCTTAATGTGTCTAGAGTGGACACCGTTTAACCCACTTAAATAGGATCCTAGTGCTACTGCTAATCCATCCAGTACTGCTGTTTTTCCCGTACCATTATTCCCTACTAAGACAGTAAATTGATCTGAAAAAGTAATATGCCTTTCTTTAAATCCATGAAAATTTTTCATTGTGATTTCTTTGATAATCATGTAAATCACTCCTCTAGTAACCTTCTTTTTAAGATTACTTATTTTCATTTTTTTATGATTTTTCTAATCAATTTAAAACATTCCAAAATTAAAAAAACATTTATTAAGGAAATTCCCCAAAAACCAATTCAATAAAAACTAAGATTTTTTAAAATAGTAGGTTATTCAGTTTTTCTACACTATTTTTAAAAATAACTTTAATAACTACGTATTTTTAGCTATAAATAATATTGATATTCCACAAGTTAGAACGTGGAAATGATACAAACAATATACTTCAATTCACACCAAGTGCTTTAAACACAGCATCTGTCGGATCTGCATAAAACACTGGTTGTACTTTGACTAATAAATCAGGTGGAACAGTTTGTAAATCCATAACAGATGATGCAGGGATTAATACTTTTTTCGCTCCCGCATCGACACAGACTTGTAAGACACTTGCAAATTCTTCAACCTTTGCGATTGTTCCCCCAACAGTCATATTACCAATAACGACTGTACTTTCTTGAACCGGTTTGTCCAATGCTGCTGAGCATAAGCCAATTAGTTCCGCAATCGCAAGTTCATTCGTTAGTCCAATTCCTTGAAGATCACTAATATGCATCAAATAATCTTTTGTTTTGGTACTAATCGTATTACTAATACTTTTACTGTTAGCTGTGAAGAAACGAAAAGCTGTGTCTAAGCTTTCTTTTGTCTCTCGAGAAGAACCAACACCCGATTTATCGAACTTACCCGTTCCACTGACAACTTGATTTTCGAGTTTGTAAACGCCTATCATACCTGAGTTACCATGCCCTACAACATAGATATGTCCCGGCTTACCCATGCCTTCAGGAATGAGCTTTCCACCACCTTGTTCCGGTACGGAAACATGTTCTTCTTCTAGTGTCTCTTTATCGATATAAGAGAACATCACATCATAAAATTCCATGCCACCAATTTTCTTTAGTTGTTCCTTAACTCGGCGACGTCCTTCTAATGCATAACGCAAAATTTCTTCAATATCTTCCTTTGTATAAATTCCATTTGGGTAGATGAGCTTTACCATCCCTGATACTGTTTTGCGCACGGCTATAGTATCTCGTTGGTTTAAGTTATTACCTAATTTAAAATAACCGTCTGTTGAATCCGCAAACGAGCGTTTTCTCATTTCTCTAAAGAATTCAGCGATATAGTCTACAATGAATCCGTATTTATCAGTAAAGAAGTCTGGTCGCATTTTGGGAATTTCCCAGCCCGGCATATAATAATGCATTCGATCAAAAAATGCCGTATCATTTGCCATTTCTTCAGGGAATGGTGCAAATAAATGAGAGGTTTTTAATAAGACATCTAAACTTTGATTGATATTACCAACAAAAACCATAGAGGCCGAAGCATTCTTTTCTTCTTTACCTCTGGCAAACGATCCTGAAGCCATATAATCCTTCATAATTTGAATGCCATCTTTGTCTTTAAATCGAATACCTGCGACTTCATCAAATGCAACGCAATCCCACATTCCAACCAATCCAACTTTTCGAGTGGACATATTGTAGAACAAATTGGCTACAGTTGACTGTCCACCTGACACTAAGATAGAGTTAGGTGAAATTTCTTTGTATATATGTGATTTTCCTGTTCCACGAGGTCCAAGTTCACACATGTTGTAGTTGTTTTCTACGAGAGGAACGAGTCGTAAAAGCAAATGCCACTTTACACGTTCTTCTAATTGTGTCGGTTCCATCCCAGTCGATCGAATCAATGCATCGATCCATTCATTTTTTGTAAATTGCTTGCGCCCTTCAAATACTTCATTCATGTCCATATTCGGCATTTGAATTGGCTGCAAACTACTAACACTAAATGGATTTGAAGCTCGCCCTTCTTCATCGTAATAATAATCAATCTTGACCATACACCAAATGCCACCGACAAGAATTTTATCAAACTCTTTTACAAAATTAGAAGGAATCGGAACACCTTTTAATCCAAGATTCGAAAACTCTGCTTCATACGTATCAATCTTCGGATTTAAAGCTACTGTCACTTTATCAATAATTGAATATTGTCCCAGTTCACGAATTCTTGATTTGATCTTTTCTGATTCGTCTGGACGAACAAAGTTATCAGTCAAGATTTTTTTTACGCGATCTACACCTTCTTGAATGCTCTGCTCATCATCAGTCGCTGCATACATTCCTAACAAATACTCAAGTACATATACAGGAACATTTGCACCTTCTTTAATGAGTTTAGTTAAGTCTTTACGAACAACTCGCCCAGCAAATATATCATTTAATTTCTTATCAAGATCTAGTGTCGAAGTCCCATCTGTTTCTTCTGCCACAAGTACACCTCCTCAATTAAAAGTCAAAATCACTGACAATTCCCAGATTAATGGAGAATGGTATTTTCTCTGTTACAACTCCTGTTTCTAAATCTTTTACAAGTAAATAATAAGTTTTGTTACGATCATACGAAATACTTTTTAAGACAAATTGAAGCTTAAATATACGATCTCCAGGGTTATCAAATGTACGATCTCCAATAATTGTTTCTTCATTGGATAACACCGTTCCATCAATATCTTCGATACAAATAACCACTGTACGCGGAATCATCTTATCTTCGACTTTTTCTGTTTGGAAAAAATTCAAATTGAAAATACTATTCGTAATTTTGCGTGTCGAACTTGTGAGTTTAATGTCTACTTTTTGGAGAGCATAAGATCCCTTTTGACCAGCTCTTTTGTTTTTGTAGACAACTAACGGAACCACAACTTCTTGTAAACTTGCACCACCATGAACAAAGTTGACGCCAGTCCCTTGCATGCGATTCCGGATCGTCCCATTTGGTACATAGGCTGTCAGTCGATCTCCATTATCTACAATTGAAGACAAATTAATGCCAAGTTGTCCGGAAATTTCTCGCTTTTCTTTCGACAATACATAACGACGTTTTACTTCGACCGCACTTAATACTTCATTATTTATTTTATCGCTGTCTTCTAAGGCATCACGTTGATATAAAAAGCCATGGTCAGAAGTGACGTAGATATTAGTTCCACTTAAGTCATCGCGAATCATTTTAACTAATGACTTTAACTGATTTAGGGCTGTTTCAACCGCATTGAACGTATAAATTTCAGTAGAAGCTTTATCGCCCATCGCATCAATTGTGTCGTGGTAAATATATACAACGTGTTTCCCTTTAAAGGTTTCTCGACGACCAGCTTTATTCATGGCAAGCATCTCTTGGAAATGAATGGCGAGACTATCTTCTACATAAGACTCGATAATCTTTTTGCGATTTTCGAGTCCTGCCGAATCCTTCCCGTCTACCAGCACACGGCCATTTTCATCAAAATCTAAATTACGATGTGGTAGCAGTGCTGCCATACCTAACTTCGTTACAGAAGGAACTACGCCAAGCATTGGCTGCATCTCACAAATACCTGTCGTTTCAAAGTTCAATAGATCCATCAGTTCCAATCCTACTTCATAACGCATAGCGTCTGAAACAATAACGAAAACACGGTCACCTTTTCGAACATGCGGAGCAACCGCTGACGAATAAAAATTTTGCTGACTTGGAACTCCTGGAAGCGACCATTCCTCAACCATTTCTGACTTAACTGATTGTGACCAATGAGAGCTCAATTCGCCGATAAACCAATTGGTATATAGATATTCAACAAGTTCTTTTAACTTTTTTACTAACTCATGATTACTTTCTTCATCATAGGCCACATAGAATTTTCGGTAATACGTGTCCATAACGTAATATTCATCACGATAAGCTTTGTATAAATCAATAGCTGGCCCTTGTGAAATCCCTTGTTGATGAGCTTTATAAAACTCATGCATTTTTACTGTGTAATAAAGAGCTTCATAAATCGATGCGTATTTTTCGTAATAATGTTTTACACGTCTTAATTTAATAAGCTTTGTATACTCCTCGTAATCCTCCAGCTTTTCCATTAAGTTATTCGCAATGTAGATAATAATGACTTTATCGATATAAGGGAACGTATCAGCTTGTTTAAACTCATCTATCGGAATATCTCGTAGAATACTTGACAGTTTAATTTCCGGCTCTACCATTTCAGCATACTGATCAAATACTACACCATCTGTTTTATGATGCATCCAGTGATCGATAAACACCAATGCATTTGCTTTGTTTCGTACAGCTATAAAATCCTTTACACTCGTTAAATATTCATCGCTTATAGAATGTGTGAACGCCGTGACGGTTAAATGGATAAATAAAGTCTTCAAAGTCTTGGTTTCGCGTACATAGCCATAGTATTTTGCGACATATTGCCAAAATATATCTATATCAAAAAATCGTTTTAGTTGAGATAAGGGTTGGTTTTCATTCTCATCAAGCGTATCCATCAACACTTCTTTTAACACCGCTTCAAAATCCGGTGTTTTCACATTACACAATACACTCATAATCGCCAACTCAATTGTTTCTTCCGAGTAAGACTCGATAGCGAATGACTGAAATTTACGGAAGCGTTCTTTATTGTTAAAAAATCGTTCATGTTTCTTAATAATTTTTCTCAGAGAGAGATCCATCTGAAGTTCATTTAATATAAGTGAGATTCGATCCGCGAAAAAAGTCTTGGAATAAAGCACTGTATCCGCTAACCAATTATCTTCTACACCTAGCTCTAGATGGGTATAGATTAGATAAAAAGAGGTAGGGTCTTCTTCTTCCAACAAATGCTTTATATAAAATGAATTACGATTGGATAATCTCTGGACTTTAACATTCGGTAATGCTAATTGACCAATCTCCTCCGTAAATTCTTCGTCTTTATCCACCCAAAACACAAGCTTTCGTTGTTCGCCTTCTTTTAACGGTTCATTAAAAATGTCTTGTAGTGTGGACTCAATTTGTGCCATATTCATAGCATTTACCTGCCTTTTAATTACTTCAGACTATATCTTTGCCACTAAACCCTTAAATTTTTCATAGTTCACTTTCACACCATCATCTAGGTCAATTTCAATTTGCATATCTGCCATGTGATGAAGCAACTCGTCGTAAGCTTTCAATTCATCGATTTTTTTGTCGAGCGACTTGAGTTCTTTCTTAGCATTACTCATTTCCTTCGTAGTCGAATCTCCTTCAATAACATCAAGCAAGTCTTTCTTTTCCGCATCTAAGCGAATTTGAACTTCGTGTAAATAATCCGTCCGAATACGAGAAAGTGTCGTTTTATCATAGCGATGCATATAGATTAAGCAGTTAAACGCCTTTTCCTTACCTGATGTAAATAACCAGTAAATTGGTCGTTTTTTATACGTTTGTACATGATCTTTGTAAAAGTTATTTAAGAAGTAGCGACGCAAAGTTTCTCTTGATGTTTCATTTTTCCTTCGACCAATCGCCGCTGCAATAAAGTCTAGATTTTCTTCAAGTGTCTCTTCACTAAGCGTTATTCGAACAAAGTCTACAATTTTTGTGACAATATCGTCTTCGAAATAAGCACCGGATAGAATAGGAATAATGTTGTCTTCATCTGCTGGAAATATTTTATATTGAGACATATTAAACTCTCCACCAGCATGTATTAGGCCATTTTTATCTAGTGAATAACGACCTAAAGAGCAGCCCACAGCATAAGAAATAAAGTTTTTTATTTCTGTCTCAAAATCATTTTTTCGTATAGAAATATCTTTGTTCATCACTGTGGTAGAAAGCTCATCTTCTAATCCATATATATTAATGAATATCTGATTAATTTCTTCTTCAGTTCTTTTCAGTTGCTCAAAGTCCTCAACTATCGCCACTTCCCAATCTAGAAACAAGTCTGTAATTTTTATTTTTTTCTTATTATCTATTAATCCCATAAAAGGATGTTCCAAAAAATCCCATGAAATTTCAAATGAGTCAACATTCTTTTTTGTAATATTTATATTAGATTTCACTTTTTCTTCGACTATTTTTGAATCTTTAACAATAATCGGCAAACTACTAATTGGTCCTTCATGGTAATCTAATGTAGGCGAAATCATACTAATGAGTTGATCTGTTACCTTACTATTTAAAAATCCTAAAATGTAGTATTTTTCGTTTTCTTCTTTCGGAAAATACATAGAACCTTTCGTTTCAAATATAAAGCCAGGTGGACTATATCTTACTGATAATGAAGAAGAAGATAAACTCGACCAAGTCAATCCTTCCATAAAATAGTACTTTAAATTTTGTGGTCTTGATCTTAATTTTCCGTTTGAATCATAAAAACTCCTTATTTCTCGTCCATTTTTTTCCCAATTAACTATATACTGATTGTTGCCATACCATTTTTGAAAACTACCTCCTTTATTACATGGAAACCATTTATGACTTCCTGAAATAGTTTGTTCTATATCAACATAATTAAATCCGATTTTTTGGAAATCAACTTCAAACCAATTTCTTAAAAATTGATTATTATCTCCAGTTGCTAGCCCTTGTTTTGCCTCTCCTTTCTCATGTAATGAATTACCGTTTTCAAAATTACTGAGTACATTTTCACTTGCCCAGTAACCAATTCGGAACCCTGGAATCCCCAAAAATTTATTATGGTTAGCTGTAAAACGATAGTTAACATTTGGATATTTAATTGCTTCTAAAGTTTTAATAGGCTGTATATCTATTCCTTTGAAATCAGATAATTTTATATATTCTCCCGAAAAATCTATTTTATAATTTCTTAATGTGAATATGCTAATTGGTACAACTGCCGCTTCAAAAGAGTTGTATTCAAGCTGAACCAAAGAGCTTATGTTTTTTTCTATGACTACTTTTTTTCTAATTTTTTCGAATGAAGATATAAACATCCAAACAAATGGTGTAATCATCCCAATTTGTCCATTATTCTTCGTAATTTTAAAACTATATTCCATAAAGGAAGAAAATAAGTCTGATTTGGAATCTGGATAATGATTTGTAAGATAAGTAGATACTTCTGATGTCAGGTACTTATTTCCCGCATAAGGCGGATTAGTAATTAAAACATCATATTTCATATTCATGATTTCTACTTGTTTGATTAATCTTTCAAAATGTTTTAATATTCGATCTTTCATTTCCATTTCAAACAAATCGCCTGTTTTATTTTTAATTTCTTCTAAGCGTAATTTTAAAAATATTATGTCATAAGATTTCAATTTAATAAGTGAACCAATTGCTTTTGCATACTTGAATTGATCAATAAATATTTTCATTTCATTGAATTGTTTCCCAGATGATTCGCCAGCCAAAAATACTACTTCTTCATCTGACCATGTATTTGTTTCTTGAATAGATGCTAAATTTATAGTTAAACTATCACGTTCAATACTTCGTAAGAATCGTTTATTATATTGCAATGCTTTCATGACAACTGAAAAACTTGCTAATTGATGTGCGCGATCGTCAATATCTAAACCATATAGATTATTTTCAATAATAAGTCGCGGGATTTCTCTTTGCATATAGCCACATTTACTATAAATTTCGTACAAAATATCGAACATATACACTAAGATGTGCCCACTTCCCATTGCTGGATCAAAGCACTTAATGTCCTCCACGTTCAATTCTTTATTAATATATGGTGCCAATTTTTCTTGGAAACTCTCTTCTAGATTTGAATTTTCTATATAGAACTCCCAGTTCTCAATCAAGCCACGATGCTCCGGATGCGATTCAATCCAGTAACGACCTAAAGCATTTTGAACCATGTATCGAACTATCCATTCTGGAGTAAACAGCTGTGTCGCAAATGGTATTTCTTCAGCTTTATATCGTTTCTTTGCCTGAATAACACGCTCATTTTCTTCAGAAATATAGTACTGATAAAGCCATCCAATAATCTCAACTTTTTTCCAATCTTTTTCAGGGATCACTTGTATATTTATCATTTGTCTCAGAAATGAATCTGTTCCAAGTAATCCTTCAGGGAAAAGAATTTCAGAATAATCTTCAATCGTCTCGAACATAAATGGCATATAACGATTCAAGTCATTGCAATGCATTTTAATTAAGTATTTAAATAACTCATCCGTTTTATTATTCAGTTTTAAGTCGTATAGATAGTCTTTGTCCAAATTTAAATTTAAAGATAATGCTTCTTTTATCATATCTGGTTCCGTACTATCCGAATTGGAAGAAAGCACACGGACTTTTGTTGGAAGGTACTCATTTACTTCCATAAAACGCAATGCGACAAAACGATTAAACCATGTATATGCCGTTTCCTCTATTACACGGTCAAAGCCTATATCATTGATTCGAGTAATGAGTTTGTTTCGTTGCTTTCTTTCTGTACCTGAAAGCTGTCTACCTTCAATAAAGACAGCGTCTGAGCTTTCTACACTTACTTCCTGAATTGCCTCCGCAGTAATGCCCAGTTTTCTAGCTTGGAGTTCTACTTTTTCAATTAATTCTCTTCTTGCTTCAATTGCAAATTTTTTTAATGCTGATCTATTCAATGCATTCACTCCTTATGAAAATTACAGACACCGACAAACTAAATTTTGTCGGTGCTGATGTCTGTTAGAAATCCATGCGTTAATCAATAAATTTAATTTCTTTATTTGATTTAATGATTTGTTTTAATTTATGAGACAAGGCATTAATATACTTGTCTACATCTTGTTCTGTCTTTAATATTTTTATCTCAACTAAGTTTTTTACTTTTACATTTTCTGTACGAATTTCTAGTGGGCTATTTGGTGGATCAACAATTTCATCGCCATGTCGCTCTTCTTCTTTCTTACGTTGCCATTCAGCAATTTCTCGTTTGATGCTGAGAATACTTTGTTCTTTAAAACTCGTACTTTGAGCAATCGTTGCATCAACTTTATAAATATCGGTAAATGCATCTAAATTAGTTTGCAAGATTTCATAACGTTCTTCGATTTGCTGCTTTGTTTCGCTTGATACTCCATATTGTCTCGCATGTAGGAATAATTCATCGTAATCGGCTTTTATCTTTTCTTGAACGTTATTCTTTTTCTCGGATAGGAGGAACGTAATTTGCTTTTCTAATGCATAAATCAATTCTGGAATTTCTTTAATTTTACGATAAGGAATTGGATTTTTGATAATAGACTCCAGACTCATCATAGCTTCTGTTACGGTTTGCTCTGACAAATATGCTTTATTTTCTTCATACTTATTCAATCCGGTTAAACCTTGGTCAAAAATCTCTTTCTGATTTGTGTCAAAGAAACTTTTCACATAAACAATATCTTCTTCCCAATCAATCAATTCTTCTTCAATCTCTGTTAATTTAGTGAAAAATGTAGCGTTATCAATCTTTTGCTCAAATTGAGTAAAATACTCCAACCCTTTATCAAGCAAACTCATTCCTGGGTATTTCCGTCCTTCGTAACGTACTTTATATAAATTAATTTCGTCTATTTGTTTGCTAATGAGTACACGAATATCTTTGACAAGACCATCTTCATCATCTGCTAAATCCGTTGTGTTAAAAACTTCTCTACATACCCGTTTAGCTGTCTGAATGAGTGCACCATCAACTTGCACCCGTTTAAAGATTAGTCCTTTTCCTAATTCGCTTGATTTCCCAAAAACTGCTATTAATTTATTTATATCTACTTCAGGTTCTAAGTACTCTGAATTATATCGAACACGAATACGCTGTTCTTTTAATAACTCTGCAAGTATCCCAGCAATATCTAGCTGCTTCCATCCAAAAGGTTTATCTTGAAAGCGCTCGTATATAGCTTTCACATGATTTTGTTTTTGTGCTTGATCTTGCATATCGATAAATTCATAGACAGCTCCTTTAGCTAATTCGTTTGGTTTTGTCACAATACTATTGTCTAAAGATAGCTGATCATTGGTTGATGCTAAAATAGCAATCAATTGTCGCTCATTCTCTAAATGCTCTTTTATATATCCTAATTTGAAATATACATTATCAATTAATTGTTTAAAGGCAAAGTTGATTTTTTCTTTTACAGAAGAACCTTTATTGTTAGTTTTGTCCCCATTAACAAAGAAAGATCCGTTTTTAATAGCATCATCTAACAGTTCGCGCACTCTTCGTCTTCTTTCGCGTGCTTCAGCTTGCTTATTGTTTAAGATGTTTTGAATATTTTCTGGAAGCTGCGTAATATTCTTTTTCTTACGAAATTCTTCTATTTTAAGTGCTTCTTCTATTTCTTCAATGTATGCTTCACTACCACCTAATTTAATCACCATTTCATCGCTGTCTGAAGTCATCATCATTATTCCCTGATCTGACTTTTGATAGTTATCTGATAGTGGAGATAAGATATGCAACCCGATACTAGATGTCTGAGCCCCATAATTCTTTTCGTCCATTTTTTGATTAAAACTAAAGGAGTAAAATTTATTATAGGTGAATCGTTTATCTTCGTATAAATCTTGGAAGATATAGTTCGCTAATTCACGTTTAATAATGTCTTCATCAATATTCATTTGTTTAATTTCACGGTTAATATCTTGTTCATCATCTGTTAAGAAGAGATAGTGCTCGCCATTTTTTTGAATCAAGGTTTGTCCAATTAGCTTTCTTAAAGAAACTTTAATTTTTTCTTTAAGTTGCAATTTATCTTCATCAATTTGTTTAACCATAAGCGTAGCGATATTATCGATGTTTGCTGGCAATTCTTTAATGTATTTAATCATGAATAATACTTTTAACAGGTTCTGGTTAAATTGATCATCTTTCAACACAGAATTCTCCGTCGTGCCTTCAATAACTCTCGATATCGATGGATTTAAAAATTCTTTAATCGTATCATAGAACGCATAGAAAGGAATTAGCGAGCCCTCTTCTTCATCTTTGTACCTAAGTCCTGCTTCTTTAAAAGCAGAAAGCATCGAGCGTTCGCCTTCAGATAAGTGCTTGCCCGATGAACCATGTTTACGTACTTGCTCAAATACATTTTGCAATAACTTAAATTGGTACGGGATGAACGGGTAGACTTCAGCAAATTCTTGTTCATTATTGTATCCTCTAAGGTCCGCTGTACTACCAGTAAAACTGATAAGATTTTTTAAGATTGCACTTTTTTCAGGGTATAATACTTTTAGTTTGTCATTAACGTGCTTATGCTTCTCCAAAATCCGCTTTTTAATAACTTCATCGACTGATATCGAAGATAACGATAGTCTTGTATCAAAGCGTCCTTGAATACGAGAAAAATCATCACCTTTAACTTTTACGATGGAGTCAATACTTTCTTGTGATGTCACCATAATCCACACTTTTCCTTGCGCATGTGTCCCTAAATCCTCTGTTAGTGTTTGCAAGTTAAGCATTAAATCACGACTATCTCCTATGTATTGACCAATCTCATCAACTAAAAATACCAAGTGAAATTTTGGTCCTTTTTCGTCGATGTACTCTTTTACGTCTCTTGAGAATTTTTCAATACTAATTTCAAAATTGTTTACACCTTCATTAAACCAGTCACGTGCAGTTTCTTCCGACATATCTGTCGCTTTGGTTAATGCCCCGATGATATAATCTGCATCGAAGTAGAAGCTGTTACGACGTTCCTCCCACATCTCACCTGCTAACGTATAAAATTCTTGTTTAAACGTTTCATAAAAACCTCGTTTATCCAGATATTTCTCCATTTCAGCTACCCCTGGAATATCCCCATAATAGCCTCTATGTTCGTAAAACACTTTCATGAAAACGCGCAAAATAGCATCTTCTTTCGATTTGCTACCTAAAGAACTTTTAGAATCAATGTTAAATAAAATTACTTCTGTATCCACATCAGCAGTGCGTTTCATATTGGAATAAACTAATGTGTCTTGTACCTTGTTTTCAAAGAAATCGATTGGATGTTTTCCTTTAACAGACTGATTCTCTAATAGGTATGCGAGAATTTTAAGAAAATGAGATTTACCGGATCCGAAGAAGCCACTAATCCACACACCCATTTTATCTGTATTGCCGTTGATTCCTTTTTGATAATTGTCATAGAACTTTGAGAAGTGTTTGTGCAACTCTTGAGTGACCACATATTCATCAAGTTCTTGATAAATATCCTTTTCATTCGTTTGCGCGACTTTAATAACGCCGCGTATATCACGTTCAATGTCCTTTAAGAACATCTCTTTTAGTAGCATGTAAAATCCTCCTCGTCTTATATAAAAATCAATTGGTTGCTGTATTTCCTTAATCAACTAAGCGAAATGCTCTATAATAATTATCGTCTTTAAACTTACTGAATAATTGCAATGATTGACCATCGTATGTTCCAGGGAAAAACATTACCACGGGTGTCTTATCCAATACTTCTTGAAGGTTATTTAAAATATTGTGAGAACGTACAAATGGATACACTTTCCCTATGCCAGTGAGAAATACAACATTGTAACCGTCCAGCTGTTCCTTGATCTTCTGTACAAATACTTCCGGTTTGGCAAACGCGGTCATAGCTCTAAATAAGGCATCTTTTCCTTGATGTTCTTCCATATCAAAGACGCGATCAAAGATACGCTTTTCTTTTGTAATCTCGATAAGCATTTTGTACAAATCGAATTCAATGATTCTTCTATCAGTTCCCTCATAATTGAACTCTTTTTTTATGTGTTTTACATAATCTCTAACAATTAGTTCATCCTTTGGTTCATAATCAAAAACATAAAAACTAATTTCATTCCCTAAGCCGCGCCCATCAATAAATTTTTCTTCTTTGATTTTTGGAATGATACTATCTAGTCTTGCATTTAAATTAGCCATACTTTCTCCTCATTCACCCATCGCTCGTACATATCGAATATCACCTATACGGTTAAGATATTCTTTGATTTGTTCGTCAATGATGATGTGTCCTAGTTCTTTGCTTTGTCGACTTTTGAGAAATCCACTTTCAAAAAGGACCTGCATAAACGCTCGCTTTAACTTTTCGATATTAATATCGCTCCAACTCGATATTTTTTCACTCTGCTCTAGCTTTGCTTCAAAAAAGAGATTGATATCCTTCTTCTCAATTAAATAATCGTCATTGTGTAACTTTTCACTAATCACTTCATCCATAAATTCAAAAAAAAGAAGATCGGTCTTCATAATTGCATACAAATTAATTACCTTGCTTATCTCAATGGAACCGTTTGTCATAAGACTTGCTAGATTCGAGTCAATTACATAAGCTCTTTTTAGTACTGATGGTAATGTGCGTTTGATTCTTCCTCTATTTTCAAATTGAAATAAATTTTCATCGACTACTTTGCGTCGAATTTCTTCAATAGAAAAACCTTCTTGTTTCAATTTAACTACTTGTTTCAGTTCAAACAGTAAGTACGACGCTCCGTTCATACTTGAAGAATATTCTAATTCTATTGTCATCTAACCAATCCTTTCACACAAGACAATAAGCATTATTATTTTCCAGAATACGTTCAATAATTACCAATTGCTTTTTTATACTTCGTTACTGAAAGTTCTTTTAAAAATTTTTTTATTTTTTTACCAACTTATTTTGAGTATTTATATATTTATTTACTTCTTATTTTAGTCTTACTGTACTTAATAGACAATGAAAGTGAAGTTAGTGCTTTAGACACATTATATATTTTAAGTAATTGAAATCAGTAATATGTTCATTAAAATAGAAAAAACAACTTTTCTGACACGAAAAAAGAGCTCTCAATTTGGAGCTCTTTTTCTTTTAGAAATGGTATAGTTATCACATTTGGTGACTCAATTATTTGTATCGAGTAGCTTATAAGAACGCATAAGTACCTTTATTCGAATGCAATATTCGTACAGAAACATTGTTTTTGTTTTGCATTACACACTATAAGAACGAACAATACATAAAACTATCTTATCTTATTTTATGAATTATCAATTCATGATACACCTTTTTATTCTTAATCAAAGAGCAAGTTCAACTTGCTTTAAAAGTTTTTGATAAGTCTTTAACTCTTTAATTAAACGTTCAATCGAGTCTACATTTTTATTTTTAATGTCGGAGTGTAACTGTGCCACGTGTTCTTCCCACTTATGCTCTAGTTCATTCGCTGCCGTATCGAATCCTACTTTTGTTTCGTTCCAATAACGATCAATTTCCTGAGCATATTGTTCTTCAACACTTTCTTTTTCAAATGCCTGTATGATGCTTTTCGCTAGTTTTTCTTCCCAACCTGTTGCTGAAAGGACAGCAATAGTCGATACACCAACAAGAACTGCCATTCCGATACCAAGTGTCACTGGACCACCAATTGCTGCAACACCTGACATAATTCCGCTCATTCCACCCAAAACACCAATATTAAAGCCTGTACCTGCTAATAATCCTGCACCTTTCGCTACAAGGATGTAGCCACCTAGATTTCCCACTCCTGCTGCGTAAGCTGCCATTCCACCTAACGCAGCCGCTCCAGCCGCCCCACCAAGAAAAACATTTTTTACATCAAAGGCTAATTTCATTTCATTCGTCTGAGGGAATGATTTTTTGATATCCGTTTCGAAGTCTTCTAGATAATCTTGTACACCTTCTACGAAACTTTCTGTCCGGTCTAATAAAAGTATATTCAACTGACGTTGTAATTCATTCGACAAATAAGTAACAAGCTGTTCTTTTCCCTGATTGTCTTTTTTGAACGCGTTCTCTTTAATTACCTTTGCGATTACCTCTTTGTTCATTACATTCTGATAAACGTCCTCAAATTGAAGTTTACTTTCTCTACTTAACGTTTTAATCATTTGATTGACGTCTACACGTTTCTTCAATTGACGCTCATTTCGCAACGGTTCTTCCCCTTCAATTCTGTGTAATTCATCTTGAAGTATCTCACGCTTTGATAACAGAAGTTCTTGATTGATTAGTTCTTGTTCAGTCAAATCATATTGATCTTCTAGTAATTTTGAAACCATCTGAATCGATTGATACTTCATTCTTTCTGGTAAGTCGTCTAACAATGCCTGTAACTCATTTTCAAACTTCTGTTGTAACTTCTCATCATTTGTTGTGTAAGCATAAAAACGCTGACGTAATGCTGCTTTCGAGTGTACTCTACCCGATAACTCACTTCTATTTTTCCAATCACTTTCCGGTACAGAGTGATAGAATCGATCTGTTCCAGCATCTAAAATTCTTTCAAGCTTTTCTTGCTCTCCAATGATATGTGCTTGAGAAGCAAGAACGAATAAATTAGTGAATGCTTTTGCTTCATCATTTTCAACATCTGCTGATGACAGAGAGTCAAGTGTGTTCTTCAAGAAATTAATATCAGTTCCACGCATGAACGCATTAGATACAGACATGTAGACAATGACATCTGCAAGTCTCTGTGAGTGATGCGCAAACTGATCATCTGATTGACGGTCACCCGTACCGAATCCCGGAACATCTATAATATTGCAACTCTTTAAAATCGGACTTTCTAAATAGACAATCGCTGCTTGAATATTCCGTGTCAAAATTTCATGTGGTTGACGGATTGCATATTCTTTCAATAGATTCTCTCCACCCTTAGCAATCATATGTCTCTGAACATACTCTTCCTCATCCAGGCGGCTGACATCGAATCCATTTTCATCTCCACCGAAGATCAGAATTTCTTCTTCGAGGAAATGTGGCCGATCTTCAATATGTTTAATATAGATATTGACTGATGTAGTAGGTGACCAGTCCGAAGGAATTTTTTCTGTCTCTAATAATGTATTGATCAGGTGGCTTTTTCCTACATCCGACATACCTACAATCGCTAACTTTGGTTTAACCAAAGATTTTCGGACTAGATTTTCTAATGTATCTATGCGACTTTCTATTTCTACACTCCACTTTGAAGTCTGTTTTGATTTTTCAATGAGGTGCAGCAAGTGATTTCTTAATTGTTCAGATGAATTTGATTGGTTTTCTTTATTCGCTACTGCATCTTTTAACGTGTTTACTCCAGCACTTGTTGCATTAGTTACTAACTTTGTCATTTGTTGAAGTCGATTTGTGATTTTTTTTGAATTAAACATTCCTATCACCTCTTAATTTTTTATTCTCACGTTAGATGGATTTCACATCAATCATTACCACATATCGTAGTCTGGATCTTCTCCCTTTTCGATTTCCTCCCCAAACTCAAGAACACTTAATTCATTTAGATTGAATATCGCTAACATACGTTTGTGATCATCTTGTAGTTTTTTTTCCGCGGTCTCCTTAATTAGTTTAGCCTTATCAAGATCCCACTTAATTTCCCCACCATACTTTTTCAAAATAGCAGTAGCTCCTTCGGCAATATTCCCCTTCGGAAGAGATGTCCAAATTGTTCCGATGTTTGGTATCAACTTGCTTAAAGCCATTGTCGTCACACGCTTCAATCCACTGATGGTCGTTCCGGAGCTGGAAGCTATATTTTTTAAAAAAATACCCATATCTTTTTCTCTTTCATACTCATCCGGATTAATACATTCTGTTTCCTTTAGACGTTTTAAGATCTCATACGAAACAGAACTAAAAAATGCATATCCTAAAGCCTTTGTCATTTTGGTTGGATCTTGCTCGATTTTTACAATAGTAGGCCTACTTACTCCCATCATCTTTGCTAACTCTTCTTGTGTAATCCCTAGTATCTGACGAATTTCCGCCATCTGATTTCCAATTGATAATAAATAGTTGTTCAATTTCATCACCTCTAATAATTATTATAACTCCAAGTAAAAATAAGCACAAAAAAAATAATAAAAAACATTTTGTAAAAATATTGACATTAAGTAAATTTGGTTATATATTGTTAACAAGAAGTCATCACATATCTTACGAAAGGAGGTAAAGTTTTATGAATCCTAATTTTGCTAAGCTTTTAAAATCAATGGTTAGTATCGCTTCAACAAGCCTTATCTACATTATCAATAAAAAATTCGACGGTCCGACAAATTAAAAAAATGATGGAGGTAAAATCATGCAAAATAATTTAATCAAGCAGGCCTTATTGGCAGCAGTCCCACTAGTCGTTTCAAAAATTAATCAGCTGATTGATCGTCATACAAAATAATTAAAATGAAACTCAAATATACTAACTATAAAGGAGCGATTTATTATGTTAAATAAAAAAAATGAGCTTGCAGGAAAAACTACAGAGTTTTTCGTTAAACAAGTACCGTCACTGGTCAAAATGCTTCATGATCACTTAATCTTAGAAGAAGATTTTAAAAATCAATCATTCAAAATGAAGTTAGCACATCAATTAACAGAAACTACTATGAAGCATTTCCTTCCAAGTTCTTTAAAGACAGAGAGCCAGGCTTTAACCGATTTACTCATGAAGGTACGATTCAATAAAAAAACGACAATCGATGAATCGACTAACATTTAAAAGTTCGTTCTAACAGAAATAACGATACATCTGTACGGTCTTCTTACCCGTTCAGATGTATCGTTATTTCCTTGTATATTTATACTACTGTTAATTTATCGTTCTCATAACTACAAAAAGACTATTTCCACAGAAGTGATATTAATCTTAATCACATTTAGATTTATACATGTTCTACAGTTTTAACGACTTCCCCACTCACATAAAACTTCTCATCATTTCCTCGAACCTTAATATGATCTTCCCAAATATAAAATCTCCATTTTTCATCTTTTGAATAATCCAAAATCATATCCGCTGTCATTAAACGTCTCAAATTTTTGAATTCTACAAAATACACTTTGTTACCTTCAATTCGAACGGCCATGATCGCCATATCTGCACCATCCAAAATTTCAACTTGCTTCGTCGACAAGTCAAACCAACCGTGCTCTTGATTGTGCAGTTTCGTTTCTGGTGTACATAAGACTACTAATTTGTCATTACGCGTTGTTCCTTCGTACATGATTTTCTTTTGTTTCATGATTGTAAGTGCACAATCGTATCTTTCGCTAATCATTTTAACAACAGTTTCTTTTTCTGGTATCGACATCTATAAAACTCCCCGTCACGTTTAGTGAATTATTTTATTAAAAATCAAATATATATTACTATGTTATCATTTTTACTAACTTTATTAGCCTAGCTTGAAAAATAACTTTCAATTCGAAAATGAACGATGTCCGTTATCCATTTCATTAATATCCTATTGGTGGTTTTAAGGTCCTTTTGGATATATAACGTTTTCTGATCTTCCGTCGTTTCAAACGGATATCCCATCTTCGGAAACGGCTGTTGCTTCAGCAATGCCACTATTTTGGATTCATTGTATCCATTCTCAAAAACCTTTCCTTGCGCATCCTTCACTTCCCGGTACTTTTCCGCATGCAAATACTCATAAAAAAACGGCGCCACTTCTTCAGCCGTAATCGGCTCCATCCAACGTTCTTCTCCGCGCTCGAGCATCGCCAACAACACAACCATCTTATAGCTCCGGTTCATCATCGTTTTTTCAACCTGTTCAATCAGTTCACGGTTAGCATCGTAAGTCTCTACTTCTTCATCCGTCAATTCACCTTGTTCCTTTAAAAAGCCGACGTACGAGCCCCACTCTTGTTTGTAACCCGTTGGCACGACTGTCAGTTGTCCGATCTCAACGTAAGTCGGACGACGTCCAAGATCAAGCTTTAATTGTTCGTAACTCTCAATCAAACGTAATTTACGCTGATTCGGCTGACGCATCCGATGAATGATATTCAGTGCTTGTGTATCGAACTCGATGATGCATCCCTTTGGTGGGGTAATCGGCTCCTTATCTCCCCGCTTAAGCTTGTCTTTTACTGTTCCAAGTAACATCAGCTTCGTTTCGACATTTTTATAGTTGCCGATCAAATCGATGATGACACAATGTGATTTCTCATTCGCTAAACGTAAGCCTCGTCCGATTTGCTGCGTGTAGATTGCAATCGATTCCGTCGGCCGGCAAAACAGTAACGTATCGACTTTCGGAATATCGACTCCTTCATTAAACAAATCGACCGTAAAGACGATCTCTAACGCTCCCTGTTCAAACTCTTGGATCCGCTCCCATCGATTGAAGGTCTGTCCGGTCAAGGCAATCGCCTGGTGGCCCATTTCCCGGAATGTCTGTGCTAAGTATTCGGCTTGGCGGATCGACGAACAAAAGCCGATCGTCTTCGTCTGCCGGTGCTTCGCCCAGGCGGCATAGATGTTTTCTGAGACTGCCCGATCAATCTGCGCCTGTTCCAGTTCCATCGCATCATATTTCCGCCCCATCCGCCGTAGTTGCGAATAGTCGATGAGGTCATGAATCCCGTAATAATGGAATGGAGTCAGAAATCCTTCGTTGATCGCTGACGTGAAGTGCATTTGAAAGGCAACGTGATTGTCGCACAGTGCATAGACGTCCGCTCCGTCCATCCGGTCCGGCGTCGCTGTCAGTCCCAGCAAAAATTGGGGTTCGAAATGCGCCAGGACCTTTTGATAACTTTTAGCTGCTGCGTGATGAAACTCATCGATGATGATCAAATCAAAATAATCTTGTGCGAACCGTTCAAGATGACGGTTTTGGGATAACGTCTGGACTGAGCCAAACAGCACGTCCGTCCGTTCATCGTTCGTGCGGTCTGATCCGATATAAAAAGCCGTCTGCCAATTGGGCTCGACCTTTTGAAACGAACGTTCCGCTTGTTCCAGCAACTCGCGTTGATGTGCGAGGAACAGAATCCGCTTAAAACCACGCGCAAAAAACGCACTGAGATACGTTTTCCCAAGACCGGTTGCAAGTACGGTCAAAGCACGGTTCCGTCCTTCTTCCATCGTTTCCTGAAGTGCACGTAATGCTTCCTCCTGCACCCGGTGTGGCAGAATCTCATCGGACGTGACGAGCTGTTGCTCCGCATAGTCAACTTCCGCTTCTGCGACATATTGCCGTGCGTCATGTTCCTGCCGGTACGCTTCGAGGACAATCGGATTCAGGTCTTGAGCTGCATCACTTAAATAAAGATCCATGAATGCCTCAATCGCATCATCCAAGATATGCGGTGCGACGGCTTGCGGCAAATGGAGATTCCACTCGACACCGGTTCGGAACGCACTTTTGGAGATATTCGATGAGCCGACAATCGACAGACCGGTCTCCGCATTGCGGAACAGATAAGCTTTCGGATGAAACGCCCGTCCGCCGGAGCGATAAAACCGGATCGACAGACCGTCCAGTTCCAATAATTCTGCCAACGCCTCCGGGTCCGTAATATGTAAGTAGTCGCCAATCAAAAAATGAACATCAGCGCCCCGTTCGACGGAGCGACGTAACGCCGGTAACAACAGTTCGACACCCGAGCGGTGTGCGAAGGCGGCGACGATATAGACTTCATCAGCTTGGTCAATGGCATCGACCAACGACGCATACAGGTCGTGCGTCGTCAGTTTTGCTGCCGGAATCAATCTTCGACCTCAATCAGATACAGCTTGTCATCAAAGCCGCCCCGCTTATCGTGTTTCGTCAGCCGGATTGCTTCCAGTTGTTCCGGTGTCGTCCCGTGCGTCCGGGCCAGCGCGTGAACCAGCTCCAATAAGTCGGCCAATTCTTCGACCGCTTCTTCGGTTGTAGTTGCTTCTTCGTATTCGGCTATTTCTTCGTGCAACTTCCGTTTCGCTTCGACGAGGAATTCTTCTTCGTTAAGTGTCCGGAACGTTGCTTTTTTTCCGTTCCGAGCAATGATAGTTGGAATCTGATCCCGGACTAATTTATGATAAAGAGGCATTGGATTCACTCCTTGTAAGTATGGTGATGGTGTTTTAAAAATTATCCTATAGTTCAAGGCAGATAGCACGTTCTACATACGATTTATTTTAAATTAGAGGAGGAGTTTTCATGAGTTCATTCCAGAAAATCGAAACAACTAACGCACCTGCTGCAATCGGTCCTTATTCGCAAGGTTTCATCGCCAACGGTACGTTATACGCTTCCGGTCAAATCCCGATCAATCCCGCAACAGGTGAAATGGTCGTCGGTGGCATTACGGAACAGACGGAGCAGGTCATGAAAAACGTTGATGCCATCTTAAAAGAAGCTGGTCTGACACCGGATCGTGTCGTCAAGACGACGTGTTACTTAACGAGCATGGATCATTTTGCTGCGTTTAATGATATCTACTCCGATTACTTTGCTCCGCACAACCATTTCCCGGCACGATCTTGTATCGCCGTCAAAGAGTTGCCGAAAGGTGCTTTGGTTGAGGTTGAGATTTTAGGGTTAGTTTAATGATTTGGAACACGTCACTTTTAGTGGCGTGTTTTTCATTATGTCATCTGCTTCTTCATCCGTTGTTTTTCTTTAGATATTGCGACCAAAATAGCAATCAACTGCGGAATGAGCATTAAGAGGCTGACTAGCAGGATGAGTTGATCGGCAGTTAACGGTTTGAAGTAACCGTCCCAGCCAAAAGTGTCCATCTGACCTGCAAAGTATATCGATACGAAATAGGACACGATATTACCGGCAATCACAAACAGCAGATGACCCCACCGCTGACCGATGAAAGCAAGCATGGTAAATCCAATGAGTAACGCGACATAACCAAGTAACGTTCCTGTTTTAAAGTCTTCGAGCAATGCCAAATAGGCGAACGGAATACTGTATCCCGCTAAGACAACGAGTCCAATCCACCACTTCTTCACCTGATTTCCTCCTCGCGTATCTCAAACTGACGGTACAACCAATCTCGAAGCAGTTCCCAGCCGTCCGGGTACGCATTACTACCTTGAGACGTTCTGTTCCTGTCTGATTCGCTCCAACGGATTTCCCAGTGTGTCCCGTCGAGAATCAACCATTCCGTCGTATAGACCTGTTCCCAGTGGATGACGTCCGCCTGACGAAAACGTTGTTCCAGCTCCGTTTGCTCCGACTGCGACAGGATACGACTCTGTTCACTTTTTTCTTTGTTCCTCATGTCTTCCAACCGTAGTTCTCGTGTCGCTTTTGTCCATAAAAATGTTTGTTCCTCACCCATGCCGGATTCCCGGTACATCATTCGCTCCAGTTGTATGGTCTCCATCTCATGTCACTCCTTTTCGAACTCTCCCTAGTATTCCCAGTATAATTCATTTTCCGTTTTCTACCTATCCCAAAAAAGATTAAGGTACCTTTGTTTTGAATTTTCTTTTAGGATAAAAGAATGATTTTAGCAAGGAGGTAGCATTCATGATCAATCAACAGCTTTTTTTATTTGGCGGCGGTCCCCCGTTTACATCCGGACTCTGTAAAACGTTCGTCTCATGTTTGAACGGGACAGGACCGATTGTATTACTCTATGTCCCGCGTGCCGGCTCGTCCTGGGCAGATTATGCCCGGATTTATACGGATGCGTTAACAGCATGTGGTGCGGCAGATTTTTTCCACCTGCCGTTATCGAATAGTCCGACAGACGAACAACTTGCCCAGCTTGCAGCAAGTGCCGGTATCGTCATCTCGGGCGGTGAAACGGAGCGTTACCAACAGTTCATCGTCGACACGCCAATCGGCACCCTCATTCAGGAACGCTATCAACAGGGTATTCCGGTTGCCGGATTTTCCGCTGGTGCCTTACTGACACCGGACGAATGCCGGATTCCTGCGATTGATCAACGGGACGGCAACGCACTTGTCTTGAACGGGCTCGGACTGCTTACGTATGCTGTAGTTTCCGTCCATTACGACGCGTGGCAGGAAGAGGCAAACTTACGGCAAGCGTTCCGTTCAACAAACAGCGCCTTCGGTTACGGCTTACCGGAACGAGCCGGGATTCATCTGAAGAACAATCAACTGGTCCAACAGGAAGGACCTTCACCCGTCCTCCTGCAAAGAAAGGAAGAGATGTCATGCCGACCATCGTAACTGCCGTCAAAGGAATCGTTCAATACGGCACTCACAGTTTAATTGTTCAACGCGCCGCTGCCGACTCCGGTGGCGGAACGTGGGAATGTCCGGGGGGAAAAATCGATTTCGGTGAGCTGCCGGAAGACAGCCTGATTCGGGAAATCCAGGAAGAGACAGGGTTAATGATCACCGTCGATCGAATTGCGTATGCTTCGAGTCTCATGACACATCCGGACCGCCAAGTCATTTTGCTGGTCTACTTCTGCACCGCTACGACCCGGACCGTCGAATTGTCCGACGAGCACGACGCCTACATCTGGGCAGATGAATCGACACTGCGCCAACAGATTGCACCCAATATCCTCGCTGATTTTGAACGGTATCAGATTTTCCCGCAATTGATTTCCTCTTAAAAACAGTTATTCCTATAGAACTGCGCGATTTTAATTCGAGTCACCGGCTCGGACACGTCACTTTTGAGTGGCGTGTTTTTTTGTTGTAAAATAACCGTCTCTTGAAAGACTATTTTTGATAAATTACCTGACACTATCTATATCATCTAGTTAGATATTTAAAATCAGCTTGTATTCAGGATAAAAGATTCCTAAAATGAACAAGTATGTCATGTCATTTAAGGAGTCTACCTATGAAACTATCCTTTACTTACTTTGCGTTACCACTGGCTACCCTTCTCTTAACGGGATGTGCCGGTGAAGAAACAGCTTCGCAAGAACCGAAGACCGAACAATCAACCATTCAGAAGGATTCACCGAAGCAGGCAGAAACAGAAACCAAATCGGTCAAATCAGACCAAACGTCTGAGAAACCCGTTACGAAAAAACCGGCGAAAACTGAAACAGTCACTGCTGAGGCAACAGCCAAGTCTTCGAAGAACTCCGTTTTTTCCGGCTATACAAAACTGAACGTCGACGGGGGCGACCTGTCCGGTGACCGGGAACCGAATGCTGTCGTCAATATCGGATTCGGGGACCGGAAATATTGGGCCTTTACGAACGAACATGCCCAACTCGTTAAAGTGATTGCGAAAAAAATCATTTTACAAAATGATACCGAGGAAACGACGTCATCCGGTCGCTATTATTCGGACGAAGCGAAGGTTCCGGGTGTCGAGAGCCCGCAGCTTGATGAAGGTCATGTCATTGCCGATTCGCTTGGCGGAGTCTCGAACGCCTATAACATCACGCCGCAGGACAGTACCCTCAACCGGCACGGGGATCAGGCCTATATGGAAAACAATATCCGCAAAGCCGGTGACGTAACGGACTTCGAAGCGACCATTACGTATCCCGATACGACGACACAAATCCCGTCGCATTATCACTATACGTATACGCTACGAGGAAATAAAATCGTCGACGACTTCGACAACGTCAATCCAGATGAAGTCAATGCCGAACTCGGTCTGACTGAAGACAAAGAAGAACCGACACAAGCCCCTGCCGATCCGGAACCAGCTTCCGACACAACGGGTGACGTCTCAACCGTCGACACCGACGGCAACGGACAAGTTACAATCCAAGAGGCGAAGGACGCCGGTTTCGCTATGCCGATTACAGATGACCATTGGCTCTATCCGTACATGCGGGACAATGACCATGACGGCATGGTCGGTGAATAATTCTTAGCTCAGCACAAACAGGCGGACTCCGAGGAGCCCGCCTGTTTGTTTAGTTTTCTTCGCTATGCGCGACGACCTTATTCCGTCCCGTCTGTTTCGCTTGATACAATGCCTGATCGGCTTTTTGAACGACTTCAAACGATGTGTCCGCCTGATCCGACGATGCTGCACCAATCGATAACGTGACATGAAACGCCGGATACGTACTGAAGACAAAATGCTGATCGGCACAGGCCAAACGGATTGTTTCGCCAAGCCGAACGGCTTCTTTAAGCGGTGTGTCCGGTAACAGGACAACAAACTCTTCGCCGCCGTAACGTCCCACAACGGCTTCGTCGGGACTACAGTGTTGCAACAGATGACTCAGTTGACGCAAGACGACGTCACCCCCGTCATGTCCGTACGTATCGTTCACCGATTTAAAAAAGTCGATGTCGACAATCAGAACGGAAAACGCAAATCCATGTTTGTCATAGTGAGACAGTGTCTCATCCAGTTTCCGCCGGTTGGAAAGATTTGTCAGGCCATCCGTCAAAGCAAGTTCCTGTTGCATCTGAACGAACTGGAAATGTTTCCGTAGTTCCTGCAGGAAACGATACGTCACGTAGCCGCCCAATAACATGAAAATGATGTAGACCAAGGCGATTTCAAGAAACCGGTTAAACGTCTCCGTTAATAGATAAAGAGCAGGTAAACTGTAGCCAATCCCAATACCGATCAAGACTAAATAATCTTTGAGTGTATGCGACGCAAATCGACGGTAAATGCTTGCCGTGATAAGTAAAGCGATACAAATTAAACCGGTCAGGAGCAACCCTTCGTAAGCCCCCGGCGGCGTAACGGCAAACCGGGCGCCAATAATCGCGAGCGTCGTAATGCCGCCACTGACCCACCCCCCGTAATAAAACGCCGTGACAAGCGCGACAAGCCGTAAATCAATTTTGGCGCCATCATACGTAATGCTGTTGAGGACAAGCAATACACTGATAAATCCGGCAATGAATCCGACCAAAATACGAAGCTTGACCGGTGAAGCCGGTGAAATTCGTTTGACATGGCGTAATGGTAAAAAGGCAAATAACAGTGAGGTGATCAATAACGAAAAATTTAACAGAAACTGATTAAACTGACTCAACATGCTGTACGCTCCTTACGTAAAACAAATTCCTTATACGTTATAGTTCTTTATCGGACTGTTTCTTACCTGTTTCAAGTAGCTTAACAGGTTTCCATTTTTTTCATCAGGGAATCACTTCAAAGAGACCGTTTCTACTTCATAAGGGGGTAATCGCATCATGGATATGAAAGAGGAAAAAAAGAAAAGCAAGATGCCGTTCTTCGTCATTCTTGTCATTATCATTTTTGTCGCCGTCGCCGCTGCCCTGATTATTTATGTCACGTCAGAACCAAAAGAAGAAACACAACAGCTCCTGCAGATGACGACCAGTTTCGTCTCGACTTACCTGCCGCATGCCAGCTGACAGTGGACATCCTCGGATGTCCTTTTTTGTGCGCTGAACCTTTACAAGAATGCTACGTTGCCTTCATAAATTATGCCTCATTCCTTTCCGATAGGAAGCATGGAGGCGATAAAACAAATGAAGCAACCTACACAGAAAAAAAGACTCTTGGCCCAACAATTAAACAACTGGCTGATCCCGATCGTCGCGGCGGGACTGTTACTGATCAGTGCTTTAAGCGTTGAAGAACTCTACCGCGCATCGACGAAGTCCGTCAGCGAACGGCTTGAACGCGAAATGACAATGCTTGATGCCAATATCCGCTCCATCTACTTGGCGTATCCGGAAGATGAACAGGAACGGACACGCGCCATCAAACGATTAAAAAATCAACAGCTCGCCGATATGGCACGGGACGAGTACGATGCGGCCATTCAGTCGCTCGCAACTAAAAACGTAGCTATCCAACCGTTGGCGTTGACGGCACAACAAAAAAAAGACGTGACGCAACAATTGAAGCAAACACGGGTGACGACGTTTACGAGCAACGACCGGTTCGTTCTCGCCATGTCGATTCCGGAAGTAAATGATGTCCTATTCTTATCGGTCGATCAGGAACGGTTGGTCGCACCTGCCAAGGCACTGGCCTTGAAGCTCGGACTTCTCGGAATTGTCGTCCTCTCTTTTGTCAGTCTGTTGATTCGTGCCCGAATCAAAAAACAACTGGCTCCGCTGTCGGTCTTGTCCTTAAAGATTGAAGAGGCATATGCACGGCGGACCTATCAGCCGATCAGCATCAAAACGACGACGTTTGAATTACAGCAATTGACGTTTCAATACAACCAACTGATGCAGCAAGTCGGGAACTTGACGCAAGAAATCGCAATTGCGAGCGAACGACTGGAGGCAACTCAACCCGGTTTTTCGTCCCAACTCGCATCGATTGATGAATCTATCGTTGACGTCCATCAAGTGGCGACGTCGTTGACGGACCAGTCGACGCAGATGGAACAAATCATCACGGAATCCGGGCAACTGTTGACGACCTCGATTGAAGCACTCGCGACGATGGACGAGTCGATCCAAACGAGCCATCAACGGGTCAGCTCCTTTAATGACGAAGCGACGACGAGTCATCGAATCCTCGACTCATTGCAACAGGATACAACGTTATTACGGACCCTGTCTGTCAACACGTCACAGTCACTGGAAGAAGCGACCGAACGCAATCAACAAATGCATGCCTCGATCCGCTACATCCAACAGGTGGCGGAAGCGACACGCCGCTTATCGCTGAATGCCTTGATTGAAGCAACACGAGCAGGCGAAGAAGGGCGCGGTTTCGTCATCGTCGCCAAGGAAGTCGAGTCACTTGCGCTCGACATCAAACGAAGTATCGATCACATCAACCAGGCGAACCGGGATTTGACGGCCAGCATCGGGCAGATCGAACAAGATGTTGTCCAGATGACGACCCAAATCGAGACGACACACGAACAGCTTGAACAGAGCACCCGACGGATTGCTTCCGTCCTTGATCATGCCCAACAGATTGAAGCCGCGCTCGTCCAGGTCGAGACGGACCGTACGCTCGTCTATTCGGTACAGCCGCAGATTCGGCAACACTTCCAACTGATTGAAACGATTCTGCTTGAGCTGACCCACTACAGCCAATCACTCGAAGCAAATATTCAGGCCAACATTACCCGGCAACAGGAACTGAAACAGCACGGTCACATCATCGGTGAACAAATTGAGTCTCTTAACAGGACGATTGTCGGTCCGTCCCAGTAAAGACGAACAGACCCCGTGCCAAAAGCACAGGGTCTGTTTTTTGTTTAACTAATATACTGGGCTTCCTTCTTATCGATGATGTTACGGATCCGGTTTTCCGTCATCTGATACGCCATCGCTAACCGGCGAATCGACTGTCCTGCTTGATAGCGGTAGCGAATGTCCCGAATCTGCCGCGGCGACAATTCGATATGTTGCGTCAATAACAAGTCGAACTCGTCGAGGAGCGACGCATACGCTTGACTCACAGACGGTTTGACGGTCAGATTATCGATCTGATCGTTTAGACGATCACCGTCCGCCCGGATAATCCGGTCGTGCACGGCCTCGGAATCGAGAAACGCCTTGGCGACAAGCTCGGCAACATAAAACCGTTCTCCCCGTCCTTGTTTGTACAACGTCACTTTCCGGTAGCCTTCCTGATTGATCCGCGGTCGCAAGACAACGCCATGTCGCCGTTGTTTAACACCACGACTCGTCTCGATGATCCGGTCGAGCGAGCGGACATTCCCCGCTGTTGAAACTTGATACATCCCTTCATAACCGTCTACCATCTTCCAGTGTTCCATATAATCAATGACCTCCATTCGGTCGAAAAAACAGCAACATTTCCTATTGCCATTATATCATTTTACGAACAAACGTTCTAATAGGAACACTCCGGATTTCTGTGCTAGTATTAACAAAAAAAGGAAGAGGTGTCAGGGATGAAGTTTGTGATGTTACTTGGTCCGCAAGCCGTCGGCAAGATGACGATTGGTCAGGAACTCGAACAAAAAACGAGCATGAAATTATTCCATAACCATCAGACGATTGACCTGTTGCATCCGTACTTTGACTTTACGAAGCCGGCGCACCATAAGCTGAAGGACTTGATCCGGCGGGAGATGTTTAAAGAGATGGCCGTCAGTGATCTCGAAGGGGTGATCTTTACATTTTTGTGCCTGTTCGGCGTCGAAGGCGGAGGTATCGAATTCATCGAAAAGACCGTTCAACTGTTTGAAGAAGCCGGTGCCGAGGTCTTCATCATTGAACTTGAAGCTGCCCTGTCGACCCGTCTTGCCCGGAATCAGACGGAAAACCGCTTACTACATAAGTTTACGAAACGGGATATTGCCGCGTCGGAAGCGAACTTGCTCGAAACAGCTGAACAATACCGGACGCACTCACTCCCGGGAGAGTTGCCGTATCCGAATTACTTAAGGCTCGATACCGAGGGACGATCAGCCGCCGATAGTGCCGACGCCATTTGCCGACACTTCAACTGGTCGACACGTTTGGTCGAACAATGACCCAGTCCAAGCAGACGTATTTGCCGGTTTTCTTGACGCTTGGTTTGCTTCTGTTCAATATTCTGACTTCCTACCTGCTGAGTGGACGGTTTTTCCCGAATCTCAGCCTGTGGGTACCGATCGGACTCAACCTCCTGGTCGGAATCGGATACATCGTTTCACTGGTGCTTGGGCTTCGATCGGAGAACAGCTACGTCAAATGGTTTAGCATCTTAGCGAACATTGCCTTTTTACTGTCGTTATCCGTCATCACCTTTTTGCTGTTACTCGCAAACGGGATTTCAGAACCTTAATCTGAATACAAAAAATCGTCTCATCAGAAGCGCGTTTTTTGATGAGACGATTCTTTTTTATCGTTTAATGCGTCAAGTCACGCCGAAAAACCGGTCCGTCCGCATAAAATTCATTTTGGAGCCATACCTCCGCTTCTCCATCCCGTCCGGTCACGAACGGCAACAACAGCGTCCGCGCCAGATACGAAAGGATGACCGTCAATGCTTCTTCGATGTATCCGGCTCGATCGGTCGGATCAATTGCGTCGTAACTGAGTTGCTGACCGGTTAATTGAATCAGAGCAACCTGTTCGTTCTCTCTTTTCTTCAGTACCCAGATACATCCGTCGGCAGTATCCGTAGCTGTAATCGATAACCGGGATGTCGTAAAGTCCGGATGGCGACCGTTCATGTTGTTTCCTCCTTCGTGACATCAAACTCCGTCGTCGCATAGGCTTCTCCGTTAATTAAAATCGTTAATTGATGTGTTCCCGGATAATGAACGCGCGTCGTCAAGTTCCGGAACGACTGCCGTTTCGCAAACGTCTCCCGTCCCGTCACCTGCCGTTCGCTGATCCGGAAGACTTTTTGACTCGTCCCCCGTTTTTTGACGTAGTCGATCACATATTCAATCCGCAGCACTTGCGGTTCGGTCGTCGTCACGTGAAAGGAAAAAGCCAGTTCTCCGCCAATTGCCAGTGTCGGTGTGACCGTCAGTTCGTCGACCGTCACAGTTCCCCGCGTAACGAGTCCAAAGGCTTTTAAGACATCCCGGTGGCCTTGTTTCAACAGAGTTCGTGACGCGTGGCGTAAAATCCAGTCCGTATGCGGATGCGTTCCAAGCCGCTCCAATCGTTCAATGACGAGTTCCGGATGAGTCTTCGCGATATCATTCAAGTGATTGGCAACACTTTTCCGGACATATAACGCATCGTCTTCGAGCAGTGCATCGAGAATCGGCAAGACCGGTCGAGGATCCGCAATCAGCGATGGAATCATCTGCCCCCACGGTAAACGCGGACGGGTTCCTTCTGACGCCAAGCGCCGGATGTGCTCGTCATTCGATTGACTCCATTGCGTCGCGACCTCTAAAAATCGTTTTTGATCCGCCAGCAGAAAACGGCGGACAGCGAATTCCGATGTCGAGTGCCGGGTCAACCGTTCCAGTGCTAACATTGCCCGGTCCCAGGCGTCACCCGGCGCATAGACTTCGATATAGTCCGGAAAAACGATGCCCGGCAACCCCGGAAACTCCAGGGCAATCGTTTCGAGGTGCGTCGCCGCCTGCTCAAAGTCAGCCGGTAAATAACGGTTAAGCTCAGTCGCAATCCGGCGGACCCGTTGTTTAAACGCCAGCTCCTCCCAGTCCCCTTGTTGAACGACGTCTTTAAAGTCCGGTGCCTGCACCGCTTTCCCCAATCGATTCAGCCAGTCATCCGTAAACACATCTTTAATCAAACTCATACGTGATTCAATCCTCTCTTCGTCCGTTCTAATTTTAATAAGGCCGCTTTTCGTGCCAAGCCGCCGGCATATCCACCGAGATCTCCGGTCAGACGAATCACCCGGTGACAGGGAATCAAAATCGCCAGTTGATTGGCGCCGTTTGCCCGGGCGACAGCACGGACAGCAGCCGGATTTCCGACGCGGACGGCAAGTTCCTGATAGGAAATCGTCTCACCCGTAGGAATCTGTTGCAACTGTTCCCAGACCTGTCTCTGAAACGGCGTCCCGTACAAAACAAGCGGAAGGTCGAACCGGTCACGTTCGCCGGCAAAATATGCTTCCAGTTGAACTGTTACCTGCTCGAAGATTGGCGCTTCACCGGGAACGATTACAGCACGGGCTGCCAGTCGCAATCGTTCCACTTCACGTTCGAGTCCGCGACGATCGACAAACTCGAGTAAGTGCAGTCCTTGTTCGTCGGCAATCGCCAGCATCGGTCCGAGCGGCGTGTCGAGCCATTTTGCCTGCAGATATGCTCCGCTCCACCGTTTAGGAGTTGCCCCTAGAATACGGGCAAAGGCATCGCGGAAGCCGCTGCTTGATTCATAACCACTCGCCAACTGGGCTTCGATGACCGGTTGTCCTTTGCGGATTTCCTTCATCGCCAGTCCCATCCGGCGGGAACGGGCATATTCAACGAACGTCATCCCGAACCGTTTCTTAAACTGCCGCCGGGCGGTCGAGGCATCAAGTCCCAGTTCCCGGAAGTCGGCATCTTTGAACCGTTTCTCAGGATTGGCTTCGACGGCTGCAATCAGCCGGGTGATGACGTCACTGTCCCCCGGGTAAGCGAGCGGTTTACAGCGTAAACACGGCCGGTACGAGGCGAGTAATGCCTCTTTCGCCGTCTCAAAAAATTCGCAGTTCTGTTGCTTCGGTTTCCGTGCCGGACAAGTCGGCCGGCAAAAAATTCCCGTCGTCTTGACCCCGACAAAAAATGTCCCCTCGTACGAGGCATCACGACGGACGAGCGCTTCATAATAATCCGTTTCCGGTAAGGTATTCATCACGTGTCCCTCCCCTTCTTTTCCTCAGTATACCGAGTTTCCACTCCTGCATGTCGCCGAAAATCAGGCATGGATATTTTCTTCAGAAAAACTATCTTTTAATTTTTAAAATGATCGCTCTGTCACTTCTCCGGACGCAACAAAGCCACCATTTCCGGATTCCGAAGGTGACTGTGCTAAAGCGTATATAACAATCCGATATAGATGAGACTGACGCCAAGAAGACTGAACAGACTGCCGAGCAGGAACGGCAGGCGTTTCTGATAGGCCAACAGCAACAGTCCGATACTTCCATCACCTGTTAAGAGAAGAACGATGTTCGACCAAAGAATCGGCTTGACTGCTCCAAGAGTGTTCAGATCCGGCGGTTCCAGATTACTCAGGGTCGCTGTCGCAAAAAAGATACAACCGAGAATCAGACTCTCAAAACGCAGACCACGCCGCGGATCAAAGGCCGGTTCCTTCTGTAACCACCGTTTGACGAGTGTCCCGTTAATGAATGCATAACCAAGCAAAGGAATTAACAACAGGTGTTTCCACAGCAAGGCCTGGCCATACGGGACGTTCCAGGCATTGCGGTACTCGCTTAACGGAACGCTTTGACGCATCAGGAAAAATCCGGTCACGATGACACCAAAAAATGTCAGTTGGGCGAACGGACTGAACCAGCGCAAAAACGATAACCAGTGTTTGGAATCCCGGGCACACCAACCGATGACGACCACGATACCCGTCCAAAATGCCATTAAACTAAAATGACCGCCCTGTAGCAACAATCCGTATAGACCCTGTTTGGCAGCTGCATGACTCGTCCCTGCGATTCCGAGGAATAGCGGAATCGTCAGCAGAAGCAGGAACCAGCGGATCGCCGGACGAATCCGTGCCGTCAGAATCAGAATTGCGGCACACAATGCCGTAAAGTAGACGAGTAAAAAATACGTACCGATCCGGACATCAAACAGACTCGCCCGTAATGCTTCACGGAATGATAAGTCCATTTCCTGCTGAAAATAAGAAACTACACGCCACAACGGAAGGACCGAACCGACTACGATGCTGACGAGAGCGGCACACGCAAGACCGTCTAATTGACCGATTGTCGGTTTCTTATCTTCCGCCACAAACAGAAGCAGCAGCCGCCCTGCCCAAAGTGCCCCGCCGATATAAATGAGCAGTTCACTGATGATGCCACTCATGATCGTTTTTGACGACGGAGCAGGAAGAACGTGATGACGATTGCGAGTACAAGGACTGCCACAATCCAGGGTAAGAAGGTCGGGAACAATCCCGGTTCGACGGTTTCGGCCGATTCGGTCGGAACGATGCTTGCTTGTTGCGGTTCCACTTTTGCCGCTTCCGCATCTTGACCTTCAGTAGCATCGCTTGACGCAACGGCTGCTTTTACGTTGAAACGAATCGTGCCTTCGACCGGATGTCCGTCTTCCGAAATCAATTTCCAGCGGATGAGATATGTTCCGTTCTCAAGTTTTTGTTGAACGACCGCACTCCATTCATTGCCGATGATCAGGGGCTTCTCAAGTAAAACTACGTCACCTTGAACTGTTTTCAGTTCGACCGTACTGGTTTTCTCGATCGCCGTATCGAAATTCAAACGAATTTTCGTTAAGTCCCCTTTGATGACTTCGCCTTCTGCAGGATTTGAATTCTTTAGACTCGTGTGAGCCGAGACCGAAAACGGCTGAACGACGGATAAGACCAGAATAAACAGTACAAGCCATTTGACCTTCATCGTAAACTCCTCCTTCAAGCGTAAAATGTGTAGAAAAAGACCCGCTGTTTCCAGCGGGTTCGGTTGTCCGATTATTGTTGTGAGCGACGTCCACGAAGTCCGAAGAATCCGAGGATCGAAGCGGCTGCGATTCCAAGTAATGACCAAAGGATGCCGTTTGATGTGGATGATTGTGATTCAGCCGTTCCACCAAGACCGGTGTTCGGCATACCGGCCGGTGCGCCTTTAAATTTATCCGGGAACTGATCGACGATTGCCGTCGCTGTTCCTTCACCGACACCGTACATGTGACCGTAGGCTTCACGGATCGCCGGGTACGTTTTGTCGTAGTCTTTTTCATTGTAGCTGTTAAAGGCCAGTAACAATTGATCGATGTGGACCTTCAGTCCTTCTTCCAAGTCTTTTGATTTCAAACGCCCTTCTGTAGCGGCATCAAGGAAAGCAGCTTGTTCGACACGGTATTCATCCAGTTCTTTTACGGCCATGTCACGTGCCTGATCATCTTTCGCACCTGTCGCTTTCACGTAATCTACAAAGTAGCCGATGTGACTCGACCAGATTTTCTTGAATTGTTGGGCGGCTTCACTGCCATAGACCGAGCCGATTGAAGCTGATAAATCTTCTGTATTTTCATTTAATGCACCTGCTGCCGCATCAAAGTCCTTCGCACCGTCGATTCCTTTTTGCATCGCGAGGACGGCGAGTGCCGCATGTTCCGAGAAGTTCCGGTTCAGTCCGGCACGGAGGTCAGCAGCCGGTGTATCGACTTTTGTATTTTTGAATTTATCCGGATACTGCGTAACGATGGCGCCCGATAATCCTTCTCCGACCATGTACATATGCTCGATCGCTTTTCGCATGTTGCTGTAGGCGGCGTCATAATCACCGGCGACGTAACTGTCGAATGAGGTCAACAATTGCGTAATGTGGACTTTTAATCCGGCTTCCAAATCTGCTGCTTTTAAGCGTCCTTCTGTTGCTTTATCAAGGAAAGCGGCCTGTTCAACGCGGTACTCATCCAGTTCTTTTAATGCTTTTTGTTTAGCATCCTCATCTTTGGCGCCTGTTGCTTTCACGTAATCCACGAAATAGCCGATATGACTTGACCAAATCTTTTTGAACGCTTCGCCGGCTTCATCTCCGTAGACGGATCCGACTGCTGCCGATAAATCATCTGTATTTTGATTTAACGCAGCGGCTGCTTGATCAAAATCTTTTTTGCCGTCAATGCCTTTTTGCATGGTGACGACTGCTAAATACGCATGTTCAGATAAAAGTTGATCGAGCGTCGCTCGCAAATCCGATGCGGGAGACGAGACATCTAGCGATACTTTGCCCGAGCTGTGGGACATCTTGCTATGATCTTCATGACCATGGGCACTGACGCCTGCTGCTGGAATCAATAATGCGGCACTGAGTGGGACGGCGAGATACGACTTTTTCATCTTCATCTTATGAACACCCCTTTGTTTTTTTGAACTACACATAGATAACGTAAGCAGTTCACAAATAGTTTTATTTTTTTACATTTTTTATTTAAAATATTTTTCCCGGAAAAATGTAAGGCGTTTTGACAGCTCCTCTCTTTAACTATTTTGTTTTTTACTGACTCGTTTTTCGAAAGTGCGTCCTTATGTTAGAACAATTTGATTAAACTCTTCTTAAGATCGCTTTTTAAACTATTTTTCATCAGGAACAGGAGTGAACGTATGAAACGAATCATCATTGGAGCGTTACTCGCCTCCGTCTGTCTCTCCCAGTCGGTCGTATCGGTCGACGCCAAGACAAAACCAAAGAAAAAGGCAGTGACTCAAGTCGATCGGGATCAAAACAAGATTCCGGATTCCTGGCAGCGTAAGCATCATTTAGGGTATGGAAAAACCGTAGCGACGGCTGATCGTGACCGTGATCGGCTGACCAATCTCCAAGAGTATCAATTGCAGTTGAATCCGACCAAAAAAGACACAGACGATGACCGGCTGGCTGACGGGCAAGAAGATGCGGACCGTGATCGCGTGACGAATCAACAGGAGTATCTTGCCAAGCTTAATCCCTTGAAAAAAGATACGGATCAAGACGGGATTTCCGATGCGGCAGAAGATCAAGATGCTGACAGCCTGACGACGAAAGAAGAATTTATTGTCGGCACACAACCGATCCAAGCTGATTCTGATCGGGATGGTCTAAAGGACGGGGAAGAAGATCGAGACAAAGATCAACTGAATAACGAGGACGAATTCGAACTGGGATCAGATCCGACGCATGCCGACAGTGATCATGACGGTGTTCGCGATGGTCAGGAAGATGCAGATCAGGACGGCATCCAAAACAGTCAGGAAATCAAACGAATAATGATCAAGTTGACTGATACGAACAAACAAAAATTCGAATGGCGCTACAGCAGTGAACATCGCCGGAACGAATTACGCGTCAAGGATGAAATCGGCATCAAAGATAGTGCCACTTTACGCGAACGGTTAACGCTTACTGCCTCGATGACAAAAGAAGAACTTTTAGTACAGGTCACTCAAGCCTTACAGCTTCAGACGCCCATCAAAAGTCTTCAAGTCGAAGTCAAATTCATGAATGGACACGAAATGGAATCAGAAGATGAATCCTCGGATGATGATGGACAATCAGATGATTCTGGAGATGACGACGAGTCGGATGATTCAGACGATCAAGGGGATGACCACGGACCTCATGGAGATGATGATTAATTTAATCCATTGCACATGAAAACAGGACGACGGATTTTTATCCATCGTCCTGTTTTGCTGTCTTATTTTTTAATGATGATGCCCACTGCTTCCACCGGCAGGTTTGGCACCGCCCTGTAAGATTTTTAAATCGTTGGCGGACAGTTGACCGACAATGAATTGTTGTGTCGGCATAATCATCGCACCGTTACTGCTGGCATGAACCTTGATGTAATACAGACCTTCCTTTGGCAATTTCTTCTCAATCGAATAAACTCCCGGTTTCGTTTCATCTGCCGGTTCCATACTGTACTGAAGTGTTCCATCTGCTTTCCAGATTTCAAAATGGACATACTCCGCTTCTTTAACTGCTTTTTGATTCTGCCAAAGTGTCGCTCCGAATCGGTACTGTTTCTCCTGATCGGCTTTCAGTACTTTCGGCATTTCAAATTTTACCGATAAAGGGATGGCAACAGCGTATTGCTGGGCCGCGTCCGATGTGACCGCACACCCTGCAAGACCGCTACTTGTCACAATCAGTCCACTTAGTAAAATGCCTTTGATTGACTTACGCATTCAAAAACCTCCTTACAGCCGGAATCCGTCGGATGATGAAGAAATCGGCCAGCCAGACAACGATTAACGACAGACCGACCAGCGGGAACAGTATGCCAAGCGCAATCAAAACGAGAATAAACCACTTGATTGATTTCGCCGGCGGTCCTTTTGGTGCGCCCATCCCTTTGCCCGGTTTCCGTTTCAACCATAAATAGAATCCGCTGACCGCGACGAGGATGATTCCGAGACAAATCGCTAAACTGATCAATTGATTGATCAGACCAAATTCCGTTCCTTTGTGCAAAGTAATCCCGAGCGCAACCGCTTTACCGACAAGACCATAGTTATCAAAACGATAATCTGCCAAGACGGCTCCGGAATATTGATCAAGGTGGATTGTGGCTTCCTTTTCTGCTTTCGCAGGATACGCCGACAGCGTATAGACGCCTGTCGGATCACTTGGAATACTGATGGCATAACTTGGATCCATACCTTTTTGTTTCGCAATCGACACGATATCGTCAATCGACGCCGGTAAAAGCCCTTCGACGTTTGATTTCGGCACGTCGAGTGTTTCGGCTGCCCATGGGACTTCTGCGACATCTTTTGTTTGAACAGCTGACACCGGTGCCTCGCCTCCCCAAATGGATGGCGGATAACCAAGCCCTTGGTTTGTAGCGACAGATTGAAAACTCGTCCCCCAAAAACCGGACCACGGCAATCCCGTCAAAATCAGGAATAACATCCCGGCTGTAATCCAAAATGCCGGTACAGCATGCAAATCACGCCGGAAGATTTTTTTCCCTTGGCGCAGTCGTGGAATCAAGACACCGGACCACCCTGTTGATTTTTTACGCGGGAACCACAAAAATAGCCCCGTTACGATTAAGACAATCGCCCAACAGGCAACAAGTTCGACAATCCGATCCCCAATCGTCCCGGCCATCAGTTCGCCGTGGATTTCTTCGATTTTATTCATGATCCGGTCATCATCCGCCAGTTCACCGATGATTTTCCCTGTATACGGATTGATGAAGACCGTCGACGAGGCCTCTGCCGTCGCAATCTTCACTTCACTCGACCGCGCATCGGTTTCTCCGGGACGGTACTTCGTAATACTTGCGTCCGGATAGTTTGCTTTGACAGCATTGATTTGTGCCGTCGCTGAAATCCGGTTTTCTTGCGGTGTCACTTCATAATACTTCTGATATAAAACATTCTCGATTTGTGGTTTGAATAAGTAAATCGATCCCGTCACGGCAAGCATGACGAGAAATGGTGCAAAAATCAGTCCGGCATAAAAATGCCAGCGCCAAACCGTCCGGTAAAATGATGACGCGGAACGGTTTTCCGTTTTTTGTTCTGTTCCCCTCGTCTCGAGTTGATTCATGTTTAATCCCCGCTTCTCCGTTAAGTAGATGTTCTCATGACAGTATGTAGGATGAGTTATGATGGCACACGTGTTGTCATGAGTCTGCTGTCTTATTCTACGTTTTCTTTTCTCTCCCCACTCCTTCAGTGATTTCAGTTTGCCGTACATCCGCGAAAAATATGTCCAGCTTGTGAACGCTCATTAAGTATAAGCGGTTACACAATTCCCAGACCGCTGACACTATGGCGATTTTTTGCCAATCCGGTGATATCTCTGCGTGTTAATTAAGTAGTTGATTCGTTAAATTCCACACAATGATTTCGTACATATAATAGGAAAACACTTAGTTTCTTTGCAAGTTAGTTAAATGATTTTGAATTTTTTTCATATTTTTTAATCTTTTTTAAATCCAATTCCAATCCGGGCGCGTATGCTGTTCAGAACGATGCAGACAACAACTACCAAATATACAAAAACAACACCCAAATTTGAGAGGATGAGACAAGATGAAAAACACGAAAAAATTCGCAGCAACAGCAATGGCAGCAGCACTCGTATTACCCGGAACGGCAGCATTCGCTTCCGGTGGCGGAGACGACATGAAACATGAGGAGAGCGCGAAGAACGTCACGGTCAAAACAAAAGCCGCTGACCTCCGTGCGACACTCGATCAGTTACTCTCTGAGCACTTTGTGCTTGCCGTCATGGACATGAAAAAACAATATGACGGATCAAAAGATGCGAAGTATTATGAAGCAGCACTTAAACAGAACGCACTCGACATGACACCGGCGATTGCTTCTGTCTACGGCGACGAAGGCGCAAAACAATTCGAAAAAATCTTCGTTGATCACAACAAATACACAACGGATCTCGTCAAAGCCGTGAAAGCGGACGACCAGGACGGCATCAACGCGTCAAAAGTGGAAACAGAAGAGTTCGTCCAGGATCTCTCGAGCTTCCTTGATACAGCAACAGAAGGTAAACTGCCGAAGGCAGCAGCGGAAGAAGTCCTCCGTGCCCATGAAGCCGACGTCTATAAAACATTCCAACAATATGCAGCCGG